>NZ_JAEMVE010000129.1 GCF_029216045.1 Sulfurimonas sp. MAG313 | reverse complement strand
TTTTAGTATTAAGGTCATATATTCCATAAGAAGCAGAAGGAAATTCTTTTACTCCTTTAAAAGGAGTATGTTCTTGGTAAAAAAATCCTAAACGTAGATACTCATTCATGTAATCTTCATTAATTGACCTATCAACTACACAAGATATAGTATTAAGTTCAGACGCAAAAAAGAAATTTCTCACCTTCTTGAAAATAATACAAGGGTTTCTTCCCTGCCCTATCTCTTCCAAATAACATAGTCCTGTTTTTTTTATCAAAAAGACAAAAAGCAAACATACCATCAAGCTTAGCAAAGGCCTTTTCTTTAAACTTAATAAGAAGATGAAGAAGGGTTTCGGTATCTGAAGACGTAGAAAAAGAAAACTCTTGAAGCTCTTCGCGAAGCTCTAAATGATTATAAATCTCCCCGTTAAACACTAAAGTGAATTCATTAAAATGCATAGGTTGCTGAGCATGTAAAACATCTTGAATGGCTAAACGCGTATGCAACAAGCTTACATTATCAAAATTCACACTACTTTGAGTATCAGGGCCTCGGTGCTTCAAAGCATTTAAAACAGAAGGGATAATCCCCTCAGGCATATTAACAAAGCCAGAAACACCACACATAGATTATATTTTCAACTTAAACACTTTAACAAGTGGAGTAGATATACTCATTTCAAAAAGATTTTTATCATATTGTTCCAGTACAAACATTTGAATATATGATGAGTTAAACATTTTTGCATCTAATACTAAAAACCTGTTCATATCTTTCATATATATCACTGTCATTGGTGCCGAAGGATTTATTTCTTGTCTCTGAACTTGAAATTTACGATTTTTATCATATTGTGTTGTTAAAAATGAATTGATAGGAACCACTTGATCATTAGCTATAAGGTTTCCATTCTTCATATCTATTTTAAAGTTACCACTAAGAATAATTTCATTGCCAACTTGTTTAAAGTTTTGACTTTGAAAGAAAAATGGTCGAACTTTTGCTTTGCCCGTAGCTAAGTCCAAGTTTGAAAATAGTCCCACTGTTGGCAAAATATTTAACATACGCAATGGCAAATAAAAGTATACATCACGTGTTTTCTTAGGCATAGGAATAAGACCTTGCTCTAGTGCCAATAAAAAATCATTAGGATCACTAATATTATTGTCATCCATCATCATCTGAATGTATGAACCCTTGCGTTCTTGCTTAAATGCACTTTCTGTATACTCAACCGCAAGTCTAGCCATCTTGCTTGCAACTGCTTGTTCTTCAAATAACGCGTAACTAACAGGAAAGTTTGAATCCCCACTGTGTTTGCCACCATCAATCAGTGTCTTCACATCTGCGTAATAACGAATAGGGTAGCCATAATCCCACCAAGCAAGAACATAATCTTCCCGTGAACTATTTTTATTCAAGCTATCTAAAACCTTAACCTCAAGATTATTAAAAACAGTGGGAACTCTATACGCAATGATATGCGTAATATTTGGATATAAAACAGCCGTAGAACCTAAAATAAGTACTAAGTACTTAAAAGCACTTGGAACTTTTTGGGACATAAAAACAATCAAGTACGCTATACCTAAGGCATTAATTGGCACAGCATATACCGTAAAACGAAGTCCTCCCTTTAAGGCTAGAAAACCTAAGGCCATCATTGGTAAGGCTAACCACATAACTCTGTAACGAAGCGATAATAGAATATACCCTAGTGTTGAAAGTAAAAATGTAATGGTATGCCCACTAATGCGATTAGCAAAGGTTTCAAAAGGAATCTTTCCAGCTTCTCGTACAGTTTGAGCGACATTATAAAAGTGTAAACTTGCACCTGTAGTAGAACTAACAGTTGAACGAAAGATATAAGCATCAAGTTGACTTAAAATAGGTCCAAGTCCACCAGTAAACGCCACTGCAATAAAACTTAATGTTAACAAACCTAAAACAATTTTTAAATCTTTAATACTTTTAAAATGAAACCATAGAAACAAACCAATTGCGATAAGAACCTTAGTGTAGATAGGTAAGCTAATTGCTGCAAGGGCCATAAAAAGTAGAATTTTATAAAAATAAACATTTTTTCTTTCAAAAGCCATTGTATATAAAAAAACAATTGCAATCATTGCCATATTTAAAGAATATGAACCGGGATACCACCAAGCATTTAAAATCATACTAATAGTAATTAAAACCAACCATCTATTTCTATGAGAAGAAACAGCTTGAATCACTCCATATAAGACTATTGTAGGTAAAACTATTACCAACATGTCAGTATCATAATAACCAGTCATTGTTCTATTGTAATAAGACCATGCGATTCCACTAACTAGCGCAGAAATGAAGCCTAAGTTATCTTGCTTGATTGTTCTACCAATTAACATAATAGGAATTACTAATAACGAACTAAAAAAAGCAGACATAAATAAAATAAGTGTTTCAAAACTAACAGGTACAATATAAGCTAGAAAACTTGTAAGTTGCGACAAAGGAGATGTTATCGGTGAAGAATCATTTTCTTGATGAGTTTTCAATAAAATATCTCTAGCCCCTTCGGCATAATAATACCCGTCATTTGTATTAATCATTAATTGACTATTCCATTTAAATTCTTCCATTCCACTAAACTGTTCTACCCAGATCATGCGTATAGCAATACTAAAAGAAAAGGCAATTAATAAAAGTATAAAAAAATATTTCAATTCTAACTTATTTTGATCTAACTTTAAAAACTCTTGCATTTATACTTCCATATCTCTTTTATTTTTTATCCTGAATAATACCATATACTTATTTAATTTTAAGAAGTCCAATCCATTCTTCAATTATTATATTTTTATCAAAAGCTGATGCTCTTGTATCCGCCTTTTTAATCAAAGTCTTTCTTAATACAGAATCAGTAAAAATACGTTTCATTGCTTTTAATAAGCTTTCACTATTACCTACAGCTGTTAAGATTCCATATTCCCCTATTTCGATATCATCTTTTAATTGGAAATTAACATCTGAACCTGGGGCTAGTATCTCTCTTGGGCCACTTTGACAGTCAGTACTGATAATAGGAAGCTTACAGGCTAATGCTTCTAATAAAACATTAGGAAAACCTTCATAGTCTGAACTCAGTACAAAACAGTCTGCTTTTGATAAGTATTTATATGGATTTGCCTGCTGCCCTAATAAAAACACCTTATTTTCCAGTTTGTATTCAACAATAGTATTCTCTAGCTCATCTCTTAAAACACCATCTCCAATGATAATAAGCTTAGCATTAATATCTTTCATAGTTTTTATTAAAAGTAAATGATTTTTTTGATCAAAAAATCGGCCTACTGTCACAAAGGTAAAAATACTTTCATCCATTTCAACGGGTTCTTTTTGTAATTCAAATATTTTTTTTATATCTAATAGGTTATGAATAACCTGTATTTTATTTTTATCAATATTAAATGCATTTATTAGATCTTGCTCTGTACCTATTGCATTTGGAATAATTAAATCAGCCTTTGGATAA
>NZ_JAEMVE010000128.1 GCF_029216045.1 Sulfurimonas sp. MAG313 | reverse complement strand
TTCTAGTACCTCATGGAATAGCTCCACGCCGTAAATCTCTTTAAAAACTTCTCTTCTTTGTTTTTGAACATTCATTTTATACCCTTTGTTTTAATGTTCCTAATTATAGCATATTTTCGGTATGTTGTCAAGTCTTTTTTTAAATACTTTTCAGAATATCAAGGGAATGAAACAATGCCAATAGGTAGCACCGTTTCATTTGTTTCACACAATGTCACTTATAATATCCCCAACGGCTTCAAGGGTTTTCTGAAGTGCTATCAAATTAAGGTTCATGAGTTCAAGCACTGTCTCACTCTCATCTTTATATCTAAGTGCCTCTTCTCCATTTGTCGTTATGCTGTGAAAGCTATCTATAGACATCTCATTTCTGTCACTCACCACCAATGCCAATCCCTTAGCATGAATACCTGCATTATATATCTCAAATTCAATCTTTTGTAGTAGCTCTTGGTTCTTTTCTGTTATCATTCTATCGTTCCTTGATGTTAATTTCGGTTAGTCCACAAGGGACGAGCTGTCAAGCCTTTGAGTGTTTAAGTTTGGTGACTATGTGGCACTCTTAGGCTCTTCATGGTCTTTTGAATTGATTTATATTTGTCTCTAACAACTCATAAAAAGAGATAGGTAATAAAGTAACTCCCCTCTTATACATTTTTGTTAATCCATCTATATTATTTAATACTACAAAAAGCTTTTTAGTGCCTTTCTTGTATGACTTAGAGGTTAGTTTAAAAAAATGCTTATATTCTTTTTCAGTTGGGCTAACTTCAGCTACCATTAAATTATTATTATAAAAGTTTCCTATGTCTTCAATTGAATACCCTTTTTTATCTAAAAAATACTGTAAAAAAATAGGATTATTTCTTAGAAAAAATTGGGCTTCATGAACACCAAAATCTTTTAATACTATTCTTTCCATCATAAGCTCTATTCTTACTAAATCTTCTTGACTCATCTTTCTAATCCTCTTATTTTTCTAATGTGATTTCAAATTCATAACCACTTTTTTGTCTTATTGCCTCAATGCTCCTAAGCATTGCATCGTCTAGTTCCTTAACTCTTGCTATTTCTTTCATCTCCTTATCTTGGATTTTCTTAAGCTCATCTAGCTTTTGCTTTGGCAATGTGATAACATTGCTTTCACTTTTGCCTTTTATTTTTTTGCGTGGGTAAAGCTCCAGCCCATTCTTAAAGATATTTGCATCTTCTAAAAACGCTTTAATGAATGGTGCAAAGGGGTTTTTACTTGTTTTCATCGTAAGGTATCGTTTTTGTTCCAATACCTTTGAGAGTTCATTTATCGTAATAAACTCTTTAATTTTTATCACTTCAAAAGTTTCTTCAATCATTACGCTCTTTGGAATAAGAAAGAATTTTAAAAGCGTAAGTTTCTCTTTAAATGACTTCTTAGCATTGATTATATTTTTAGTATTTTGCTTATCTAATCTCTTATCGTTTATGAGTTTACTTAGTTCTGCATTGGTGAAGTTCCTGAAGAACTCAACCTTATTTTTAGCATTCAATAACCAATCAAATTTTAAGCCTATTTCACCTTTGAACTTATCTATCTTTTCTTTCTTTTCTTCTTTTAAAAGCTCTCTCTCGGTAGCATCTTCTATCGTGATAAATTCCTTTGACTTTACATCTTTGTACGCTAAACCCTTGTTATTATGTACAATATCAAAAGAGAGATTATAGGCATGATTTAAGATTTCTATATCTCCTTTTCTTTGTAAGAAGTCTATCATCTCACGCTCTATATATTTGGTAAATTCTGCACTGTCTCCATTCTCAAAAATGTTATCAAAAGTATTCTCTTCAATCTCATCTAGCCTATTGGTAAATTCAAAATCATCTTTATCTTTGGACTCTTTACCTAAGCCCTCACTTGCTATCATTCCTAAGGCTCTCTTGTATGTGGATAAAAATGTCTTGACATTACGCTCTTCATAAGGTAGCTCTATTCTTTCTCTAACATACTCTTCATGGCTCACATCTTCAAAGAGTTCACTTGCTTTTTTTAAGCCCAACTTTTTAGCCGTATTTAAAATATTAATGGCTTTATTCTTAAGGCTTTCATCTTGGGCTTTGTCTCCTGCCGTCTTGATAAAATAAAACTTTCCGTTGCCACGAATTCGTGCCATAAGTTGAATGAAAGTGTGAGGGTCGTACGCAGAACCAAACTGATAGATGACGGATAGATTTTTGAAGTTAGCCCCCGTTGTAGCCCTTGTGGTGGATACGATGGCTATATTTTCCTTGATGTCATTTATCCCACTGTCATCTATTTCAATCTCTTCATTTTCTATATTCTTTACATTCTCTTTTGATGTTACAAGCAAAGTATTTAGACTATTTTCAATTAAATATCTTTGTATATATTTGGCTCTCTCTCTACTTTTTGAGTATAAAAGCACATTGCCTTTTTTAAGCTCTTTTTTGATGTTTCCTAGTAAGTCTTTTTCATCTTCAAAGGGGTCTAAAAAGTAATCTATTTTAGAGAAATATCGCTTATCTAATTTGCATAAAATAGGGTGAAAGTTTGGCAAGTCACTATAAATAGGTGTACCACTCATTGAAAGAACTTTACCGTTGTAATTGTCTCTTAGGTAGTCATTTACCCACACCACCTTACCTCTAAAGTTGTGTGACTGATGTACGATATGTTGCTCATCATTGCCTATAACTTCACACTGTGAGAGACGATATTCCATCGCTTCTTTAGTGGATTTATTATGAAGTAAATTATAAAGTGTATCTGTCGTAATTGAGATATACGGCTTGTTAATATCTACCATCACAAAATCTAAATCTCTATTATTTTCTATGTGCGTAATATCTGGAGTTTTGATACCTTTACTCTTGTATGCTTTCAAGTCATTTTCTGTATGCTCTGATAGTTCAAAGGTTACTTTTTTCAATGGAGATATGAGTATCACATTTTTAAACTTATCCATCAAAAAACCTTTTGCAAAGGTGCTTTTTCCTGTGCCTGTCGGTGAACCCAAAATAATCTTATTGTGTATCTTAAATTCTGATACTATTTCATCGGTTGCATCAGATAAATACTTAGAAGAATTCAAGTGAATTAATTTATAATTTTGGGGTGGGGTCACTTGCTTTTTGATGTAATATTTTATGTCCTCTTCTATGTTACCGTTTAGCTTTAACTTCTTTTGCACAAGCTTTTTCAATAAAGGTAGGTTCTCATGGCTCTTCGCATCTTCTATGCGTGGGTTTATCTTTTCGTCTATCTCTATGGCGTTCTCTAAGTCCTTTACTCTCTCATTGTGTAGCACTTTCTTAATGCTATTTAAAGCGTATCTTTTAATCATATTTCTATTCATCTTTAATGACTGTAAAAAGTCGGTGAGGTCGCTTATATTTTCATCCAATTTATTGTAATCCACAAAATAAATCTTGTTTAAAATTTTTCTATCTTCACCCTTTAAATTTTCAAACAAATAGAGTATTTCTTTTGGGATTAGTGGCACATTTTTAGTTCTGTCTTGAAAAAGGATAATCGTCTTATATTTTTTACCTTTGAGCAATTCAAAGACAATCCTTATACTCTTGCTGTCGGTGGCTAATACATCGCATTGAGGTAATACGATATTGCCGTTTACACCGTCCTTTAAACCCTCTCCTATGATAAGGGTACTTCTTTCTTTATTTGCACCTTTAAAGTACCCTCCTATGCTTCTAAAACCACTCTCTTTTGAAAATGTAGACCAATCGTCATATTTAAATTTTCCATTCCATTTAAAACGGGCGTTATAGCCGTCCTCTTCATTACCAAAATATAAAATCTCATGTGTCTTATCATACATCTTGATGTTTGGGTGGTTCTCATAATCTTCTTTTAAAATGTCTGATAATTGCATCGTCTCTAAGAACGCAGGGCTTAGCTCTTTGATGTCTGTTATCTTGCTTAGTGTTGGGGTTTGGTCGTAGGTGGGTTCTTTTGGTGGTGGGGCTGTCGGTGGTGGTGTGTATTGGTTCTCTACTCCTAAACGATTGTTTAGGCTGTAAATAAATGTTGTTAGCTTTTGGGCTTTGAAGTTTGGGGACTTGTGACTATCAATAAGTAAAGTAGTTTTGTCTCTAGCAAAATATGCATTATATTCTAATCCCTCAAAAATAAATCTCTTTACCTCTCTTGGATTATCTCTTAAATGAATAATATCATCGTAAATGAATTTTTCTAACACTTTTTTACCTTATGGTTTATGCATCATATAATTGATACTTTGCTATAATCCACTTAACACGGTTCTTGTGTATTAAGTGAAATTTCACTTTAAAGATAGGTAACTTAACGCCAATTAGTTACTTGTCACTTCTTTTAATTATTAAAAATCTTCAAAAATAAAACTTTCAATAGCCATTTCTGTTACTTGAGACATAGTGAAATTACTTTTTTTTGCATAATCTCTTAATCTATTTTTCAAATCAGAAGTTACTCTTATTTTTAAATAATCATCTCTTTTAATTTCTTGAAATGGTCTACCTATTTTCTTTATGTCTTTGCTTTTTTCATCATTAATTATATCGTCCAAAAAAGCTCCTTTTTTCTAATAGTTTATTCTACCTATTCAAAGCTTAATGTTCACACATAAATATTAATGTTCACACAAAAAGGCTTAAATGTACCCCTTTTTAAGGAAAATAGCTTAAGAAAACTTTAAGAAACCACTTTTTCAAAATCAACTACTTTCAACACCACAAACCCCCACCCACTCATGCCTGAATGGTCATTTGGCGAATGTCCAAAAGGGCTAAGAGGGAAAAAAAGGGGGGCTACATGGAGTTTCGCTATAGTTATTCTTTAAATGAAATAATCTAATTAATCGCTACCCTATAAATGAAGTGCCAAAAATGCACCTCATCAACCCTAATTTTGATAGTGTTGGTTTTGGTTATTCTGTGGGTATTGGTTCGGTTGGCTTTGCTGTGGTTGATTAGCGTGATTGTGGTTATTTGGGTTCAAAGGTCGGTTATGTTCCTTAGCTTTGCGTGGATAAAAGACGATATTTTGATTATTAGCAGGAAAAGCATCAAGCTTAAGGCTCATACCACCGTC
>NZ_JAEMVE010000019.1 GCF_029216045.1 Sulfurimonas sp. MAG313 | reverse complement strand
TGTTTTCTTTTCGCTTTCATCTATCAGCAATTCCTCATACAGTTTTTCACCAGGGCGAAGACCGCTGTAGATTATCTCTATTTCATTTTCTTTGTTGTACAGCTTTATCATTTGTGTTGCGAGGTCAACTATTTTTATTGGCTCTCCCATATCTAAGATGAAGAGTTCTCCCCCTTTGGCAATGGACGCGGCTTGTAGAACTAATTGGCAGGCCTCTGGAATCATCATGAAATAACGTGTCATATCCTTATGTGTCACCGTAATTGGCCCACCTTCTTCTATCTGTTGCTTAAACTTTGGAATAACACTTCCACTAGACCCTAAGACATTTCCAAATCGAACCGATACAATTTCACTTTCTTTAGCATCAACATTTTGTGCATATAATTCAGTGATACGTTTTGTTGTTCCCATTACATTAGTAGGTCGGACTGCCTTATCTGTTGAGATAATAACAATTTTGGCAACCTGTGAAGCAATAGCACAATCAATTAGGTTCTTTGTGCCTTGTATATTATTATAAATCGCACTTTGGATATTGGCTTCACAAATAGGAACATGTTTGTACGCTGCTGCGTGTATGACTATATCTATCTTTTGTTTATCAAAAATAGCTTGTAGGTTGTCTTTATTCGTGACGCTTAAAAGATTTAAAGAAGCATCTGGCACCTCTTGTCCGATCTGATATAAATTATATTCACTATGATCCACTAAGATAAGCTTATCTGCTCCAAAATCCTTACATTGACGAACTATCTCACTTCCTATACTTCCACCCGCGCCCGTAATTAGCACCACCTTATCTTTTACAAACGAGGCGATGGTCTTTGTATCTAAATCCTTAGGATGGCGCGCAAGAAGTTCTTCAATGGAAAGGTCTTCAAGCTTTTCACTATGTGAGCCTAATATCTTTACCTTTTTAATTTCTTTAACACCTGCGTCGTGAAGTCTATTATAAAGTTCTTTTAAATCATTACTATGCATATCTACACACAAAATAGCGCTCGTAATACCTTTCTCTTCTATAATACTTTCAAGATTTTTATAAGCATATACCTTCACTGAATTTATATAACTGTTAACAGAACTTTCGTTTTCTTTTTTAATCGCTATTATAGCGCTTGGATAATAGTCTATATCACCATTTAAAGCACTTTTAATGATAGAAACACTTTTATCATTAATACCTAAGATAATCGTTTTATTAAGATCGGATGCAACCGTTGACTTTAGTAAAGCTCTTTTAGAAATTCTAACAAATCCTATAAACACTGCAGATAAAAATAGATCCATAATAATTACACTACGAGGAAAAGGTGAGTATATACTAGAAAACAATAAAAAAAGTATGAAAAATATACTGTATGAGAAAAAGTGTGCCTTAATTAATTGGCTCGCTTCATGTAAGGAAAAGAACCTCCAAACCGAGTGATAAATCTTAAAATAATAAAAGAAACTCCCTTTTAAAATAAAAAGTGTAAAATAAACTCTCCAAAAAGGTTCCAAGTAGGCTTGGTTAACCGAAAAATTAAATCTTAAAGCATACGCTAAATATAAGGTGCAAAGAGAAATAAAAGCATCTATCGCAATAAAGAAGAGAACCCTTTTAAAGGCTGTTGGTTTCAAAATCCTACCCATTTATCACTTCTTTCACTAAACTAGATATATATTTAACGTCTTCATAACTCATATCTGTTCCACTAGGTAAACATAGACCCCTATTAAAAAGGTCTTCACTCACACCATTACTCACAGATAAGGTATCTTTAAAAAGAGGTTGCAGGTGCATAGGTTTCCATACATGTCTGGACTCAATATTATGCTCATTTAAAAACTCCATCACCTTAAGTGGGTTAGTCTTTTCTAAAACTAAAGTAGTAAGCCAACGATTTCCTTTAGAGTTTTCAAGTTCTGGCATAAAGCTAATGTCTGTACACTCCCCTAAAAATTCTTTATACCAAGAAAAAATCTGTCTAGCTTGTCTTACTCGTTCATCTAGTACTTCCATTTGAGCCACACCAATCGCCGCTAGTATATTGCTCATTCGGTAGTTATAGCCGTATTCGGTGTGTTCATAATAAGCAAAATCATCTTTGGCTTGAGTGGAATAAAACATAGCTTTTTTCATCCATTTTTCATTATCACTTACTAAAAGACCTCCACCTGAAGTACTTAAGAGCTTATTTCCATTAAAAGAATAAACACCAAAATCACCAAAGGTGCCACTTTGTTTGTCATTAAAGGTAGCACCCAAAGACTCGGCAGCGTCTTCAATTAAATATATGCCGTTTTCTTTACAAATAGAAGCTATTTTTTCTATGTCCGCACATTGCCCATATAAATGTGTCAAGATAAAGGCTTTTGGCTTTTTTGGTGCCGTTTTAATGGCCTCTTGTAAAAGTTCTACATCCACATTCCAACTCTTTATATCTGAATCAATAAATAAAGGGGTCGCATTTTGATACAAAATTGCAGAAATCGAGCCTATAAAAGTAAAGGTAGACGCTAAAACGATATCATCTTTACCAATGCCTAAGACTCTTAATGCTAGATGAAGTGCCGCAGTTGCGGTAACTGTTGCAAGAGCAT
>NZ_JAEMVE010000018.1 GCF_029216045.1 Sulfurimonas sp. MAG313 | reverse complement strand
CTTTTCGAATGATTGGATGATACCTGTAAATGTTTTTGCAACATCTGTAAAGTTAGCAATTGCTCCACCAATAATCATGATTTTATCACGACCTTCAGGATCTTTATGACGCGTCATAAGATCAATTAGTGTATCTGCGTAGAATTCAGTTTCGCCCGTAGTTGGTCCACCTGAATACTCACCGTAGTTAGCAAGTTGTTTAACATCACCAGTTAAGTCAGCAATAGTATCTGCGTATACAACAGAAGCTCCACCACCAGCAACCATAGTCCAAATGTGACCCATTGGGTTTAAGATTGTAAGTTTAAGAGAAGCACCTGACTTAGAGTCAGCAACTGCTACCGCTTTTTCTTCTGGAGATTGATCTTCCATTCCAAATGCTGTTGGAAAAGTTGCGTTATCAGCCCATTCGTCAACCATCATAAAACCAGCCGTATCATCTAAACGAGCAACCATATCTAAAATAGCCATATCGTTGTTATCTAACATAACGATAGGATTGATCTCTAGGTAAGCAAAGTTTAAATCTCTGTAGAATTTAAAGAATTGAATGGCGAAAGATGTAAATGCATTCTTGTCTTTTTCTTGAATATCTTTAGGAATGTTAGCTTTAACAGCGTGTTCCATATCTGCGTCGTTCATGTTGATAGGAATAGTAACTTCGTTTACTTTTTCGTCCCAACCTTCTTCAACTTCCATACCACCTTCAGCTGACATATAAAGAACATCGTCTTCACCAACTGTAGTAGCAGAAATATAATACTCTTGCTCTTGTGTATGTGGAGTAAATGGCTCAATAATAAAGTGAGAAAGTGTACCGTGCTGACCAGAAAGAAGTGTAGTAGTCTTAGACATCTTCTCATCAATCCACGCTGCAGCTTCTTTTAAAGTAACATCACCTGGCTTAGTAGTTTTAAAAAGTACTAAATCATTTTTACCACGCTTACCAAAAAGCATATCTGGTTTAGCAACTAGTGCTTCTTGTTTTAGCCATTCAAAACCATGTTCGTTAGCTTTTTCTAATAACTCTTTACCACTTGTAACTAATACAGATTTGAAACCGTATGTGAAACCACTGAAATAGTTTTCCCAATGTCTTGAGAAAATTGCTTTACCGTCGTATTCACGAATCGCTCGTTGAGCCATTGCAACTCCTTAGAAAATATTTTCGTGATTATAACACTTATAAGTTTTAATCTTCTTTTAGTCTGTGGGAGTTTTTAATCTGAAAGGCTATTTGTATAGTTTGGTAACATAAAATTTGGCAATTTCAACATTAATGTAACGAATAGTTACACTTTTGCTTTCAGAAGAAGGTTTTGTATCTTCTAAGTTATACGTATAAGCCTTAGTGATTCCATAGAATTTTAGTTGTAATTGTAAGTTTTTATTGGTACTTACTACTTCGTATATTCCTAGTTTTTTCAGTTCTTTTGACAACTCTTTTGCCACATGATTTTTATAAACAAAATGCTGAGTAGGATCTTTTATAAATAAATAAATAAACTTATTCATAAAAATACTTAAAGTGCTAATGATTAAAACTGATATTCCTATAAGTAATAAAATTCTATACCCTCTTCTAAATTCTCTTAAACGTATACGATATGAGGATAAAAATGTTTTGACCATAATAGGTGTAGAAATAATAATATACGGGGCTAATTCCTCAAGTTTCATTTGTTGTCTAAAGGATAAAAGCATAGAAAACAAAAAAGCAGTGACTCCAAGATACCATAAAAGAGTACGCTCTTCTTTTACTCCCCATCTGTATAAGGAATAAATTAAATACACAAAGACAATAGGTGAAAAAATTGCAGCATAAATACCTAAGGTCGATATAAAAAAATTTTTAGGATATCCCCCTATTTCAATACCAAAAAGATACATGGATGCACCAAAGAGTAAGACACTTGCTAATAAAAGATAGGTTTTTCTTCTGTCTATTGCAAAAAATATAAAACTTAAATACATAAAGGCAAAAGAAGCATCAATAAACACATATAAAGGGAGTAATATATAAGCAAAAGTGCGCTGATGCTTATATAGATATAAAAAGATTAACAATAGAAACAGTACCAAGCCTGCACCATCGACCATAATTCCAACCGAATTAATACCTGGCAAAAGTAAATAAATAAAAAGGTTCCAAAGCTTATCACTTTGCTTTTTAAACATATCTTTTGAAATATCATAATATAAGAATGCCCCTATAAAATGCATTAATATCATTGGTATTCTTAAGGCTATATCATTTTGTCCAAATAAGAAAGTAGAAAAGTTAATTATATAATGTAATAAACTTGTTTCATTAAAATACGTTTTTGCCTCATAAAAGTTAATAGACAGTTCAGAAATAAAAAGAAAGAGGATGCATGTGTGAACTGCTATTAAAATAGTAATTCTATACGCATTACTAGAAGGCATTATAATTTCAAAAAGTTATTTATCATTTCGTGACCATGCTCGCTCATGATAGACTCAGGATGAAATTGAACCCCATAAATCTGTTCGCCTTCAATTTCTAAGGCCATAATTTCTTCATCATCTGTGCTTAAGGCTGTCACTAAAATACATTTAGGAATGCTTTCTTTGTCCACAACTAAAGAGTGGTAACGCGTTTGAGTAAAGGTTTCAGGAAGTTTATTGAAAATAGCTGTCTTTTTTGTTGTCATAATGGTAGAAGTTTTTCCATGCATCATATTTTTTGCACGAACCACCTTTGCACCAAAAGCCTGAGCAATACTTTGATGCCCTAAACATATACCAAAAATTGGTTTTTTTCCACGAAATTCTTCAATTACTTCTAAGGTCACACCTGCATCATCCGGTGTTGCCGGCCCTGGCGAAAGAATGATTTTTTCAGGATTAAGCTGAACTATTTCAGCCACTGTCATTTCATCATTTCGGATGATTTTCAAATCAGCACCAAGCTCACGGCAGTACTGAACAATATTGTAAGTAAAACTATCATAATTATCTATCATTAAAATCATAAAAAGAGTATATCTAATTTATTATTAACTGACCTTACGCACTAAGTATAGTTATTAATTTTATTCTTTTGTGCAATAGGTCTCACCCCTAATAGGTTCTTCTAAAACCCCATTAGAACATACAAATTTTATTGGTAATGAGATTGATTTATATTCATTACCTACACTTTGTGCCTTGGTTACCACAAAGTGCAAATGTGCTCCTGAAGTGCGTCCTGTATTACCTGAAAGTGCTATTAAGTCACCTTGTTTTACCTTGTCTGCTAATTTCACCTTTGCACCGTTTTGTTTGAGATGAAAATACCGTCCTAAGGTCTTGTCTGAATGCTCAATAATAATATAATTTGCGTATTGACGCATGGATAGGTCCATCCCATGTTGAGTATGTCTTTGAACTAGTTCAACCACCTTCCCTCCTCTAGCAGCGTAAACAGGTGTTCCTATATCCATCGCAAAATCAACTGCATATTTAGCATTACCCTTGTGCGAAGTTTTTCCATTAAAACCTTGAGAAACCCGTTGTGAATTATGAAAAGGCAGTGCATATAAAAAGTCTTTATTTTCAATGGCGTCAACAGAACCTTTTACCCATGATATATGAGAGCTGAAGTGTCCTACCCCTTTCTTTTTGGTAGTGTTATGTAAGCGCAACACCTTACGTTTTTCTTTTGCTCCGAGAACAAGTTTATAGGGGAGTTTTGAGCGTGTTTCATATCCTTTAATATTTTGAATAAATAAGCTTGCACTTACATGCATCTCAAAAAGGTTTTCAATATAAAATTCAATATCACCTTTATTTTCTTGAGCATATACTATCACACCCCCTTTTTTCTTTGCCACTAAGAGTTGTCGCAATTTAAGGGCCTGTTCTTTATGCACAACTTCTTGATAAGCTTCGTACTCATCTTTCATCTTTTGCATAAATACGTAGGACCTGTCATCAAGTTCTTTCTCAGCTTGAAGGTCTTTAATAAGGGGATCTTCTTTAAGCATTTTCACTGTCTTTGCGTATGCTAAAACCTGATTTTTTATCTTAGAATTTTCATTTAAAATACTTTGAGCATCTTCAATTAACACAAGTAAATAACTATTATTTTTAGTATGTATAGACGCTAAGACCTCTTTATAATAAGTCTTTTTTAAGTTTTTTCTATTTGATTGTAAGGAACGAAGTGCCTTCAGATACCGCATGTGTAGAACTTTTTCATGTTCACCTTCAGTACTATTTATTTCTAAGTCTAAAGATTTACCAATTTCAAAAGCATCTTCTATATCTTGTGAAAAGGTTTCAATATTTTCTTTATGAAGTTGGTAGTTTTTATTATTAAGTAGGTGCACATAGATAGAACGTTCTTTTTCTAGACTCTGACCTAGCTGATGAAAGGCTTGTGGAACATCTGCAAAAAGGCAAAGGTTAAAAAAAAACTAAGGAAGAAAGACTTCATACAACTCTGAATATCCATCAACACTGTCATGTGCGCGTAAAAAAACAATTTTAAAACCTAAAATTTTCACATCATTTAAAGAACGTATAAAAGGTTGTTCATGTTCATGAGGATGCCATAACACTCTTTTTGCTAAGATATTTCCATCCTTATCTAAGACCTCATACCCATCTACATAATGTTTCCAACCACTATCTTCATGTAAAATTTTTACCGAAAAACTATAGGTATCATTTTGCTTACTTACTTTTACATCTTGTATTTGTGCCTCATTAGCAAAGACACAAAGGCTTAATAACACTAAGATATATAACTTTTTCACTTTAGATCCTTTAAGGGGGATCCAGTTTTATACGGTACCTTCCCTGATGGAACAAGTTTTGATGCATCTTCTAAATGTGTTTCTTGATCATCAAAAAAGATATGAGCCCTATACGCTTTAAGTATTTGATCCTTAGAAAGGCCCCCTAAGAAAAAGGCCTCATCTATGTTCACCTTCCATGCACGAAGGGTTTGAACCACTCTTTCATGAGCAGGAGAGTTTCGAGCCGTTACTATAGCCAAACGAATGGGAGAGTTTTCAAACTGCTCTTGAAGATACGATAGAGTTTTTAGAAGTTTGGCAAAAGGACCTTCAGGAAGAGGTTTGTTGACATTTTCTTTTTCATGTTTTAAAAAGGCTTCTAAGCCCTTTGTTTTATAAATATGTTCGGATTCTTCTGAAAAAATTACCGCGTCCGCGTCAAAGGCAATACGAATTTGTTGTGACATATCTATCTCTTTAGGAGGCGCATACAAAATTGCAGCTGCACATCCACTGTCAATGGCGAGTTGTACATCTTCTTCAGATTTTGACAAAAACAAGTCTACTGAAAATGCTTGCAAATAATCTGAAAGATTTTCACCCCCTGAAAAAGCGGCTCTTGTAATATCTAAACCAAAATGTTCTATTGATTTAAATACTCTCAGGCCGGTATCAGGTGAATTTCTTGACATTACAATAACTTCAACAAGTTTTTTTCCGCTGAGTTCATTAAGTTTTAACAATGCTTCCACTAAATGGTAGGCCGTACCCTTTGTTAAAGGTTTATTTTCATTTTCTCTTTGATGGTTTTGATACGCCTTCACCCCTTTATCATTAAAGATATCATTTTCATCTTCAAGATTAAAAAGTGCACGAGAGGAAATTCCAATAACCAAACATTGACTTAAGTCTAATGCCATACCAAACCCTTATCATAGGTATAAAAGACAAAAAGCTTTGTTCTTTTCATTAAGTATCCTAATTTTTATATTGAACATAATATCTAATTTGCTATAATTCCATCATTATATTAAAGAGGAATTTTAATGAAAGTACTAGACGCTGTAAAACCGGGTGTTTTACATGGAGATGATGTTCAAAAAGTATTCGCTATTGCAAAAGAACAAGGATTTGCCCTTCCTGCTGTAAATGTTGTAGGAACGGATTCTATTAATGCTATTTTAGAAGCGGCTGCAAAGGTAAATTCTCCTGTAATTATTCAGTTTTCAAACGGCGGAGCCTCGTACTACGCAGGTAAAGGTCTGAGCAATGAAAATGAAAAAGCAGCCATTGCTGGCGCAATAGCAGGGGCTAAACATATTCATGCTATGGCTGAGGCTTATGGTGTTGCGGTTATCTTACACACAGACCACGCGGCAAAAAAACTTCTTCCTTGGATTGACGCACTTTTAGATGCAGGTGAAGAATTTTATAAAAAAGAAGGTAAACCTCTTTACTCTTCACATATGTTGGACCTTTCAGAAGAACCTATTGAAGAAAATATCGGTACCTGTGTTGAGTATTTTAAACGCATGGATAAAATCGGTATGACGATTGAAATCGAACTTGGTGTTACGGGAGGAGAAGAAGATGGCGTAGATAATACAAACATTGACAACTCACTTTTATACACGCAGCCTGAAGAAGTAGCTTACGCTTATGAAGAACTTTCAAAAGTATCTAAGGCCTTTACTATTGCGGCGTCTTTTGGAAATGTTCATGGTGTTTATAAGCCAGGAAATGTTTGCTTAACACCAAAAATTCTTGATAATTCTCAAAGCTATATCCAAGAAAAATATTCAACTGACAGTAAACCAGTTGACTTTGTATTTCACGGTGGTTCAGGTTCATCTAAAGAAGAAATTGCAGAAGCATTGACTTATGGTGTTATCAAGATGAATATTGATACCGATACTCAATGGGCAACTTGGGAAGGAACTAAAGCCTTTTATGAAAAGAATAAAGACTATATGCAAGGTCAAATTGGAAATCCTGAGGGTGAAGACAAGCCAAATAAGAAATATTATGACCCAAGAAAATGGTTACGCGCAGGTCAAGTTACTCTTGTTGATCGTGTAGTAGTAGCATTTCAAGATCTGAATGCGATGGATAGAAACTAAGATATGTTACATAATGGTATCACTAAACCACTTTTACGTAAGTTAGTCATTAGCTTTTATACAAAGGTACTTAAAGACGATCTTGTTGGACCTATCTTTATAAGAAAGTTAGGAGATGATTTAAGTGGTCCTATTTGGGGTCCCCACCTTGATACCATCACCAACTTTTGGGCATCTATTTCCTTAGGGGAGAGAGATTATAATAGTAGTCCTTACGCCCCACATATGAAGCTAAAAGGTTTATCCAGAGATGCGTTTAATAGATGGTTAGAACTTTTTTCACAAACACTTGATAGTATTTTCATTCCTGCTATTGCAGATAAATTCAAAGAGCGAAGTACACTAATTGCTGGAAACTTTATGAGGAATTTAGGGTTATAGATTTACTCTTTTGTTCTGCCTTCTAAGAGCTTCTTTTTCTTTGAGCCTTATATTTATAGCGCTCTAACATAGTTACATTTCCACTCACACCACCCGTATGAATATATAAGACAACTTCCTTTGTATCCTTAAAAGTTTCATACATTTGGATCCAAGTTTGTGGTGCGTAAATCAAATCAAAATTTATTTTCGTACTTTCTAAAAGTTCTTTATGCACTTCGTAAAACTCATCATAAGGTTTAGCAAATTTGTACTTTTTTTTATTTTTAAAAATATTTGGATAAGGTGGTTTAGAAAGTTTATTCCATTGTTGGACTTGATAGTCTTCATCCCCCACTAAAATACTCGTATATACCTTTATATTTTCATCTACTGCTTTAGAAAGATATAAGGCAGTAGTTCCTGTACCACTAGGAACAACGACTTTTAATGTATCTATCTTATGTTCATCTTTCCATTTTGTAATCTCATCCGCTAAAAGGGATAAACCTTCTTGAGCAATTTCATCTGCTGCTCCTTGAGAAATAACCAGTATTTCAGACTCATCTATCTTTAATAAGGTATCGACCTTATCTTTATAATCCTCATGTTTAAGTTCATGTATTATCATCTTGTTTTTTAAAGAAAGATCCAGGTTCCCTTCTGCTCCATCTTTTAAAAACTGAGGTAAGTTCTTTGTATAATAATGAAACTCCCAGCCCTTTTGTTTACATAAACATGAAATAGCATACATAGCATTAGACTGAGAACCACCATAAGAAATAATTTTTGAATACTTAGAAGAAGGTGTTTGAAGGAGGATATAAAGTTTTCGGTATTTATTGCCTGAAAGACAAGAATCAATTAAGTCATCACGTTTTACATAAAATTCTTTTCCTCTAAAATTAACCTTGTCAACCTTAGAGGGAAGCATATTTTACTTCTTAGCGAAAGTAATCGTTGCTTTATTTTTAAGTTCTTGCATTTTTGCTTGCATTTGTTCTTTAAAAATTTCAACCTTAAGCTTTTGTTCGATAAAACCTTTAACATCTTTGAAAGGAAGATTTTTGCTTTCTTGTTTATCTGTGACTAAAATCACGTGATACCCAAACTGTGTTTTAACAGGAGAAGTTGTTACATCACCTTTCTTCATTTTAAATACGGCTTCATTAAATGCTGGAACCATTTGTCCTTGACCAAAATAACCTAAGTCCCCGCCTTTTGGTCCTGAAGGCCCTGTAGACTTGGCCTTAGCAAGTTCAGCAAACTTTGCCATTAAAGCTCCATCTTTTAAGCCCTTAAGCTCTTTTGTAATGTTTTCAGCCTCTACTTGTTTTTTTACAAGAATATGAGATGCGCGTACCTTTGCTTTTTCAGAAAACTCTTCAGGGTGAGCCTTATAATAAGCCTTTACTTCTTTTTGAGTAACCTTAACCTTGTCAAATTGACGTTTTTCCCATACCTTAGTCGCTAGTTGAGACTTAACTCTTACTAGTACTTTATCTAGTTCGGCCTTGTATTGTGAACTTTGCAAAATACCGATTTTTTTGGCATCTTCAAAAACCAGTTTTTCTGAAATTAATCCATCAAGAACTTTTTGACCTAATTCTGCTTGTTTTTCAGGTGGAAGTTGATTAAAACGGCCTTGCGTTCCTTGCATTAACACTTCTTGAATTTCACTTTGCGTTATTGCTGTTCCATTTACGGTAACTATTGTTCCTGCGTACATTGCACTCGCTGTTGCTAGTGCTAAAATAATTTTTTTCATCTTGCTTTATGTCCTGTTATTAAAATTTTATTTTCATAGTGACAATTATACTTAAGCTTAGTTAATAGTTTCTTAGTTAATCTCTAAATCTAAGTATTGGTTCAAAACTTGTTCTAATTTTGCACGGTCTAGTGGTTTTGGAAAGTGATCATCAAGTCCTGCACCTATAATTCTTTCTCTATCACCTGAGAGTCCATGGGCGGTTAAGGCAATAATTGGTGTATGCACTCTATTGTCTCTTTTTTCTATCTCTTTTATCATACGTGTTGCGGTAATTCCATCCATTATTGGCATATCAATATCCATGAACACCAAATCAAATTCTTCTTTTCTATCAAAAACATCTACGGCCTCTTTACCATTAACCACCGTTTTCACCCTTAGTTTATATTGGGATAAAAGGGTTTCTATTAATTTAAGATTGATTGGGTTATCTTCTACAACTAAAACCGTTAAATTTAACAATGGTTTTTTTTGTTTTTGAGGTTTAAGCTGAACCTTTCGTAACAACTCAGCCGGTACCTTTTTCCATATTACATTAAGTGTTTCATAAATCTTGTTTGGAAGCAGTGGCTTCACTAAGATATCAGACACTTCAGCATTAATACTAGAAAATTTTCTTTCAAAACTTGTATTTATCACCGGTACTATTTGAAGGTTTTTATAATGCGCTTTTATAGACTTGACTCGAGAAGAAGAAAGGTGGTCTGTCACTATAAAGACAGCATCACAATTTTTCAGCTCTTTATTTACAAGTCCATCAATTTCCACCACATCAATAGCAAAATGTTTTAAATATTCTTTTAAAAGTTTCGAATACAAAATAGTGTAATGGTCTTCCGCCCAAATAGCAACTCTAGACCCTTTAACAAATTCAAAAGATGGCTCATGTTTTGTTTTATGTATCACTGAAAAACTAAAACGAGAGCCCTTTCCAACCTCAGTTGCAACCTTTAACTTAGACTGCATCATCTCAGTTAATTTGTAACAAACCGAAAGGCCAACTCCTAAACCATCTTTACCTTGAGACTGGTTATCTTTAGCCGAGGCAAAAGGACGGATAATAGTAGAAAGTCTGTTATGATCAATACCAACACCGGTATCTGTTACCGCGTATTCTACCGATATTGTCCCTTTTACTTCTGAACTATTAGCGCGTATTTCAACATACACCTGCCCTTTTTCATTGGTATATTTGATAGAATTTTTAACTAGATTTGCTAATACTTTTTTAATCTTATTTTGATCTGCTATTACTTCTTGTGGGAGCAAGGGATCAATAAAAAACATTAGTTGCAAGTTTTTAGCTATGGCTTCATCATAAAATTCAGTAGAAAAAGCTTCCATTAATGAAATTAAGTTGGTAGGTTGTTCGTTCAAATGGATTTGGCCACTTTCTATTTGAGCCAACTCTAAAAGGTTTTCAACATTATGCATCATTGTTTGGGCGGAATAAGAAATTAAGTTTACATACTCTTTTTGAATACGGTTAGTATCTGTACGTTCTAAAAGCTCAACAAAACCGATAATTCCATTCATAGGTGTTCTAAATTCATGGGACATAGAGGTTAAGAATTTTTGTTTAAATTCCTCGAAATATTTTTGAGCACGTTTGGCTTTTTCAAAGGCTGAAACATCATCAAACTGAGCAATAAAAAGGTTTTTACCCTCTGCTGTTACCTCTTTTACCTTAACTTCAAAAAGATGTTTTTTTCCATCTTCTCCAAGCATTTTAACCTTGTGCGTTTTACGTGCATCGCGCAAAACTTCAAAGAGCCAAGCAAAAGGTTTATGCGCACTTAAAGTACCCTGTGTCGGGATAAATAGTTCTGAAATATCTCTATGTTTTTTAGAAAAGTCTTTTAAGTGCTTAAAAGGCAAACAGGTTGCAAAAGAAGAATTTGCCCCTACAACCCCAACCTTTCGATCTATGACTAAAACAATAGCACTTTCAAGTTCCAAAATCTCTTCAGTAAAGTTTGTCACACTTTGAGGTAAGTGTGTTTTTAGCTCATGCATACACAATCCCTGAATTCATCTTAAACATCTTTATACATTTATACGCAAATGTTTATGCAAAACATATTCTAATTTTTCTCGTGTTAAAGGCTTTGATAAATAATCATCCAAGCCCTCTTCTAAGATATGTTCTCTGTCGCCTTCCATAGCTAGGGCCGTTAAGGCAACAATTGGCATATGTGGCATACTTGGATTTCGTTGTTGCTTAATCTCTTGAGTCGCTAAGATTCCATCTTTTACAGGCATGTCGATATCCATAAATACGATATTGTATTCATTATTAACACATAAGTTTACGGCTTCTTCTCCATCTCCTGCTGTGCTGACCTTTAAATTATATTCTTGTAATAAGATTTTAATAAGTCGTTGATTAATTAGATTATCTTCAACTACTAATGCCTTTAGCTCTACATCATGATCTTGTGTTTCTTGAAGAGATGGAGATGACTTTGGTAAACGTAATATTTTAGCAAGGTGATTAGCAATTTTTGAAGGCAACATCGGCTTTACAAAGGTATGGTCAATCACATGAGCCATCTTAGTTTGAACCTGTTCTCCTGGGTTAATCACTAAGATAGTTTTGCCTTTTTTCTGCAAACTTGAAAGGCTTAGCCTCCATCCTGGCTTATCTTGGGAAGCTACTAAATAAACCAAATCTGTTTCTTGATAAATTTTATCATCAATTTGATTAACTTTGACGACATTCATAGAAAAAGAACGTAGGTACATAGTCAGTTGATTGGCATCTTCAACTCTACTTTCATCGAGTAAAACAACCTTAGCCGTACAGTTTTGGACCACTTGAAAAGATTGAGCATCCGAACATGCAAATCTTAAGGCGAAGCTAAAGGAGGACCCTTTTTCAACTTCTGACTGAATTCTTAAATCTCCACCCATCATTTTAATGAGCCCATGTGAAAGGCTCAGTCCAACACCTAAACGATTATCTGCTTGATCTCCCGCTACAAAAGGCTCAGTAATCAGAGCCAAGTGTTCTTTTAAAATACCCTTACCTGTATCTTTAACACCAAATCCAATAGTACACGTACCATCATTATTTCGGTGGACAAGCTTGATTTCTACCATAACTTTTCCACCGCGCTTGGTGAACTTCAAAGCATTATTTATAAGATTATTTAAAATTTGTTTTAGTTTTCTAAGATCGCCTGTCATATATTGAGGAAGCTTAGGATCTATGTAGAAATATGTATGTATGCCTTTATTTCGTCCTTCAACAGCGTGTAGTTTTGCTAATTCTTCCATTTCGGCGATAGGATTAAATTCAGCCTCATTAAGCTTTAAACGTCCCCCTTGCATTTGAGCCAAGTCTAAAAGAGACTCAATGTTTGACATAAGATTACGCGCTGATATATTAATCATTTGAAGATATTCACTTTGCTGATGGTCTGCATTGTTTTTTTCCATCAACTCTATAAAACCTAAGATTCCATTCATAGGTGTTCTAAATTCATGTCCTATATTAGATAAGAACTTGCTTTTTAAACGCTCAACTTCTTCGGTTTTATATCGTGCTTCTTCTAACTCTGAAATATCTTCAAGTTCTAAAACATATAAGTCTTTTCCTGCTTGACGAATCTTTCGAGCCTTCGTTCTACAGGGTATTTCCATCTCATCTTTATCAATGAGAACAACTCGGTAACCATTTTCTTTATGGATACGGATATAATCCAACCAGGACTTGTCATATTCGGTAAATACTTCTTCGCTTTCTTCAATAAAGAGTTCACGAATACTTTCGTGTTTGTTTCGAAAGTCCGCGATATTATCAAAGTCAAATCTGTTAAAAAAGGCTTTATTTGCCCCTATCCAACCTTCATCTTTTGTAAAAAATAAAATAGCATTCGTTTCTAAGTCTAAAATCTCATAAAAAAGCTCTTTTGAAACAAATCCGTCTTTTTCCATTGAGGCCGTAATCGACGCGGTTGGTTCTTGATTTTTGAGTTTTGAGCTAAACCATGAAAAGAGTGATGCCATATAAGGTCCTTGAAATTGTTAATTAATTAGTTATTATCATATATTATAATTAAAGTGGAGTTAAATAGCCTACTTTATACCTATATCACGTGATTTATTGGTTTAAGCGTTACACAGATACTCTTATTGCTATCCCAAAGCAAATTTCAATATAGCAGTAAGTCAGATATGTGGCTTGTTAAGCATTATGTGCACACTTGTAACTCCCTAATATCTCAAAGCTACTGGTAACTCCTTCGACATTTCAAAACTACAATTGCACATTTCTTGAGCTGATGCTATGTTAAAGTTTGTTTTAGGATAGCAATAGCTACAATGCCATTTATGAAAAAAGCCACAAAAAAAGAAATCCTAGAGATTAAAGATGAGTTTGTTAAGCGTTATGATGAGGCAGTAACCGAGCTAAATTATACGAATGCCTTTGAATTAGTAATAGCGGTAGCCCTTTCAGCTCAATGCACCGATAAACGTGTAAATATAATAAGCCCTGCCTTGTTTAAAAAGTATCCTGACCCTATCTCTTTGGCCAATGCAGAACTTGATGATGTTTTAGCCCTTCTAAACACCTGTTCGTTTTTCAATAATAAGGGTAAAAACATTATTAAAATGGCGCAACGTCTTATTGAAGTATATGATGGAGAAGTTCCTCTAAATGAGAAAGACCTACAAACCTTAGCAGGAGTAGGACAAAAAACCGCTCATGTCGTTTTGATAGAGTTTTTAGGGGCTAATTTAATGGCCGTTGACACCCATGTATTTAGAGTTTCTCACCGATTAGGTTTATCGGACGAAAAAACAGCCATTAAAACAGAAGCCGAACTAACAAAGAAGTTTAAAACAAATCTACACCAACTTCATCAAGGCATGGTTCTATTTGGTCGCTATATCTGCACCGCAAAAAAACCAAAATGCGACAGTGAATGTTTTATGCAGTCCTACTGTAAAACTACGATAAGTTTTAAACCTGCGTAAACGCGCTTATGCGGCTTCACCTGAAACTTTTTCACTTCGTAAAAACCACCATGGTTAGTTTTGTAAAACTACGATAAGTTTTAAACCTGCGTAAACGCGCTTATGCGGCTTCACCTGAAACTTTTTACTGGGTGAACAGCAGTCCCTAGATAAATTATCTAGCTTAGACTTCCACCTTATTTAAACTCTTTAAAGAAAATTCTTGTTCTACTTTTTGGTGTTCTAGAAGTCCTGATATTTCTTTTTCACTTAGGCTTAAACCTTCTGGAACCTTTTGTGAATGTAGTTGAATAGCGGTTTGTTTGTAATTTGGCTCACCTGATTTTGGACAAAACACAGACGCTGTTAGAGTATTTATGAGTTGTTCGTTGAAATGAAAGGGTACAAAAACATTTCCTACTGCTACGGTTTGAGTTACTCTTACTATAACATCTTCAATGCGTCCTCTACTTGAAGACAAAGACAGTCTATCTCCTGAACTTACCTTAAGTCGTCTTGCATCTTCAGGGTTTATATCTACCCAGGCTTCTGGAGCTAAGTCGTTTAATATTTCTATCGTTTTTGTTTTTGTGCGGGTGTGCCATTGCTCTACTGTTCGGCCTGTATTTAAAGTAACTGGGAAGTCTTTACTTAAGGATTCTTGCATAGGAACCCATTCTAAAGAAAGCAAGTTTGCCTTCGCATTCTTTGTTCTAAAGGCGATATCTTTGGTATAGAGTCTAGGACTTCCTTCAGGGTTTTGTTCATTACAAGGCCACTGCACCCCACCTTTTTCTTCTAACATAGCATACGTGATACCTGAATAGTCACATAATTGCCCCTTAGATACTTTCTTCCATTCATTAAAAGCATCTTCAGGCTTCGTCCACCTAGGAAAGAGGTTTTCTCTGATATTTTGGAAATATCCTGAAAGCTCTAAAATAATATCAAAATCACTTTTTGAATCACCTGCTGGTTCAACTGCCTTATTTGCTTTATTACATCGACGTTCAGAGTTCGTATATACACCCTCCTTTTCACCCCAAGTACCTGCTGCAAACACCACATCAGCTATCTCAGCAGTATCGGAATAAAAGGCGTCTTGAACCACAAGTAAATCTAGCTTCTTAAGTGCGGAGCGTAGTTTTTTCTGATTAACAAAACTTACAAGTGGGTTCGTTGCAACTATCCATAAGGCCTTAATCTCACCCCTATCAATCGCGTCTATAATCTCTGCATATTTATAACCACGTTCCGTTGGAACCCATTGCACAGGAATTCTTGCAATATCTGCATATTCTTTAGCCGCTTTTTCATCTCCAAAATTTCTATACCCAGGAAGAGACGAGGTAAAGCCTGTTTCTCTTGTTCCCATTGCATTACATTGACCTGTAATGGAAAAAGGCGCGGCGCCAGGACGACCAATTTGACCGGTGATAAGATGTAAGTTATTAATAGCAGACACGGTATCTGTACCCATATACGATTGATTCACCCCCATAGTCCAAGCCGTTAAAGCGGCCTTTGCTCCTGCGATGGAACGGGCAATATCATAAAGCACTTTGACATCTATACCTGTAATACTTGAGACTTCTTGAGGAGGGTAATCTTGAAGATGTTTTTTTAAGGCCCCAAAGCCATTTGTATTTTCAGAAATATACTGAGTGTTTTCCCAGCCTTGATCTAAGATAATATGACAAATTCCATTAATTAAAGCAAGGTCGGTTCTAGGTTTAATAGGAACAAATAGATCTGCCATTTGAGCTGTTTTAGAAAAACGAGGGTCTATAACAATAATACGAGGCTTCTTTTTATTTTTTGCTAAATGAAGTTTTAAAATAGGATGATTATCTGAGATATTTGCGCCTATAAGAGTAATAACATCCGCTTCTTCAAAGTCTTCATAACACCCCACTGGTCCATCTGAGCCTAAGGACTGTTTATATCCCATAACAGCAGAGGCCATACAAAGGGTGGTGTTTCCATCATAATTATTGGTTTGAAGACCCAGTTGTACAAACTTTCCTAGAGCGTAAAATTCTTCTGTTAAAAGTTGTCCTGTTGAGAGTACGCCAATCGCCTTAGACCCGTGTTCTTTACTAATACGTTTAAACTCATTACTTACCTTACGGTAGGCCTGTTCCCACGTGCTTTTCTCATGTTTTCCATTTTCTTTAATCAAAGGAGATAAAACACGGTTGTCTGCATTAATCATTTGATGTTCAGCTAAACCTTTAGGGCAAAGGGTTCCGATGTTTACATCATGTTTAGGATTTCCCTTTGTATACACAGCCTTTCCATCTTTTACACCAATATATAAACCACATCCAACACCACAATAACCACAGGTAGAAAGAACCCATTTGTCTGGTTTCTTTGCATCCGAAATGCGACCAAACATAGCATCATCTGAGAGTTTATACTTTTCTTCTTTTATATCTAGACCTAAAAAGTTTTTTAATTTATCTACCATAATTTATTCACCATTTCCTATTATGCATCTACCAACAAATCTCATTAGGGTCTCTGCTTTCCAACAAAAAATCCACCTGCCATATTTAGAGGAACCACTGTTGTGTAAAATAAAAACCTGTCCATTAACTCAGATATACTCATGAAAATTAGAGCAAATCCTAAGACTAAAGGAGCTAAAGAACTGTCAATAATCACCGTTACTAAAATTGGCAGTATCAGTGAGCCTAAGATAAAGCTTCCTAATCGTACTCTTTGATGAAGTATAAAGAAGGTCTCATAAAGTTTTGAGGTCTTTTGTAGTTCAGACTCATACTCAGACGCGGTATGCAAAGACCGTTTATCTTCGTAGCTAAAAAAGGCTTGAGCTAAGGCTAAAAGAAGGGCTAAGGTTAATAAAGGTGAAGCCGCTTGGACCTCTCCTTGCACTAACAAAGCAAAAGCTACTAAAAACATCCCAATGTATCCCACCCCAAAAAACTTGAATATCGTTGTAACACGGTTCCATGAAGGTCTGGCTACAATTTGATAAATCATACCCTGCGCGTATATACCAAAGGCACCTAATCCAAGCGTTACAGCTTCTACAAAGATTCTAAGATAAGCATTCACTTCTAAGAAGTATAAAAGTACATTAATAGACATAAAACCCGTAAATAGACCAAGAGCTAAGGCTTCTCGACTTAGCCAAGATGTTTTTATATTAATCATCGCCGTAAGTGCTTTTAAGGGTCGACCTAGATGCAAGGCAGAAAGAGGAAGACCAATGGCTGCAGGAAGCATTACAAGAAGAGCCATTATCCAAGAAGGTGAGGTCTTACCACTAAAAGAAAGTAAATCTCCTAAGAACAAGGCTAAAAATGCCCCTAAAGAAACCTGCGTTAATACCGTCATAAAAACTAGAGGTAATTCTGAATGAGAAGGTTTAAGATGATAATCATCTGCTGGGGTTAATTCTGGCATATTTTCAGGAAGGGTGTAACGTGTAGTTGAGTTGGTGACTCTCGCGTCCACTAAATGAGGCATATTTCCTTTTTCGTCTATCTCTTCTGCTAACCACTGTTTAGGCTTAAAGACTTCAATTTCAATAGCACCTGAAGGACAGGCTTGAACACAAGCAGGTGATTGTCCTACATCAAGGCGCTCATGACACATATGACATTTTGTGACAATAGAGCGTTCTTCATGAAAGGTAGGAACGCCATAAGGGCAGTTCCATGTACAGTATTGACAACCTATACAAGAAGGATCATCATGTATAACAATTCCCGTTTCTTCAATTTTAATATACGAATTGGTAGGACAACCTATAAGACAGGCAGGGTCTATACAATGATTACAGGCCATAGAATTAAAAAGTTGAGTGACATCAGGAAAAACTCCCCCTTCACTCTCACCTACACGTCTCCACTTGATATCCGCAGGGTTATTGTTTTGTTCATTACACGCCACCTCACAACAACGACATCCTACACAGGCCGTTGCATCAAAATGAAATCTATAGTTTTCATCGTCTTGAAGTTCAGGTAGGTCGATACTATAATTCCCACACTGCATCCCCGTGTCAGCCTTATAATTTATAAAATTTTCTAATGGTGTTGATTCGTTCAAACCTAATCCTTCTACTATGTAAGTAGTATTGTATCGCAAAGGTAATAAAAGATGAATTTCAACATGCTTATTTTTTAAGCATATTTTTTGTATATCACACGATACTATTGTATTATTTTATATATTTTATTTGTACAGTTGATATATAGTGAATTATTTCACAAAACAATACCAATTTTACGCAAGTCATAGAAAAGAGAATATTTAGAAACTATGATTATATTTTAATCATAATAGCCGATGCCTTTAAAAAGACAACTCTAAAGAAGGTACTGAAAGCATGATTTTACCTATCTGATTACTTTTTAATCAAACACAGTTACACTTATAATAAATATTAGTCTATAATCTCATATAAACTATTTTTATATGGAGATTTTAATGGCAAGACTACAAGCGATTAAAGAAGAAGGTCATTGGCCTACACTTCTAGCTGCTTTTTTTTATTTTGATTTGAGTTTTATGATTTGGACTATATTAGGGCCTTTATCTACAGAAATTGTTGAATCTTTTGCAGCCAATGGTTTTATTATGTCTTCAAATGACAAGGCGACCCTTCTTTCTTTACCTATACTTTCAGGTGCATTACTTAGAATTGTTCTTGGTTTTAGTGTGGATAAGTTTGGTGCTAAAAAAACAGCCCTTGTTTCTCAACTTCTTGTTATTTTTGCTCTTGTTTTCACCTACTTTTTAGGAGAAGGCATCACTTATAATCAGCTCTTAGGTATTTCTATTCTACTTGGTTTTGCAGGAGCATCTTTCGCGGTTGCCTTACCTCAAGCAGGTCAATGGTATCCACCAAAACTTCAAGGTCTTGTTCTTGGTATAGCAGGGTCTGCTAACTTTGGTGTGGTTATGGGCTTTATCTTTGCCCCTAAAATCGCTGAACTCTATGGATGGCAAAGTGTTTTTTTACTTGAAGCAGGTTTAGCTACGATTTTGTTTTTCACCTATGTCTTTATGGCGCAAGATGCTCCTTCAAATGTATATAAGGTTAATCCTAAAAAATTAAAAGATTATATGAAACTTCTTAAAGACAAAGATACCTGGTGGTTTAATCTTTTTTATGCCATCTCGTTTGGTGGCTTTGTTGGCTTTGGTGTATTTTTAAAACTTTACTTGATGGACACGTATCCGACTGAAATGGCTGAACTTGGCTTATCTTGGTTAGCGGAAGAAAACATCAAGGTAATCGCGGGATACTTTGGAGCACTTTGTATTTTTGCAGGGACTATTCTTCGCCCAATTGGTGGAGCTATTGCAGATAAAATGGGTGGGGTTAAATCATTATATATATTTTTTAGTATTGTCGTTGTTATGACGGTTTTAAATGCAACCCTTACCCTTCCTTTTCTTCTTGTTATTTTAGTGTTTTTTATCACTATGGCAAACTTAGGTATGGCCAATGGAGCCGTTTTTCAACTCGTACCTCAGCGTTTTGCTAAAGACATTGGAGTAATGGTAGGTATTATTGGAGCCGCTGGGGGACTTGGTGGAACTGCGCTTATTAAAACCCTTGGTTGGTCAAAAGCAACATTTGATGGCTACTCCGCAGGATTTTTAATATTTGCTGGAGTAACGCTTATTGCGATAGCAGGTATTTCTATGGTTAAGACACGTTGGAGAACTACTTGGGGCGCAACTTCTGGTGGTAGAATTTAAAAACTTAACAAAGGCACATTATGCTAAAACTTCAATCTACTCAATATATTTTACCTAAGGCAGAAGGTATTAAAGGCGATGACGCTTGTGACTATGCTGTCTTAGAAAATAAGCTTCTTGTTGCTGTTCTTTGCGATGGTGTAGGGTCTGCTAGAAAAGGTGGAGCTGCCGCGAGGCAAAGTGTTAAATTTTTTATAAGCCATTTTAAAACCCGCCCTAAAAACTGGGATATTACCCAATGTCTTACCCTCTTTACTCAACACATAAATCGTCTTCTTTTTAAAGAGTCTATGACTCAGTATGAACAAATTGAACTTTTAACGACTCTTTGTGTGGCTATTATTGAAGGAGACACCTTATATACGATGAATCTTGGTGACTCACGTATTTATCTAATTGATAAAAACAAAACTATGCGCCAACTTTCACAAGATCACATAATGGATGAAGATAATCTTTCTCATGTACTTACTCAAGCCTGTGGTTTATCTGATCATGTTGAGCCTGTCATTAGTTCCATAAACATTGAAAAAGGTGACACCATCGTCTTATGTAGTGATGGTTTAACGGCGTTAATGTCCAACGAGGACATAGAAGAAGAAGTGGTAAAAGGGCTCGGGGCTAAACTCATTATACAAAGCGCGGCGAAGGGGCATAAAGATCATGAAAGAGATGATATTTCCATGCAAATCTTTAGGGTTGAAGAACTTGATGAGATACACGCGATTAAAAACCTTGACCTAGACATACCTCAAACGCTTAAGGTAGGAGATACCTTTGATGGATATGAGTTAGTGAGTTCTATGATGGAACATGGACGTATTTGGAAGGTTTCCAAAGACAATAAAATCTTTGTAATGAAATTTCCAATGGCCATAGCTAAGGAAGACCCTGTTGCCTTAGAAGCCTTTGTTAAAGAGGCCTGGTACGCAAAACAAGTTTCACATAAGGCCTTTGGTGATGCATGGGTTCCTGAAGACCGTTCTGCTAGATATTATTTAATGGAACTTATTGAAGGTATTAACCTTACTGAATATCTCAAGAACAGTCCTATAACCATTGATTCCGCCATTGCTCTTGCAAAGTTTTTACATAAGGCCGAAGCACACCTTTTGCATCTAGGTCTTGTTCATGGAGATATTAAACCTGAAAATATTATTGTTTACAACAAAGAAGGTGAGGTTGGTGTTAATTTTAAAATGGTTGATTTTGGCTCTGTGGTTGAAGTCTTTGAAGTAAACTCAAGAGCAGGAACGCCCTCTTACCTTGCACCTGAGAGGTTTTTAGGTTCAGCTATTAACGAAACCACAGAAATATTTTCTATTGGAGTTACCTTATATTGGGCCTTGACTGGGAAATTTCCATATGGTGAGATTGAACCTTTTCAAACACCTGTGTTTAAACAAGCTAAATTAGCCTCAAGCTTAAATAAAAATATTCCGGATTGGTTTGAGTCTATTATTATGCATTGTATCGCGACTAAGGAAGAAGACCGATATGCCCATTATTCTGAACTTTTTTATGCATTAAAGTCTCCAGAAAAGGTAAAGCCGTATTATCGAAAAGATTCCTCTTTTATAGAACGAGAGCCTCTTTTATTTTACAAGGTAGGTTTTTTCATCTTGCTCGTTACTAATGTAGTAAGTTTTATCTATTTTAATTCTTAGGCTCTTTTTCCATTTTGATAAGAATAGAAGAAACAAATAATATCGCTTCTTCCCATGCCTTTAATAATGGCACAGTGGCCTTATCTTTTAATACATTTTTAAAAGCTAAAAGCATCACTTCAAGAACATGTGCGTAATGTTTTTCTTGTACACCCATATTTTCATGCGTTCTAGAAATCTTTTCTAAGACAGGTTTTAAGATGGCAAGATTGTCTATATTCACTGCATAAAGCGAAATAGTTTCGGCTAATAATTCATGTTGATTAGAAGGAGCATTATCAAACATCTCAATATGTTGAGGATATAAATCAAATAAAAGTGTATACATGTTTTCACTTATTTTACTAGCATTTAGTTCTATAAGGCCACTACTTTGTTTAATCATAGCAATCGTTTCTTTCGTAAGCGACATGCATTATCCTATTATCTTATAGAATATCTAAATTTTACTTATATTACACCTCAGAAATTCTATTTCTAATTTAGTTGTATCTGTGATACAATAATTAAAAATAAGGCAAGCTATGTTTTCTTGGTTTTTAAGCTTTTTTGCTTCAAAGAAGTCGTCTGAGATTTATCATTTTGGACGCTTTATTACCTATAAAAAAACAGCCAAACAAGACCAATTTTATCAGGCTTCGAAAAAAGCTTTTTTAGAGCAACGTTATGTGCAAGGATATGAATATTATTTCAAATTTTTACATTTTTATGATGAACATGGGCAAGACCAAGGAAATATAACCTGTACAAGAGAGGTAGACTCTTTACACTTTAAAATCATCCAAGGTTCTGCTGTTATACATGGGGTCATTACACAAAGACATCTCAAAGCTACTGTAAATTTAGCTCATACTCTTAAAGACAATATTGCCGTAATGCGTCGTCTTTTAGAAAAAAACTATATGTATACCTACAGTTCTTTTTATCTACAAGACGAGACACTAAAATCAAAGATATATTTTGATAATGTTTCACTTTCTCCTCAAAAAAAGTATTTTTTCCACTGAGAGAAATCGCAATCAATACGGATAAAGAAAAAGAACTTATCTTAGATGAGTTTCTTGACTTAGAACCCATTGAACTTGATCATATCGCTATAATGGATTCTAATTTAAAAGACACAAAGCTACGGTTTTTTAGAGAATGGATAGATAAGACTGAACAAAAAGTTTCCATACTTCCTACTCAAGAACAATCCGGGGCCATTGCCTTTGTGTGGTTGGGTCTTCTTCTTCGTATTGATTATTTTGTAACCCCTAGAGGTAAGCTTGGATTTGATATATACGAGGCAATTTCAGCCTATTATCTAGATGACAATAAACTCATAGAAGAAAAAAATGATGCCTTACAAAAGGCGAGTATAAAGCTCAAAGAATTAAGTTCACAAAAACTGTCTAAAAACCTGTATCCTGTAAAACAAACCTTTGATATTTTCACATCTAACAACCTTGATGAAATTCGTTCTTTTATAGATGAAACCTTAGCTAAAATCATTTGGTACAAAGAACATAAATATGAAGAAATTATTTTAACTATCTATGAGTACCAAGCTTTATATATGCTGTATAACTTTGGGATGAATGACTGCTTAAGAGAGTTGGTTCAACTCAATGTTAGACTGCATAATACAGATTTTTATTCAGCCTTGGGTATGAGTAGCATGTATAAAAGTGAAGGGGTTCTTGATTCAACAAAAATATCACGCACTATCAAAACTATTCTTAAGACTTATGATAGACTTTACCCTCATTTGTATGACTTTAGTGACAGCTTAAATTATGAGAGTTTAGAAAAGTTTCATCATTCTTATTTTAATGTTATTAAAAGCCTTAGTTTTAGTGAATTGTAGGAGAAAACATGAACACACAAGAAATTTTAGACACCTACTCACAAAGTATTATTCAAATTGAAACCCCTTTAGCTTCAGGTACGGGTTTTTACCTTCAAGAATATGGTCTTATCCTTACTAATTCTCATGTTGTAACCGGGTTAAAAGAGATTGTTATCAGTTCAAAAGACCTTAAACGATGTGAGGCTACTGTGGTGTATGATGATCCAAAATATGATCTTGCCTTTGTTAAAACAGATAAACTTCAGGTGGATTCTCTCCTTAAACTCTCACAAGATGATGTGCATGATGGAGATAAGGTAGTGGCGATTGGTCATCCATATGGTCTAAATTATACCGCAACAGAAGGGATAGTTTCAAAGGCAAAACGTTTGCAAGGTGAACTTGAGTACATTCAAATTGACGCTGCTATAAACCCCGGAAACAGCGGAGGACCCTTGCTTAATGATAAAGGTGAGGTGGTGGGAGTTAATACCTTTATCATTCAAAATTCAAACAACCTTGGATTTGCCCTCCCTTTTATATATATTCAAGAAGCCTTAGATGCCTTTTTAAGCCTTAATAAGCTTGATATCATCCGTTGTTCTTCGTGCTTAAACCTTGTTCAAGAAATTGTCATTAAAAATGATTATTGTCCTGAATGTGGGGTTAAAATTGATGTTGCTAAAAAGCGAAGAGAAGGCTATACTCCCGTTGGAACGATTAAGACCTTAGAAAGTATTTTAAAAGAGATGGGCAAAGATGTAGCCTTAGCACGAAGAGGCCAAAGAATGTGGCAAATAGATATAGATACCGCATGCATAGAAATAGCATATTACGATAATGGTATCATTGTTGCGGACGCTTCTTTATGTCGTTTACCACATATAAACATTGAAAAAATTTATCACTTCATGTTAGAAGAAAACACCAAGTTAGAATATTTACAATTTTCTATTAATGACAATGCAATTTTACTCTCATATATCATTGTTGATTCTTCTTTAGAAGAGAAAAATGGAGCAATTGCATTAGGAAGACTTTTTTCTAAGGCAACGATATATGATAATATTTTGATAAAAGACTATGGTGCTTCCATCATTCAAAGAGAAGACACCTAATAAACACAAACAACAAGGAAAAAACATGAGTGAATTTACCCATATCGTTTGTCCCTATTGTAATGGGACCAATAAACTTCCCAATGAGGCCCTTAAAAAAGAGCCAAAATGTGGACGTTGTAAAAAAGCAATCTTAGACACCACACCCATAGAACTTACCAATGAAAACATCTCTCAACACATAGAAAAAAATGACATCCCACTTATCATAGACTTTTGGGCACCTTGGTGTGGACCTTGTAAGACTATGGGACCCAACTTTGAGCAAAGCTCTAGAAACTTTAAGTCAAAGGTTCGTTTTGCTAAGGTAAACACAGAGGCTGAGCAATCCTTAGGCGGGCACTTTAATATCCGTTCTATTCCCACTCTTGTCTTGTTTAAAAATGGTAAAGAGCTTGACCGCGTCTCAGGTGCACTTGATGCTAATGCACTTAGTCAATGGATTAACAATAAAATATAAGATATATATTTAAACACTTTTAATAGATAAATTTGATGGATTCACACAAATGTTTTAAGTACTTATTTTCACTTTAACTGTATATCAATATGCTAAGTAAACAATAAATTTAGATTAATTACTTTACAATGTCGATATATAATATATTAACCTTAGGATTTTAAATGTTTTTAGACTTTGATGTCAACCTTGATACCGCCATTAGCGAGCTTAGTGCTTTATTAGAAAAAAGCAAGAAAGAGATAGAAACACTTTTACAAATTAAAAATAAGAATTATGCTAATTTTGTAAAACCTTTTGAAATGATAGATGAAAGGTTAGAATGGTTTTTCACCCCCATTTCTCATTTAAATTCTGTTAATAACTCTGAACAAACTCAAGAAGTGTATGCTAGCGCCCTTCCTATACTTACAGAGTATGGAACAGAAATTTCACAAAATGAAGATATTTATAAGGTCTTCAAAGAAATAAAAAATAAAGAAGGCAGTTCTCTTAATCAAGAACAAAATCAAGTACTAGAGCATAATATTCGTGATTTCGAGCTTTCAGGCGCGCATTTAAGCCAAAGTAAAAAAGATCGTTTAAAAGAGATAAACCTACTTAAAAGTACCCTGACTAATGATTTTTCTCAAAACCTTTTAGATGCTACGAATGCTTATGAACTCATCATCAAAGATAAAAAAGATGTAGAAGGCTTACCAAGTTCTGATATTGAGGCGGCTAAACAAGAAGATGGAAGCTATAAATTCACTCTACAAATGCCTTCTTACATTGCTTATATGACCTATGCAAAGAACCCTCAACTCAGAGAAGAATTGTACAAGGCCTATACTACAAGAGCTCCTGAAAATGCTGAAATTATTGATAAGTTAATGCAACTTCGACAAGAAATGTCTTGGCTTTTGGACTTTGATAATTTTTCTGAACTTTCAATTGCTCCTAAAATGGCGACCAGTACAGACACCGTTATTAACTTTTTAGAAGAATTAGCAAAGGCGTCTCAGTCGCAAGCAAAAACTGAATTAAAAGAACTGCAAACACTAGCAAAAAAAGAAGGGCAAGACTCAATTTCAAGCTTCGATACTGCCTATTATTCTGAAATTTTGAAAAAAGAAAAATATGAAATTGATGAAGAAGCCTACCGACCTTATTTTGAACAAAACTCTGTCGTTCAGGGTCTCTTTTCTTTTTTGAATAAATTATTGGGCATAGAGTTCAAAGCCGTAGATGTGAAACTTTGGGATGACAAAGCCTCTGCTTATGACCTATACTTTGAAGGAAAACTTCGTTCACGTTTATATATTGACCTTGAAGCACGTACATCTAAACGAGGTGGTGCTTGGATGGACAGTTGGCAAAGCCATTGTAAGGATGAAGAAGGTAAAACCATTTTATCTTCTGCTTATATTGTTTGTAATTTTCCTGCTTCAAGTGAAAAAAGTCCTTCCTTATTACGACATGATGATGTAGTAACTCTCTTTCATGAGATGGGTCACGCCCTTCACCATATGATGAGTGATGTCAATGAAAACTCGGTTTCAGGGGTTAATGGGGTTGAGTGGGACGCCGTAGAGTTTCCTTCTCAGTTCTTAGAAAACTTTGCCTATGAGCCCGAAGTACTTCGTCTTTTTGCCTCACATCATGAAAGCGGTGAGGTTATCCCTGATGAGATGATTATTAAGCTTGATAAGGCCAGAAACTTTCAATCGGCTATGGGAATGCTCCGACAAATAGAGTTTTCTCTCTTTGACTTTAGACTTCATATGAAGTTGCACACAGGAGATGAGATACAAGGTCTTTTAGACTCTATTAGAGATGAGTTTAGCCTTCTTAAACCTCCTAGCTATAATAAGTTTCAAAATGGCTTTGCGCATATCTTTTCAGGTGGATACGCCGCAGGGTATTATTCCTATAAATGGGCAGAAGTTCTTTCAGCCGATGCCTTTTATCATTTTGTTGATAATGGTATCTTTAATGAAAAAATATCCGCCGCCTATAGAGATATCGTTCTTGGACGTGGGGGAAGTGAAAGCATGTCGGTTCTTTTTGAAAAGTTTATGGGAAGAGAGCTTGATACAACTGGGCTGCTTCGACTTAATGGCATAACTGCGTGAGAAACCTCTGGTTTCTCTTAATCTTAAGCCTATCTCTTTTTGGAGGAACCACCGTGAAAATAGCTGCTTATAATGTTGAAAATCTTTTTGATTTAAAATACAATGGCACCGAATATAATGAATACATTCCCAACACCATTTGGAAATGGAATAAAAAAGCCTACAGAGCTAAACTTAAAAACATTGCTAAGGTCATTGTAGACATTAATCCAGACATCATTGCCCTCACTGAAATAGAATCAGACATTGCCTTAAAAGACTTGCAAAAAGAAATTTCAAGACAGGGACTATATTTTAGATACAGAGCCATAGCTAATAAAAAACAAACCTCTGTAAAAAATGCCATTCTTTCAAAATATCCCCTACGAAAAAAAGAGATTTACATCTCACATAGTAGAGGGACACGAAATATCTTAGAAGCCAAAATAAGTATACATGGAAAAGCACTTTTTATTTTTGTTAATCATTGGAAGGCAAAATCTGGACCAGAGAGTAAACGTATCCTTTATGCTAAGGCACTAAAAAAGCGACTCGACACACTTCCTTCAGGAAGTAACTATCTCTTAATGGGTGATTTTAATGCCCATTATGAAGAACATAAAACTTTTTTAAAAAAACGTAAGCATAATGATACCAAAGGAATAACGGGCATCAACCATATCTTAAAAACAATTGATACTAATGGCGAGCTTTACACCCAAGATACTCTAACAAAAGAAGGAAATTATAATCTTTGGATGGAGCTTCCTAAAGAGCAGAGATGGTCGCATATCTATAAGGGTCAAAAAGAAGCACTTGATCATATCATCATCTCCCCTGCCTTACTTAATGACACTACCAGTCATTATATACAAGGAAGTTTTCAAAGCGTTAAAGCATCGTATCTATTTACTAAAAATGGTAAGAAGCTGTATCGATGGCAAAGAAGTAGAAGCCGACCCCTTCATCATACAGCAAAAGGGTATTCAGACCATTTACCAATAAGTGCACAATTTTATTTACACTAAGGATTTAAATTGACCATAAAAGACGTACCATTTGCCTCATTTATCGGCATAAACGAGGGAAAAGAACTCTCTTTAGACTTTAAAGAACAGGTTCAAAATCATGTGCAAACTATTCATGCAAGCGCGCAATTCACCCTTGCAGAAACAAAAAGTGGCCTGTATTTACTTGAGCTATTTCCAGAACTCTCAGGAAAGGTCATCCCTTTATTACGAGAGGCAAAAATTAAATACAAAAAACCTGCACTGCAAAAAATAATTGCTTACGCAAGCATAGAAGATGAAGCCATAGAAAAGTTTAAAATGATTTTTGAGAAAAAAGGAAGAGGAAGTATTTCACTTAAGGTTCAGATTAAAGACATAAATGATGTCTTATGCTCTGAAGGTGAGTTTTCTTGGTTTATTCAAGCCCTTTAGGCTATCCATCCTCCACCAATAAGCTTATTTCCATCATAAAAAACAGCAGCTTGACCCTTCGCAACTCCAAGAACAGGTTCTTCGAGTTTAAGCGTCGCGGTATCGCCATCTATTTCAACATGACAGGCTACTGCTTTAGTGCGGTAACGAAGTTTTACGGTGGTGTCAAAGCTCATTCTATCATCAAACATATTCATATCGCGCAATACGACATCATATTCTTCTAATTCTTCTTTTAATCCTACAACTATTTGATTGGTATCTGGAAGGATTTTAGTTACAAAATGTGGATCATGCGCCCCATGAACAGTAAAGCCTTTACGCTTACCAATGGTATAATGCATATATCCCTTATGCTCACCAACAACATTTCCTTCTTTATCTAACACTTCTCCAGGTTCATCAACTTTTACAAACTTTTTAAGTACATCCGTATACGTTGTTTCAACAAAACAAATTTCTGAAGATTCAGCTTGAGAAGCAAACGATTCTAGTCCTTGTATTTTAGAAGCATAGTCTTTAATATCTACCTTATGTCGTGTTCCTAAAGGAAAAATCAGACGAGGTAAAATATCTTTTTGAATGTAAAACAAGAAATACGACTGATCTTTAGTGTCATCTTCTGCTTGTAAAAGGTTCTGCCCATCGGTTTGAATATAATGCCCTGTTGCTAAAAATTCAGCACCTAGCTTATCCGCAAATTTAAGCATTTCGCCAAATTTTAAGTTTCTATTACATAAGGCACAAGGGTTTGGAGTTTCACCTTTTTTATACGTTGCAATAAAAGGGTCAACCACCTTTTCTTTAAATGTTTCTTGAAGATCTAGAATATGAAGCTTCACTCCGGCAAAATCTGCAGCTTTTTGGGCACGTACTTGATGAATCTCATGATAACCAGGCTTAGAGTGTAATTTCATATACACCCCTTCAACCTCATATCCTTCTTCTTTTAATAAAAGAGTGGACACTGTTGAATCCACTCCACCACTCATACCAATTAAAACTTTTTTCTTACTCATTATTAATTATCCTATTTAATCTTAGCCATTATGAGACTGCTTCACAATAGACATATATTACTTTATTTTTAAATATATAAGGGGGAACCTCATTTAGAGTCGGAGCCCTTAGAAATATTACGATTATCAAAGAAGTCCGATAAAGAATTGTAATACCTAGTATCTTTCATCCCTACCTCTTCTAAGGCCTTGATTTGCACACCTAAGGAGGTTTTAATCTGCTCAGCAATATGATCAAGGTCATCTGTGAGTGTAATCATATCTAAATCTTCCTCATCTATCATGCCCTCTGGCAATAAGGTGTTTTTAATAAAGTCAAATAAAGGTTGAAAGAACTCAGTTCCAACTACAAATATTTTCACACCTGAAACCTTTTTAGTTTGAACTAAGGTCAGTGCTTCAAACAACTCATCTAAAGTGCCAAAACCACCAGGAAAAATAACATAAGCAATAGAATATTTAACCAACATCACCTTACGTGAGAAGAAATAATCAAAGGTACGTTCTTTAGTGGTGTACGGATTAGCTGTTTGTTCCATTGGAAGATCAATATTTAGACCAATAGATTCAACCTCAGGATTTTGGTATGCACCTTTATTAGCGGCTTCCATAATTCCTGGCCCACCACCTGTAATAACATTAAAACCAGCAGCACCAAGCTTATCACCAAGTAAAACTGCTTCTTTATAATATTTATTATCTTTAGGCGTTCTTGCTGAGCCAAAAACCGTTACGGAAGGACCAAGTTCACCTAATTCGTCAAAGCCGTGTACGAAGTCTGCAATGATTTTAAACACGGACCAAGTATCAGCAGACTTAATGTCTTTGGCATATCTTTGTGTGATTATTTTTTGAGCTTCTCTTCGACGTTCCATAATAATACTCCTAAGTCTAAATACTAAAAAGGGGGAAAACACTTTTAAACATTATAAATATTTATTATTGTAGCCTAATGTAGAGTATATTTGCAACTAAGACTTAAGCTGATTTAAACGATCTTTTTTAGAACCAATAGTAGTAATTTGAACACCAAAGTTACCATCAACAATCACCACTTCACCTTGAGCTATAACATGATCATCCACTAAGATATCTAAGGGATCATTAGCCAATTGATTTAATTCAATAACAGAGCCAATATCCATACTTAAAACATCTTTTAAAAGCATTTTCTTTTGACCAATCCTAACTCTAACAGGAAGGTTAACATCCATAATTAAATTTATATTAGTTTGTTCATCTCCACTCAAGCTAGCTACTGTGTTTGAAGAAGAATTTGAATTTCCGCTGTCTTGTGCAACACTAGAATCTTCTTCTACCTCTACCGTTGGGCTGTTTTCTACACTAATGGCTGCTTCAAGTTTCTCATCAATCACAAACATCATTAATGCACTAATCTCACCTAAGGAGAAATTATATACATACATTTTAGAGTAAGCTTCTAGGTTTACTTCACCTTCTTCATTAATAAATTCAATCCCTGTAACTTTAAAACTTATAGTAGGTAATCCTACTTGAGAAGTAAGCGCGGTAGAAAGTGCTGAAAATATATTGGAAGCGATTTCTTTAGTTGCATCTAAATCGTCATCATCCATATCTTCTTTACCTTCACCCTCACCCCCAAGCATTAAGTCACCTAAGGCCGTTGCTAAGGTAGCAGGAACTGCGAGTGAGGCAATGGCATCTATATCTCCAGTGACTTCGGCACTTACTATAGCCGTAGGAGGAATAATGTTAGACACAATAGAAAGTGTTTCTTCTTCTTTTAACTCTAATACAGGTGCTTGTCCCGTTAAGCCTTCAATGGTTGCAATCGTTTCTGATTCAAAAAGTTTAATAAACTCACTCATCTTCAAATTCCTCTTCTTCTATTTCAGCGTACATAATCTCTTTTACACCAGAAATCTTTTCTTTTCTAATATCTTCATATTGTTTAAGAATACGTTTTACATCATCTCTTTCTGTGTAAATAACTTCCGTTACTTTAATGGATTTTCTAAAACGTCTGAGTCCAATTTCACCCTTAAACCGTTCTTTTCCATCTACTCTTAAGGTAACAATATCATCTGCACTAGCATTTAAACGGATAATATCACCAGCGTTTAGGTTCAAAATTTCACCTAAGGTGAGTTCAGCCGAACCAAGACTCGCTTCAACACTTACCCCAGCACCTCCAATAAGTACTTGAAGTTCTTGATTTCTTGACTTCTTAGAGCTGGTTTCATTAAGCATTAAATCTCGTGAAGCAAGCTTTGGAAGGACAGGTTCAAGTGCAATTACAGGATAACAAAGGTTCATCATACCTGAACTATGCCCAATAATAATTTCCATAACGACCATAACTACAATCTCATTTTGTGCAACAATTTGAACAACATTAGGACTTGATTCTTTCGACTCAATAGCCGGATACACTTCAGCAACAGGGCCCCATGCTTCTTTTAACGTAGACATCATAACACGAAGAACCGTTTCAAAAAGGCTCAGTTCTATATCTGAGAATTCTCTGTTTGATTCAAAAGGTTCACCCTTTCCACCTAAAAGTCTATCTAGCATAGGAAAGGCAATAGACGGGTTAATTTCTAAGACACCCGAACCTTCAAGTGGCTTCATAGAAAACACATTAAACGAGGTAGGATTAGGAAGTGACATTAAAAATTCACCATAAGTCATCTGATCAACTGAATGCAGTTGTATCTCTACAATGGAGCGCATAATGGCAGAAATTTGTGAGGACAAAGATCGTGCCATTTTGTCATGTATTCCTCTAAAAGCACGAAGTTGTTCTTTAGAGACACGATTAGGGCGTTTAAAATCATAAAGAGTAATTTGCTTTTGTTGAAAAACCTCTTCTTCTTCAATGGCTAAGGCATCATCACCTTCATCTTCAACAACGTCTAAAAGGGCGTCAATTTCTTCTTGTGAAAGTATATCAGCCATTGACAACGCCTATAGAATCTCGGATTTTTTTAAGTAGTGCCTTGTGAATTTGAGAAATTCGTGATTCTGTTATTTCAAGAACTTGAGAAATCTCTTTTAAAGAAAGTTCTTCAAAATAATATAATTGAATAATCATTTGTTCTCGCTCAGTATGATTTTCAAGCACATGTTCAATCACTTCTAAAAGGTCCTCTTTTTCTATTTTTTCAAGAGTGCTCCCTTCATTAGCTAAGGACAATTGCTCATCTATAGGCATAACGGCGTATATTTCAGAAGCAATACGCGCGTCATTAATCTTTTCTTGCGTCTCCCCTAATATACTAGAAAGTTCTTCGTTTGAAGGTTCATCTTCATGCTCTGCTAAATAAACAGTAATAGCCTTATCAATCATCTTAATAAGCTTCCGATTTGAGCGGCTTACAAGGTCTAAAGAGCGTAAATAGTCTAACATAGAGCCATAAACACGTGTTTTAGCATAGCCCCAAAAAGAGTCATTTTGTTTTTCGTCATAACGCCTAGCAAGTTTTATAAGCTCTTCCGTACCAATCGCAGATAAATCACAAAAGTCTATAGAAGAAGGAAGTCTTTCTTTTAATCTAAAAGCCATGGCTTTTACTGCCGGAAGATAAGAAATAGCAAGTTCATCTTCTTTATGCTTTAGCTCATTTATATAAATATTTGCTCGGCTACAGTCCATCATTAATTAACTCTTTTTGTAGAATATTTTTTTTCTAAGGCTTCTAGAAATTCATGGGCACTTTCAATGACTTTTTCGCGTTTAGATATTTCATTGGCAAAATAATCTAAATCACTTTCATGCCTTTGTTTTGGAAAAAATTCTTGTCTTACAGGCGTATGGCGAATAAAAAACGATATAATAAAATGAGAAAAGAGATAAAAAAATCCCGTTATCAAAAGAGTGTAAACTAAGACATCTTCAGCAGAACCTGCCTTTAAAATCGAGAAAACAAACCCAATAAAAAAGCCTTGTACTGTTAAAAAAGAAACAAAGTTTTTACTTCTCATTAAATAATCTTCCCCTTTTATATCCAATAAAAGAGATTTCTTACTCTTTTATCTATCACAAACATTACTGTTTCAGCTCACTCTTTAGAAATGTGTCATCAAGCGTTTAAACAAGCCTTGAATCCCGCTTTCTTCTGAAGGTACCAGCACATTTCGTTCCAAGTTACGTGAAAGTTTTTTTACAATTTTCTCTAAATCTCTTGTCGTTGGAGACAAAGGATTTTCTTTTGAAAAAATCTTTCTTTGCTTGATGGAACGACCCACCTTTTCATCGGCATTAACCTTACCTAAAAGCTCAAGTTCTAAACTTGGTCCTATATTTGCACGAGCGACTTTTTGTATCTTATCAAAAAGTAATTGTGCCTCTTTTTCAGAGCGAACTTGATTAAAAATCAAAGATATTTTAGAGCGTATCTTTGAGGTTACTTTTATCGTAGCATAGGCATCTGTAATAGCCGCAGGGTCGGGAACGGTTACTACTATCACATCATCTGCTACATTTAAGAACAGCTGTATATGCTCGCCTATTCCTGCGCCCGTATCAATAAGAAGAATATCTAAATCATCTAAGACATGGGCTTCTTGCATAAACCTCTCAAACATAGAGCCATCACTGTACTTAAGTATTTCATCACCACTTTCACCTGGTATGAGCACAAGGTTTGGTACTACAGGTATTATAATATCACTTACTGTAGCCTCTCCTTTTAAAACATGTAAGATATTTTTTTTAATCTTTACATTAAACATGACATCTAAGTTAGCTAAACCAATATCTGCATCAAAAATACCGACCTTAAGACCATAATGCGCCATTAAATAGGCTAAATTAGAGCTTATCGTACTTTTACCAACCCCACCCTTACCACTAGTAATAGCCACAAAGCGTGTTTTTTTTGCAGTTGAGCGGGCTTGTTCATCTACAAGTTCTTTTAATTTACTAGCTTGTGTGATCATGTATCATCTCGTTTAAAACCATTAAGCATACATTCTATAAGATAGTCCGAACTAGCGACCACTAAATCTTCAGGTACTTCTTGTCCCACAGAAAAATAAGATATTGGCTTAGAAGTTTCATACATGAGTGAAAATATGTTTCCAAAACCTCTGGTTTCATCTAGTTTTGTAAACATCATGGTATCAATTCCAAGACTTTCAAAGTTATCATAGGTTGCTTTTAAATCTTCATATTTAATAGATGAAGGGAGCACTAATACCGTATCTATGCTCATCTGTGTCGTGTTATTTTGTAAACACTCATATATTTTTGTAATCTTTTCTTTATCATAAGGAGAAGAACCCATCGTGTCAATTAAAATATAATCACAATAACTCATAGCATTAAGCGCGGACGCAAACTCAGGAGGATCCACCACAGTTTCAATCCCAAGCTTCATCATTCTCGCGTATTGCATAAGCTGTTCAACCGCACCTATACGGTAGGTATCTAAGACAATCAGTCCCACCTTATACTTTTTTTCCATCATAAAAGAATAACGCGCGGCTAGTTTAGCAATACTTGTTGTTTTGCCAACCCCCGTAGGGCCTACGAGCATAATCACTTTTTTTGCATTTTTCTTTGGGGTACTTTCCATTCGTACCGGTACCATTTTACGTAGAAGCACTTGAAAATAGCGTTTTACAGTTTGTGAATTTTCTCGCATTTTTAAAGGCATATGCTCTAAGGTTAAGGCCATAATTTCTTCTATATGCTTCGCATTCATGCCACTTTCTAAGGTCAACTTGTATATTTCAGAAAATTCAGGAGGGATATGAAGGTTTCCTCTTTTATCTGAGCGTTCATCCCAAAACATATTTTGAATAAGCTTTACCTTATCCCCTAACTTTAAAATCTCATCTTTAATATCTTTAAATTCAGCAGGATCATTACTTTTTTCTTTAACTCTTGCCACGATTTTATCATTTTTATACGACTTGTTTTCATCTGAGTGATAAAACGGTTCTTCATTAGTAACTTCAGCGATCTTAGAAATTTGCCTTGCGGCCTCAGATATATTATAAAGTACATCAGCAGAACTTTTGGCAACAGGAGCCCTTGCTTCTTGGGCCTTTTGACGTTCTTTTAGCTCCAATGAAGCGGCTATTTCATCATCTATACCAACAATAATTTCATACAAGGCACTTTGCGTTAAGGACTTTTTACGAATCTCTTTAGTCTCAATAAGCATAGCATCCTCACCCACAGCTGCTTGTGCTTTTTTTAGGGCCTGTGCGGGTGATGTTCCATTAAATGTTAATACTTTCACACACACTCACTTTTATAAAATTTTGGTGCCTTATAAGTACCATTGTTAAAGCTTTTGCTCATTTATATATGCTCCCTATATGCCATTGGTATGAGGACACTTTCTCTTTGCATCCAAGATGGATGAGGAAGCATTAACTCTTTCGTGTTCATTGTTCTATTTTCAAAAAATATCATGTCTATATCTAGTGTTCGTGGTGCGTTAGCAAAAGATCTTCTTCTTCCAAACTTACGTTCCACTTCTAAAACATAATTTAAAAAAGCCCGAGGTTGAAGATTTGTTTTCACTAAAATAACTGTATTATAAAAGTCATCTTGATCCACATATCCAAAAGGAGGATTTTTTAAAATAGGTCCCGTTTTTACTAGGTCACATAATTTTGATTTTAAAAAAACTATGCTTAACTTTTCTAAGCGTCTTGGAAGGTCACCAATGTTTCCTCCCACGCCTAATGTCACACTATATCTTTTAAATGAGTCCTTATACACCCGGGGAAATTGCTTTGACCTTAATAAAGTCAAACGCTCATTTAAAGATTTTTTTAACATCTTATACTTGAGCGGCTTGAGACTCTTGTTGAGCTTGCTGCGCCTTTTGAGCTTCTTGCATAGCTGAAATTTCAGATAAAATCTGTGCAATACCTGTCATTGCTAGATGGTAACCAAAAGGACCAAAACCAACAATTGACGAAGCACATACCGGAGCAATCATATTTTTCTGACGAAACTCTTCTCTACGGTGAATGTTTGAAATATGCACTTCAATCGTTGGGATTGCAACTGCTGAAATAGCGTCACGAATAGCAATTGATGTGTGTGTATACGCTGCTGGATTGATGATAATTCCATCCGCCTCACCCATACATTCTTGTAGGCGATCTACAATTTCACCCTCAAGGTTTGATTGAAAGAATTCAATCTCTATATTATTTTTATCAGCATATTCTTTCATTTGTGCATGAATTTGCTCTAATTTCATTGGTCCGTAAATATTTTGTTCACGAACACCTAACATATTTAAGTTTGGTCCTTGGATTACTACTACTTTTGCCATTGTTTACCTTAATACGGGATATTTATATTGCCCTATAATTTTAAGCATACATTATATCTTTATAAAGCATAATTTTTATTTAGAAACATAAAGGTATTTATAATTTGAAAATTCTCAACGTCTCGTATATATTACAAAATAATGAAGTCATTAGTGGAAAGTCCCTTGCCTTCGAAAAAACCATCCTTAAAATTGCGCCCTTAGATGAGCTGTTACAAATCTACCCTGATGCACAAGTTATAGACACACCTGCAAATTCTATCGTCATGCCAGGCCTTATTAATGCCCATGTTCATTTAGAATTTTCAGCAAATAAAACGCATTTGAAATATGGACAGTTTATGCCCTGGTTGTATTCTGTTATAGAAAACAGAGAAGACCTTATTGAAGGTTCGTTTGAAGCAATGAAAAAAGCAACCCATAAAATGCTTCAATCAGGTATTACAAGTTTTGGAGCCATATCCTCACATGGAATGGACTTAGAAGTCGCCGAGCAAGCCAAACAAAATGTTGTATTTTTTAATGAAGTTATAGGATCTCAAGCGACCATGGCAGATGCCTTACTTGATGATTTCAAATCAAGGTTAGCTGCTTCAGAATCCATTAAAAGAGAAGGATTTTATCCTGCTGTTGCTATTCACTCTCCCTATTCGGTTCACCCTGCCCTAATAAAAAAGGCCATTGAGATTGCTTGGTTAAATAAATATCCACTTTCCGCGCATTATATGGAGAGTCCTGCTGAAAGACAATGGTTGGATAAAAACAAGGGGGAGTTTAAAACATTTTTTAATGACCTTTTAAAACAAGACTATGCTGTAAATACTTCTACAGGTTTTTTAGAACTTTTTAAAGATGTCCCTACACTTTTCACCCATGTCGTACATGCTAATGAAGAAGAGTACAAAGAGATTAAGGAACAAGGGCACAGTATAATCCATTGTCCTATTTCAAATCGACTTTTAGGGAATGGAAGCTTAGACTTAGACGCAGTACAAAAACATGGCATTAGGTGGTTATGTGCTACCGATGGCCTTTCTTCAAATTATACGCTTAATCTTTTTGAAGAGATGAAAATAGCCTTGTTTATGCATAAAGATGCAAATTTACTTGAATTAGCCAAAGCCTTACTTAATTCAGTTACAATAGAAGCAGCACAGGCCTTAAACCTAAACACTGGAAGTATAGAGTTGGGAAAAAATGCTGATCTTATAGTCTTGGACTTAGAAGATGAGGCGACAGAGCAACTGCCCATCCATCTTATTTTACAGCAGTATGTAATATCACACCGTTTTATTAACGGGCACTTCGTAAATATAGATGAATAAACTTCTTTATATTTCAACTAAAATCATTGTAACAGGACAAACATATGAACGCAATTAAATCATTTTTTTCACCATTTTTAGCCATTATGGGCTTTATTCAAAACCATTTTAAGGCTATGTTATTTTTACTCTTAGTCTTTTTTTTATTTAGCCCAAGTGAAGAAGAATTAAAACCGGCAAACCTTGCACAAATCAAACTCCAAGGTGTTATTATGGACGCTTCTGTGGTGGTACAACAACTTGAAACTGCAAGAAAAGATGATGCCATCAAAGGTGTTTTATTTATTGTTAATTCACCTGGTGGCGCCGTGCCTCCTTCTATTGAAATCATGCAAGCTATCAAGCGTTTAAAAGAAAAGAAACCTGTTGTTGCTTACGCCGCAGGAACCATTGCAAGTGGGTCCTATTACGCAAGTATCTATGCCAATAAAATTTACGCAAACCCTGGGTCTATGGTAGGCTCAATTGGTGTTATCATGCAAGGGGCCAATTACGCTAAGCTTGCTCAAAAAATCGGTATATCTTCTCAAACTATTAAGGCAGGAAAATTTAAAGAAGTTGGAACAGGTTCTAGAGAATGGACACCTGATGAAAAAGCAGAACTTGAAAAAGTAATTAACGATACCTATGATCTTTTTGTCAATGATGTTGCCACCGCTAGAAAACTTGATCCAAAAAATCATACTGAATTTGCAGATGCACATATTTTTACCGCTTCACAAGCAAAAAAGGTCGGTCTAATAGACGAACTTGGGGTTGGTTTTGATGCAAAAAAAGCACTTATCAAACTCTCAAAAGTGGATGAAGCTATCTGGCAAAAAGAAGATAAAATTGACTCTTTTATGCGACGACTAAGTGGAGAAACGGCTTCTTTTATGGGCGCTTATTTTTCTAATTTAACGATGAGATAATCTAAGGATTTTTTTGAAATTTTTCTTATTTTTTATTGGCCTTGTTCTTTTATACCTTGTTTATACAAAAATGACGAAGGTAGACGAGATTCCTTATACTGAAGCACAATATTTAGCCGAGTACGGACCTACAAATACTAAAAAATTAAAAATTCAAAACGACCTTGTTATTTTATTATCTAGACCGGGGTGTGGGTATTGCACCCAAGCAAAACGTTTATTGCGTTCCAAAGGAATAAAATTTATAGAGTATAATGTAAGAACATCAAAAGAAGGAAGAGCCTTATTTGAAAAGTATCAAGGAACAGGGGTTCCCCTTATTATAAAAGGACCTTTAGTCATTCGAGGGTATAATGAACAAAAGATTTCTAAACTCTAATCACTCCCACTTTTTCCACATTTATTTCTTTTATATTCTTCTTCGAACATCTCTTACACTATTGTTTTATAAAAGGAAAATCATATGCTCTCTTACTTGTATATTACAGAAAAAGAAATCAAAAAAGCCCTTAAAGAAGGTTTTATTACTGCAAAAGAAGCACGTTCTATGCTTTTAGTTTATTTTCGTAAAGAAAATTTCACACCAATTATAGATGCTACAGAAAAATACCAAGTAGCTTAAAAACTTCATCATTAAACATCCCCTACACTTAGCAGAACAACCTACTTAAGGGGAGTAATCAAAAATTCTTTATTACTTCCTAAAAAATTATATTTAAAGTTTATTTACACTAAAATAAAGAACAATAAAAAAGGATATTTCATGCCTAAAAAATTATCTTTGTCTCTTAGCCTTAGTTTATTTATCGTATTATTTTCAGCCTGTGGTAGTTCTGATTCCCAGTCAAGTGAAGGAGGTACAATTTCCCCTCCTGTTAATTCTCAAAGTGCTTTTAACATATATGATGATTCTACCTTTGCAGCATCGATCTGTGCTCCCTTGCCTATGGAACAACCTCTAGGTATATTTGCTTCCCCTCAAGGTAATGCCAATGCTGCGGGAACAGAGCAGGATCCCTTGGATTTGGCAACCGCCTTACTTAACAATGATAAGGTTCAAGATGGAAACACCTTATGGTTAATGGAAGGTACGTATAAAGGAACCTTTACAAGTGAGTTAAGAGGGAGTGAGAACAACCCTATCAAGGTAAAACCTTACCCCGGTAAGTATGTGCGTATTGACACCACTAATGCACCCTCAGGTGCCGGCTTACTTATTAATGGTACATGGACACATTATTACGGTATAGAAGTTACAAGTTATGATGGAAACAGAGTTTCAAAGGTGGATAATTCGTCTAATCCTTCTGACATAACCCTAAATAGTGGTGTAAGCATTATAGGCTCAACAAACAAGGTTATTAACTTTATCGCGCATGATAATGCAAGTGGTATAGATGCATGGAGTAAACGTAAAGATGGTTTTACAGGTATTGATACTGAAACCTATGGAAGCATTATTTATAATAATGGTTGGAGTGCTCAACCTGCTGATGGTTCTTACGGACGGGGACATGGGCATGCAATCTACACACAAAACTATGATGGGATTAAAAAAATTACAAATAATGTAATCTTTTATGGTTTTGGAACAGGTATTCATGCTTATCAAACAGGAAAATTTGAGCAAAATGGTGTTTTAAGAGGTCTAGAAAATTTTGATATCCAAGACAATACTTGGTTCTTAACCGGTGCTTCTGATATTCGTAAGGGCATGAAGAAGTATGACTGTTTAGTAGGTGGATACCAACCTATTAAAAATCTTATCATGACAAATAATCAAGGCTACTCCGATCTAGGAAAAACTATAATCGGTTGGGCTTCTAATTATAAGGATATTCCATTTAACAATGAAGGCGCTAGCTTAGAAAATAATTATCTAGCTCAAAGACTTGAAGTTCGAGTGCTGTGGGACCCTAATTCAGTATCCATAAAAGACACATCTGTATTTGGTGGGACGTCTGTAAATGAAGCTTTTCTTAATGATTTAGGTGGCAATAATTTAGATGGTGCCCAACCAACTAGTGGTAAAAAAATCTTTTATGTTAAAAACACGTACGATTCTAGACGTGGAAGAATTACTATATATAATTTCGATAGAGATGCCAATGTAAGTGTTGATTTATCTAAGATTATGAAAACAGGTTCTGCCTATAGAATTCATTCTGTATTTGATCTGTTTGGTGAAGCAATTATTAGTGGTGTATATGATGGAAGTGCTGTGAGTATCCCTATGGGAACGGTATCTCCACCTCAACCTTATGGTTTAGATGGCGCTATAAATGCAAGTGAAGGTGATGATCCTAAAGAGCTTTTTGGTGTCTTTATAATTACGCATGCAGGTTGTCAATAAACTTATATGAATTATATACCTATCACAGACCTTAATCTTCCTTCTCTACTAATCTACAAACAACTTAGAGATAAGGCCTTTACAAATGACAATAGCTTTATAGCCGACAGTCCTAAGGTTATTAATAAACTTTTAAAAAGTGATTTGGAAGTTAAAAGTATCTTAGCCACACAAGAATATTATGATGAATTTCATGATCTTGTATCTGCTAAAAATATTTCGCATCTTTATCTAGCAGACAAATCTCTTATGCAAGAGATAGTGGGGCATAAGGTTCACCATAATGCTATGATGCATGGTATCAGACCAGCTAATATTTCCCTAGAAAACTTGGGTTCTCATATCATTATGTTAGACGAGATAAGTTCTACTGAAAACATAGGGTCTATTGCACGTTCAGCAGCTGCTCTTGGTGTAACTTCGTATCTCTTACCTTCTCAAGGGCCTCATCCCTATCAAAGAAGAGCCTTACGAGTATCTATGGGGCATATATCTCTTTTAGATGTTCATATTTATCATAATATTTTCGAGACGATTTCTACCCTACAAAAAAAAGGTTATCACATCTTAGCAGCTGAAGTCACCAAGGAGTCCATATCCTTAGCTCAGATTAAAGTGCCTGACAAATGGGTCCTTCTTATGGGACATGAGGGAAAGGGTATTTCACAAGATATTCTTAATGTATGTAACCAAGTTGTAAAAATTGAGATGGAAGATGGAATTAAAAGTTTTAATGTCGCGGTAGCTGCTTCTATCATGATGTATCACTTTAGAAATACAAGCAAGGCTTTGAACATACCTTTATAATTCAGTAAAGACAGCTTGAAACAAGGGTCTATTTTGTACATTTTCTTGCATACAGTTCTTAGCTAAAGATTTAAGATTGAAATATTTTTTGCCTTCTTTGTCATGACATAAATTTAATAAGTCTTGCATCAAGCATCCAAAGGCACGTACTTCTAGTTGTTCATATTCTTTCTTAGATGTATCATAAAAACTAGCGGCTCCAAAGTCACCTAAATAACTCTTATACTCCTCATTAACCAAGATATTGTGCGCATATAAGTCACCATGCATTAAGCCCTTAGAGTGCAAATGTATAGCAGCAGTGCATATAGCCTTGAGTATTGTAATGATGCCTTCAAGTGAAAAGCTCGCAGAATCTTTAAAGGTGTCTCGAGTACATGTTTCTAAGCTTGGAGGAAGACCCAAGTTTGTGAATGACTTTGGGATAAGTTCAAGAATTAAACCTAAACGATTAGCTCCTTGTAATTTAGCTAAGACCTTAATTAGACCCTCATGTTCTCCCGTACTCATATAAGCATTCATCTCATCTTTTGCGTAACCATCACTCGTAACCGCGCCCTTAAATAACTTAAAGGCCACCTCTTTTTTCATAGTTTTGGAATACGCCTTATAAATCTCACCCGAAGCGCCTTCTCCTAAAAGTTCTTGAATATCTAAGTCCTCATAAGCATGCTCTTGCAAGCTATAAGACACTTTTTCACAAAACGGATTTCCAGAAAACGCTAACCAAGATAATTTAGGTAGAGTTAGTAAAAAAGAAGGGAATTCTTCTAAGTTATTTGCCGAAAGCCTTAATAATTCTAAATTTCTACACTTTTTCATAGACAAAGGAAGTTTTAAAATCTCATTGCCAGCTAAGGCACATTTTTGAAGTAAACTAAGCTTTCCAATTGAGCGAGGAAGCTCTTTAATTTTATTATCTGTTAAAATCAACCAACTAATACTTAAGGGTAAAATATCTTCATCAAAACATTCAATTTTGTTAGCCTTAAAACCCAACATATATAAGTTTTCACATCTCTTAAATACCGATGGAATTTCTTTAAAGTCATTATAGGAAAAAAAAGCAATCTTAAGTTTTTTTAAGGGGGATAAATCAGGAAGTTCACAAAGATTATTACCACTTAAATCTAAGATTTCAAGAGAATGTGAAAGAGTGAAAATTTCTTCAGGAAAATGGGTTAATTCTTCTTTGAGTTGAAGCTTTTTTATCCCGTGAAGTTGTCCCGATTGTAATTGAGAAAGTGTTTGCATAAAGACCCTAGAAGTTTTTTATAATATTAGCAAAAGGGCACCTCTAAAGTCCTTTAAAGACTAGCCTAACAACATAGATACTCTAGCGGCTGAAAGATTGCTTGAGTTTGCTTGAGCCATCAAAGAGGACTGAAGTTGAAGACTTTCTTTGTTAAAGTTCATAAACTGTTCTACTATATCCGCATCCGCTATTTGAGACTTAGCTGAACTAAGGTTGCTTATCGTTGTTAATATCGATTTTGTAGAACTGTCAAGTTGATTTGTTGTACTTCCTACTTCCATCTGAGCAGCTTGGATACTTTTCATAAAATCGGCTATACCTTCTCGTGAAGAGGTATCAAAACTTGAGATATCAAAAGCAGGAAGACTTGTAGAAACACTTGACTGCCCTAGGCTAAATTCTAAACTTCTTCCAAACAAAGGACTTCCATTAAAAGAAGCATTATCCACACTCATTTGTAAAGATTCTGCCAAACGATTTGCTTCATTTGTGATAATGCTTTTTTGAGATTCATTTATAAGAGGACCATTTGCCTTGATAGCTAAAACATTTAATTCGTCTGCCCCTTTAGATAAACCTGATAAAACGCCATCTGCAATTTGAAGCATAGCTGTTGCGTCATTTGCATTTTTAACCCCTTGGATTAAACTGCTCATATCATTTCCAATGGCATTAGCGATAAGAGCTAAGGTCGCATCATCAAGCTGGTTATTTTTGCCAGAGCTAATCTGACCAAGAGCTGTTTCAGCACTTTTTTTGTTATCATTAATGTTAAAAAGATTAAGATTAGGTGCGCTATTAACTTGCATAGAAGACTCCTTATAATGATATATTATAGTATCTTCTTCCTAAAATACTCTTAATTTTTTTATCTTAATTTTAAAATCTAAAGTTTACAGAGGCACAATTAAGAATAAAATGAGATAATTCGAAACTTTTATATATTAGGATTTATCATGTCTCTTTCAAAACTTCATGTTCGTTTTATTCAAAGTCAAGAATATTTTCATATTCAACAAGGTAATAAAAAACTTCCCATTTCTCATCTATATGTTAAAGATACAAATTATTTCTATCTTGTACTTGAAGATGCACTTACTAACGAAGACTCCATAACTATTGTTTTTAAAGAAAAAACACCTGCGCTTAATAGCTTAAGCTGTACATGTAAGGGTACAAAGCTTTCTTCTGATAGTGAAGATTATGAAGATGCCTTGCTTTTTTTCCATGTAAATGAAGATAAAATTAAACAAGTTTTATCCCTTGAATTACAAGATTTAAGTGACTCATAAAAACCTGGACTGTGTTTTAAAAGACTTAGCCCTTGTTTTTTATAAATTCAAGAACCTCAGACTTATTACCTCTAAACAAGATAGGGATATCTGTTTTTTCAATTTGGTAATCGTACATAGGGTCATAATAATCATGTAGTAATCTTTTAATCCAGACCTTATGTCCCGTATCATTTCCACTTTCATAAGCGTCTAAACACTGAGCCCTAATTTCTAAATGCGCTTGTGAGCCTAAACGCCTTTTAATTCTATCTAAGCCCCCAACTACTTCTTCATACCATTTGGCTCTTGCATCCAAACCATAAACTTTTGCATACGATTCAAGCGATAGGGTAACATATTCGTCATACGTAATTTCAATTCTTTCGTCTATTGAAGTTTGTAAAATCACAAGTCCCCCCTTAGAAAAATCATCATGCACCGTCTTAGGAAGATGTACCCTTCCTATTCTATTTCCTTCATGCTCAATAACAAGATGTTTATGTCCATTGGCCTTATGTTGGATAAGCTTATAATACAGAGCGTCTTCAAAGTCTACTTGAGAGGGTTGTTCATCAATAACCTTACCAAAGGTTGAACCTCTATGTTTTGCAAGTCCTTCAAGGTCAATCATGTTATCTAATTCTTGAAGTAAGATAGTCTTTCCAGAGCCCGTTCGGCCCCCAACAATAATAGTACTAATTGTACTCGTTATAGTCTCAGATTCTTGAGTTAAAAAGTTTCTAAAGGCCTTATACCCACCCTTTAGTCTTGCTATTTCAATCCCTGCTTCTTCTAACCACATTTGAGTTATTTCTGACCTTTGACCACCTCTAAAACAGTAAAGATAAGCATTAGGATTATTCTGTATAAAGATTTTCCAATCTTTAATTCTTTGAACTTGTTCTTCTTCATTTACAAGTTCTCGTCCGAGCTTCACAGCAGATGCATTGCCTTCTTCTTTATAACGTATGCCTATAAGCCGTCTTTGTTCATCATCCATAATGGCAATATTAGTCGCATTTGGAAAAGAACCTTTATCATACTCTACCGGAGCTCTTACATCTAAAAGTGGTCTATTTTCTAAGACTATAGACAAAAAGTCTTCGGTAAATTTCATAGTTATATAACCTCTATTAGGTGAGTAGCGGGTGCGTAAGTTTGACCAATAGAATGTAAGTCTAGACCCGCTTCTTTAGTAATATTAAGAAATTCATCTACACAATCTTTTTTTACCACACAAAGAAGTCCCCCTGAGGTCTGAGCGTCACAAAGAATATTTTTTTGTTCTTCATTCATAGGACTGATAAGATGACCATAAGAGTCAAAATTTCGTCCTGTTCCACCAGGAACACAGCCCATTTCAAGGTAAGTTTTAACATTATCTAAAAGGGGTACTGCCTCAAAATTTATACGAGCACTAATGTTGCTTCCCTCACACACCTCAGATAAGTGTCCTAAAAGACCAAAGCCTGTAACATCTGTAATAGCCGTTACACCCTTTAGCTTAGATATCTCTGCTCCTATCTTGTTGAGCGTACACATAGCATCTATCGCTACTTGCATATGTTCTTTACTTATCTTTCCTTGCTTTTGCGCAGTACTTAAAATTCCTATCCCTATAGGCTTTGTTAAAAAGATTTCGCATCCTGCTTCAGCAGTATTGTTTTGCTTTAGATTTACATTATCCACAATTCCCGTAACCGCTAAACCAAAAATAGGTTCAGGAGCATCAATACTGTGACCCCCAGCAAGAGGTATACCCGCGTCCGCACACACCGCGCGCCCACCTTCTATCACTTGTTGCGCTACCTCTGCACTTAACTTATCTATAGGCCAACCAAAGATAGAAATCCCCATTAAAGGCTTTCCTCCCATGGCGTAGATATCACTAATCGCGTTTGTAGCAGCTATTCGTCCAAAGGTAAAAGGATCATCGACTATAGGCATAAAAAAGTCTGTTGTACTTAGCACAGAAGTTCCATTTCCAAGATCAAAGGCCGCCGCGTCATCCTTACTTTCATTTCCTACCAAAAGTTCTGGAAAGACTATCTTTTCTCGGGTACTTTCTAAGATAGTATCTAAAAGTTTAGGAGATATCTTACATCCGCAACCTGCACCATGAGAATATTGTGTTAGTTTAATTTCAGACATTAATCTTCTTCTCTTTTATAATTAGCCTGATACACACCCATCATCAAAGCAGCAATAGCTGAGGCGGTAAATAAAAAGTCGTATTCAAGCATATTAGGGTCATATAAAAATGCCATTCCAACAATAACACTAAACATAATAAAATGCCCTATGCTTGATACGATAAAGGTCTTAAGTGAAAAAGGTTGTCTTGTAGGTTTATACGGTGTTTTACTCATAAGTAGATTCCTTGAAAAAAAGGAATCCAAGAAGAAACCTATCTTTTTTATCATTTTATCTAAAGCATAGGGCTATAAACCTAAAATTCGTATAAGAACATGTATTATCCCTATAGTCTTTACATATTTTTAATGGCTTGTAAAATCTTTTATATATTTTATGAGTTTATTAAGATTCTAGGCTAATTTCATCTAAGGGAATATTATTCATTCCCTGCGAAATAGCAAATTCAACCACATTAAAAAGCTTTTTTATTTGTTTATCACTTGAAGAACAATCATCTACATTAATAACACTTAAAAAAATCTCTTCAGAAAAATAATAATTTTCAAATTGATTTAATAAATTAGAAGCTGCTTTAAGCCCTTGCTTCGTATCAGAAAAGCTGTAGACAGCACAAGCCACATGTTTACTTACTACAATAAATTTATCTGTCTTTCGTAGCATAGCGCCGAAAGAATCCATTTTTATTTCTGCATTATTAATGGCGCCTAAGGCCAAGGAAAACTTAACCCCATAACGCTCATACTGATAAATATTTTCTTCTATAGATTCTAAGATTATTTTCTCAAAGAGCTCTTTATTTTCTTTTATTTCTAAAAGTAAATCAGTATGCATATACGTTCCTTAAACGAGGTCTTTTTTCTTTCGTCCTTCTTCGTGTTCATTTATAACATGTTCTTTCTTATAAAAAAGAAGATAAGTTGATGGTACCACTAATAGAGTTAAAAAGGTAGAAGAAATAATTCCTCCTGTAATAACTACAGACAATGGGTACTGAATTTCAGAACCTACCCCAGTTGCAAAAAGAAGAGGTAAAATACCAAACAAAGTTGTAAAAGCCGTCATAAGAACGGGTCTTAAACGAAGTAAGGTTGCATCTTTAAGCAAAATTTCCAACTTAACATTTGGGAACTGTTCACGTAACTCATCAATGAAG
>NZ_JAEMVE010000127.1 GCF_029216045.1 Sulfurimonas sp. MAG313 | reverse complement strand
CCGTTACGACAACTATTCTGACTTTGGTAGCACCCTTAATCCTCGTCTTGGATTAGTGTGGAACACAACTCAACAAGTCACAACAAAACTGCTCTATGGACGTGCTTTTAGAGCACCTTCCTTTGCTGAATTATACCTTGCAAATAACCCTGCTGGAGTAGGGAATAAAGACATCAACCCTGAAACTATTGATACACTTGAATTAGGATTTAATTATACGCCAAGCTCTAAAATCACTTCTTCAATCACTTTTTATGCATATAAAATAAATAATTTCATTAATAAAGTCCCCTCATCAATAGGAATTGAATATAAAAATACAGGAAAACAAAAGGGCAGAGGGATTGAAATAGAAAGTTCTTACCAAGCTACAGACAAAATTTTACTTTCCCTAGACTATGCCTATAGATGGACAAAAAATCAAATAACTAATCAAACCGTTGCTAATGTTCCTAAACATATTGGACACGCTATGTTTGATTATTCATTCACGCAAAACTGGTATCTAGGTTCTGAAGTATTCATCGTTGCGGATACCCCAAGAGAAGTAGGTGATTCTAGAAAAAAAATAAACTCATATGAAGTGCTAAATGCTTCTTTAGGATATAAACTATACAAAAATATTGATGCCTCAATAGCTGCAAGAAATTTGTTTGATAAAAAATATTATAGCCCCTCAAATACAAATCCAATTAATGATTATCCTATGGAAGGCTTAAATGTGTTTGCAGAATTGAGATATAGGTTTTAAGCAGGTTCTTTTTAAATTAAAAAACCACCAACTTAAAAAAAATATTACATATCAGATTCTTAAAAAATGACCTAAAAGATATAAAGTCACGGCCATTAGTGAGGATTTTCTTATCATACAATATCATATATAAATTAACGACAGTGCTTTGAAATGGGCATAAGGCATTAATAAACTATATCGTTGTTGCATAATATTTTTTAATACTATATAATAAGAAATAAGGTCTTTTATGAAATCTATACTTCTTCTTTTTTTTATACTGCTTTTCACCTCTTTAAACGCAGAAAAGCTTAGTGAAGAAAAGCTTATATCTAACTATATATTTAATTTTGCTGCGTATACCTCATGGCCTAATAGTATTAAAAATGAAAAATTTGAAATTTATATTTTGTCTTCTAATCAAATCTTACTTTCAACTTTTAAAAAACTCACTAAAGGGCAAAAGATTCATGGTAAGTTTATAAAAATCGAGCAAGGCACAAAAAATAATATCCCTTTTACAACGAACCTTGTGTTTGTGGACACAAGTCATTTAAAATCCTATAAGAAAGTCTATGAATACTTTGATGGAAGACCTGTTTTAATCATTTCTAAAGGCTATGATAACAAACGTCTTGTAATGATTAATCTTAGTACTACTAAAAAAAAGCTACTTCATTTTGAAATAAACAAGGCAAATATTTTAAACCAAGGACTTAAAATTAACCCTAAAATTATCTTACTTGGAGGAACAGAACTTGATGTAGCTAAGCTTTATAAGGGTGCTAAATATTCACTTATGCAAAAAGAAAAAGAGCTAGAAAATCAAATTAAAAAAGCAAAGAGTTTAGATAAAGAAATAAAAAAGTCTAAGGCAATGAATCTTTCTTTACAACACGAGATACAAAAAAAGTCAAATGCCTTAAAGTCAACAAAATTCAAGATTTTAAAACTTAACAAAGACAAATTACGACTTCAAAAAGATGTATCAAAGGTCTCAAAAGAAGTAAAAAATCAAAAAAGCATCTTAAAACAAGAAAAAGCATCCACACAAAAGATACGAGATGATTATGCCAAGGCAAATACTCAGTTAGACACAATGAGTACGATGTTATTTTCCCAAGAAAAAAAGGTCAAAGAAAAAGAAACAAAACTAAGTACGCTTACACAAAAGATACAACAAAAGGTTCAAGAATTCCAAAGCCTTCAAGATAATCTTGCGAGTCAAGACCTTCAAATACAAGACCAAGACCAGACGATTTCAAATCAAAAAAACTTTTTGATTTTAAGTGTCTCTGCTCTTATACTGTTTTTTTTACTTCTTATATTCATTTATCTAACCTTATCTAAGGTAAAAAACATCAATAAGAAGTTGAATCTTACGCAAGAACAACTAGAACTTCAAGTAGATAAGACTAATAAGGCAAATGCTTCTAAAACAAAATTTCTAGCACATATGTCACATGAACTCCGCACCCCCTTAAATGCTGTCTTAGGGTATTCTCAACTTCTTCAAAAAGACCCAAGTATGTCGGAAAGAAACCAAGTCACCCTTAGTACTATTAACCGAAGTGGGGAACACTTGCTTGCGCTGATTAATGATGTCTTAGAGGTTTCAAAGATTGAAACTGGAGAAATACAACTTGAACCTATAGCCTTTGATCTACATGAATTTTTAGATGACATTAATGCTATGTTTGCCCCTCGTCTAAAACATGATGGACTGAGTTTAGTTCTAAGTAAGGACAAAGATCTTGCCCGTTATATCAAGGCAGACATCAATAAAATTCGTCAAATATTTTTAAATATTTTAGGAAATTCTACAAAATTCACCCACCAAGGTGGTATAAAAATCATAGTTAAAACCCTAAATAATCTTTTGCAAATTGAGATAGAAGATACAGGCGATGGAATAGCCGAAGAAGAATTAGACAAACTTTTTAAACCTTTTATGCAAACCATTTCGGGGAAATTAGGGGGCGGTGGCGCGGGCCTTGGTCTATCCATTGTGCAAGAATATATAGATATTATGAAAGGAAAGATACAGGTAAAATCTAAGCTAGGATATGGAACAGTCTTTTTTATATCTATTCCTTATGAAAAGAGTGAATTTAGTGAATTTAATCAAAGCAAGCCCAAGGAAGTCCTTTCTTTAAAAGAAAAATATAAGGGGATAGAGGTTTTAATAGCCGATGATAATAAGGTCAATAACGAGCTTTTACAAGAAGTTTTAGAACGAGTTGGTTTTTCAGTTAAAGCTGTTGAAAATGGCTTTGAAGCCCTTAGACTTTTTAAACAAATCCGTCCAGAAATTCTTTTACTTGACTTAGATATGCCTATTATGAATGGGTATAAGGCCATAAAAGAAATCCGGTCCTTAGACTATGGAAAAAATATACCTGCCATCGCCGTAACCGCGAGTGTCTTTGGCATGAATAATGAAGAAGCCAAAAAGTCAGGTTTCTCATCTTATGTACGAAAGCCATTTAAAGATTATGAGATTTATACTGAGATTGAAAAATTCATAGAGTTAGAATATGACTATGAAGAAGCCAGTGACAATAAAGAAGTTACAAAATTACAAGTCACATCATTACAGGACTTAAGTCCTGAACTTAAAGAAGCCATTGAGTCTGCTTGTACCAAAATGAGTATTAGTAAGATTAATGATATAATAGAACTATCAAAAGACCGTTATCCCAAAGAATCCCAGTACATCAAAGCCTTAGCTCAAAATTTTGATTTTAAAAAAATAATAACTAGCTTGAAAGAAAACTAATGTCACAAAAAATATTAATTGTAGATGACCAAGTAGAAAACCTTCACCTTCTTGTGGACATATTTTCAGATGAAGGCCACGAGATGCTTGTTGCTAAAAATGGAGATGAGGCCTTAAGCGTTGCTAGAGAGGAACTTCCAGACTTAATGCTCTTAGATATTAATATGCCCACTTTAAATGGATACGAGGTATGTGAACTCCTTCAAGAAAGTGCAAAAACAAAAGACATATCTATCATATTTTTATCCGCGCAAAGTTCTTCAGTAGATGAGGCCCATGGCCTTAAACTTGGAGCGGTTGATTTTATTTCTAAGCCCTTTGTTGTTGAGATAGTCAAACAAAGAGTACGAATTCATTTAGAACTTAAAGAAGTAAAAAACCGTTTAAAAGAGTGTATTCAAAAACAAAATTCATAAAAGGCATCTCTAAAGTAACTGCCTTTTTATAACTTACTGTGTGGTTTATCCCAAAACTCTTCATCTACGTTGCTGTGAATCATATCGGACTCATATTTTTCTTGAGTTCTTGCAATTTCTGCTCGTATTAGATTGACTCTTGTTTTTTGTGATGCTAAAGGTTCAGGAAGAACACAATACTCTCCTTCGGTAAGTTCTTGATTAAACAAGTCTTCATCAAAAGTTTTTCCTAAATATTTAACCACATAACGCAAGTCACGTTCTGCGTTTCCTAAACATGAGGTTGCCCCAGGAGAAGGGGTCATATTAAACAATATTCCCGTACCTGGATTGATAGAAGCCTCCCCTAACATAAGCTTTTGTTCATCCTTATCTAAGACCTGAGGTCGTACCCCACCAAAGCCTTTTGCATATGAAAACTCATGAAGCTGCAAAGAAGGTACAATCTTTCGTGCATCTTTTAGAAATAAATATTTGTTTAAAATAGGGACTTCAAACAAGAAATTTCTCATAATATACGAGCGGATATCACTCTCTTTTAAAAGCTTCCATAAGGCAATAGCTATGTTTTTATCAAATCGTAAAGTTTTCCAAAAATCCATATACGTTCCTGGCTTAAAGCGTTCAAGCTTTGGCATCATAAGCGCGGTTGGGCCAAAACGAGTATTACCATCAGCTAAGATATCCGGATCCCCATGAAGCGCAGCAAATGGAAGCTTAGGATTTTGAATCATATACACCTTCCCATTGAGCATCTTTTCATTAGTCATATAAAAACTACCTGCGATAGGCAAACATCCTAAATGATGTCCATATCCCATAGCATGAGCGATGAAAAGACTGTGCGCACCTGCATTTACAACCACAAAATCTGCGTAATATTTTTCTTCACCTACATACACAACATAACCACGTTTAGCACTTTTTTCTATCTTGGTAACTTGTGAATTAAAATATGTATCTACTGTCTTGCCTTCTTGTTTTTTAGCATTTTCTATCATGGTCTTAGACATCTTCCCATAATCTACCGTAGTCCATTCCCCTCTAGCACCGATACCAACAATATTTTCAGGTCGTTCATTTCCATCTTTATCAAGGACTACACGAGGCTCATATTCTTTAAGCTTCTCTTTGTCCCATACTTCTAAATAGGGAAAGAGTGTAGAAAATTCTTCAAACCTATGTAGTAAAAATTCTACCTCTTTCTCCCCTACTCCTAAGGCCATCTTCTGATGTGAAAAGATTACGTCATCTTGATACCCATACTGAAGGCAATATTTTTCAACCATCTTTGCCGTTCGTTTAGTTATTGCTGCTTTTTCTAAGGTATAATTTGTCTCAATATCGCCCACATGTATGGTTTGTGAGTTAGAAGTACCTGAACTGTTTAAGGTGGCAACATCTTCATATTTTTCAATGATTCCAACCGACTGTATATCTGTATATCTAGCAATTTCATAGGCTAAAGCTGCACCTGAAATACCCGCACCAATAATTAAAACTTCGTAATTTCTTTGAGACATTTATCTTCCTTATATTCGTGTTGCTAATTCTTTTCTATATAATTCTAAGTCAAAATCTTTTTTATCACTCATTCCACTGTCAATAGCCGCTTGCGCCACAGCTGATGACACCTCCACTACAAGACGTTTATCAAAAGGCTTTGGAATAATATACTCTCTTCCAAAACTTAGATTTTTTGTCTCATAAATTTCATTTAAATACTCAGGAACCTCTTTTTGCGCTAGATCAGCAAGAGCGTAGGCCGCAGCGATTTTCATTTCAGTATTAATACCTCTTGCCCTCACATCAAGGGCCCCTCTAAATATAAAAGGAAACCCTAAAACATTATTGACTTGATTTACAAAATCTGAGCGGCCTGTTCCTATAATAGCGTCAGGTCTCGCTGCTTTTACATCTTCAGGGAAGATTTCAGGTGTAGGGTTTGCCAAACAAAAGACAATAGGGTTTTCTGCCATTAGTTTAATATCATTTGTACTAAAAGTACCTGGCCTTGAAAGACCAATGACCATATGTGCATCTTTAAAGGCCTCAGTTGCCTCACATATTTCTTCTACAACAAACTCTTTTTTATGCTCATTCAAGTCATCTCTTTTATGATGTACTAAGCCCTTAGAATCTATCATATAAATCTTTTTAACACCCATATGTCGGTACAGTCTTGCACAAGATATTGCAGCCGCTCCCGCGCCAACGACTACTATCTTCATATCTTCTAATTTACGTCCTGTAATTTTACATGCGTTTAACATACCCGCAGCAGAGATAACCGCTGTTCCATGTTGGTCATCATGCATAACAGGAATAGGAAGCTTCTCAATCAAACGCCTTTCAATTTCAAAACATTCAGGGGCTTTAATATCTTCAAGATTAATCCCTCCAAAGGTACCCGCAATAGCCGAAACTGTATCGCAAAAATAATCTATATTATGTGTATCTACTTCAATATCAACCGAATCAATGCCTGAAAACTTTTTAAATAAAACAGACTTGCCTTCCATAACTGGCTTTGAAGCAATTGCGCCAATATCACCTAAACCTAAGACTGCCGTTCCGTTAGTAATAACAGCAACTAAGTTTCCTTTGGAGGTATAATCGTAGGCTTTTTTTTCATCTTTTTGTATCTCTAAACAAGGGACTGCAACTCCAGGGGTATAGGCTAAAGAAAGGTCTCTTTGTGTTTGCATGGGTGTTGTAGCTACTATGGAAATTTTACCGGGATTGGGCTGGGAATGATACGCTAAGGCTTCTTCATCAGTAATAGGATTTTGACTCATAAATTCTCCATTATGTTAAAAAATATTCATCTTTAATAGTATAGACTATTTATTGTGATTTTGTTGAACAACTTTTTTATTTTAATAAGGTAGGACGAGGCTCCCCTAAATAAAATCCTTGGGAATAGGTAACACCTAAACTTGTGACCATGTCTAAGACTTCTTTATTGTGCACAAACTCAGCCACCGTAGGAATCTCTAAGCGCGTTGCAAAGCCTATTATAGCTTCTGCAATAATTCTGTGTTTTTCATTATCTACAATATCTTTAATAAACATACCATCAATTTTAATAACAGAGATAGGAAGACTGATAAGTTGTCCAAAGTTTGAGCATTCCGCTCCAAAATCATCAATAATAATAGACATTCCTTTTTCATATAAAACTTCTAGACGTTCTTTAATTAAGACGTTATTTACAATGCTCTTTTCTTCTAAAATTTCTATACCTATTTGCTTAGGATCAACATTGTATTTCCGCAAAGTCCTATCTATAAATTCTAGAAGTCCAGGTTCTTGTAGGTCTTGATCCGTTAAATTAACCGTGAATTGTCCTGAAAATTCTCGTGTTTTTTTACAAGCATTTTCAAACATAATTTTAAATATATTATGAAGTTGACCACTGTTTCTAGCCGCTTCTAAAAATTTATAAGGGGAAATTATATCTTCCTTATACACCATCCTTACTAAACATTCATATTTGATAACCTTACCTGTTTCAATTGAGAATATAGGCTGATAATACGCTATGATATTGTTACGTTCTATGGCTTCTCTTATTCGTTGTGTCCACTTAGAGTTGTTTTGAATAGTCTTAATAATTTTTATGTCATCGCTATACTTACTCACTCTATTTCGTCCTAATGTTCTTGCTTCTTTTAGGGCAAATTCTGCTTTTTGAATAAGATTACCTTCTTCATGCATAGCTAAACCAAGAGTAACGCTCAATCGGTTTTCTATACCTCCTAATAAAAAGCTCATTTGATTAATATCTTGTTGTATGTTTAACAATTTTTGTTCATCAATAAGGTCATCAATGCATAAAAGGGCAAAGGTGTCACCCTCAAGGTGAAACACATTCATTTCATCCCCATACATAGAATATAAAAACCCTCCCATTTGCATTAAGAGCTCATCTCCTATGTTAAAGCCTTGGGTTTCATTAACCGCTGAAAAGCCATCTATATTAATTAAAACAAGATTTTTTGTTCCTACCTGATCTAGATGTTCATTAAGTTTTTGTCTATTGGGAAGCTTGGTTAGAGGATGCACCGTCATTTGTTTATATACATCTTCATACTTGGTTTCAAGTTCTTTGAGATGGGTGTATTGACGTATTGAAGAGCGTACTACGGTGTAAAATTTATCAACGGATAGTTCAGTTTTTTCTTTATAATCTGTAATGTCATATTGATTTATAATATCACGTTCAGGAACTTCATCAGGCTGTCCTGTGCGAATAACCAAACGTATAAGATGGTTATTTAAATCATTTCTAATATAGTTTACTAAGTCTAAACCAGCGGTGGGTGTTTCCATGATAACATCTACTAAGGCTAAGGCTATATCATCATGTTCTGAGAGTTTAATTTTTGCATCTGCAGCGCTCATAGCATTAATAAGTTCAAGACGACGACCATCAATAACCACAGATTTTAAGGCGTTTGCCGTAATATCATGAATAGATTCTTCATCATCTATCACTAATATTTTCCATGCTTTTTTTGGTAAATTAGTAGAAGGTTCTTCTTCTTGTGCAAACTCAAACAACTCACTCATTATGCGCCCTATAAAAGTAAAATGATAACTCTTACTTATAGGTTAACGATAATGCTATTAAAAAAGTATTAATTTAAAATGCTAAAAGTGATACTCAGTTTGTTTCAAGTGCTTAAGCCTCTTGACGTATCTTTTCTAAAATGCGCTCTATACGGTTTAGGGTTTCATCCTTACCGATAATAGCCATTATTTCATCTAATCCAGGGCCCGACATTCTTCCAAAAAGTGCCATACGCAAGGGTTGTCCAATCTTTCCAAAACCCACTTCCATCTCGGTAATAGTGGCTTCCATAACATGATGATAATCCGATGGAAGATGGAGTTCTTGTGTCGTGTTAAGTTTTTCAGCAAAGGCTTTTAAGACCTCGTCTGCATTTCCCTTAAAACCTTTTTTCATCCCTTTTTCATCATACTCACTTGGGCATGTTAAAATCTCTTTTATTAATTCCGCCATCTCTTGTAAGGTTTTAGCTCTTTCTTTGACCGCGTCAAGTACAATCTCTTTTTTATCATGTGAACTTAATAGAATATCGTAAGGTTCTAAAGCATTAGATAGTTCATCATTACTCATATTTTTAAGATAATGTGCATTAAGCCAATCTAGTTTTTCTGGATTGTAAATCGAAGCAGACTTATTGATATCACTTGGAGAGAAAAGCTCTAACATTTCATCCATAGAAAAAATCTCTTGATCCCCATGAGACCAACCTAAACGCACTAAAAAGTTCATTAATGCCTCAGGCGTATAACCCATCTCCTTATACATCATTACGTCCGTTGCCCCATCACGTTTGGATAATTTTTTACCATTTGAATTATGAATCATAGGTACATGAAAGAACTTAGGAAGACTAAAACCTAAGGCCTCATACACGACCATTTGTTTAGGTGTATTGGCAAGATGATCATCCCCACGAACCACGTCTGTAATACCCATCAAAGCATCATCAATAGCAACTACAAAGTTATAGGTAGGACTCATGTCTGAGCGTGCAATCACGAAGTCGTCTAAAATATCCTCAGCTTGAAAAACAACCTGACCCTTAATCCCATCGTCCACAATAATTTCACCCGTTTCAGGAGATTTTATTCGAATTACAGGTTCAACACCAACAGGAGGTGTCCCTGTAAAGTTTCTATATTTCCCATCATAACGAGTACGTTCTTTATTGGCCATTTGAGTGGCACGTAAATCATCAAGTTCTTCACGTGACATATAACATTTATAGGCCTTACCCTCATCTAAAAGTTGATCAATATACTTTTTATAAATAGGCATTCGAGAAGATTGATATGTGATTTCGCCATCATGCTTGAAACCAACCCATTCAAAAGCCTTTACAATAGCAAGTGCTGCTTCTTCATTGTTTCTACTTACATCAGTATCTTCTATACGAAGTACAAATTTACCGCCATTTTTTTTGGCCCAAAGATACGAAAACAGAGCCGTTCTAAGACCACCAATATGGAGGTAGCCTGTTGGACTTGGTGCAAAACGTGTTACTATCATGAATAGATTCCTAATTAGAGGTTTTATATTAAACGTATTTTAGTCTAAGCTTGGTTAAATCATGGTAAAATTTTGAACCTTATTATTATGGATTTTTATGAAAAAACTTTTTTTATTATGTTTATTGACTCCCCTGCTTTTTGCTGATGTTATAGGAGGGATTGCTATAACCGTTGATGATGAAACAATCACCTTATATGAGATTAAACAAGAACAAGAAATTTCAAAACAAAGTATGAAAAAAACAGTCGATACGCTCATACGTTCTAAGTTAGAAGAAATAGAAGCAACTAAGCGTCATATTAGCATCAATAACCAACAAATCTTAGATGAATTAAAAAAAATGGCTGCACGAAATAAAATGACTTTACCACAGCTGTATGAGGCTATGCAATCTGCTCGCGGTCTTGTGGAATCCCAAGTAAAAGCTAAAACTAGAGAACGACTTCTTAAGGCCCAACTCTTTAATGCCATCGCCATGTCTAAAATGCAAGAACCTACAGATGAAGAAATCCAAGAATATTATGATTTACATTTAGACAGTTATATCATGCCAACAAGCATTGATACCGTTATCTATAATGCCAAAGACAAGGCCTTACTAAAGAAGAAAATAGAAAATCCTATGATGTATCTACCTCAGGTCACGACAGAAAATGCAAGCATACAAACCGCTAAAATCAACCCACGCATAGCAGAGTTAATGATTCAAACCGAAGATAATCACTTTACACCCATCTTACCTAAGCCAGGTTCAACGGGGTACATGGCATTTTATATCTTACAAAAAAATGATATCAATACTCCGCCATTAGCCCTAATTAAAGATAAGGTTAAAAATAAAGTGATGCAAAATACAAGAGAACATATCTTAAATGAACACTTTCAAAGAATGCGCATCAATGCAAGTATTAAAGTCTTAAGATTACCAAAAGAGTAAGTCACTTAGGACACTAAGCTTTAAGCACATAAGCTAATATCTCAGCAACATCTTTAGTTGTTTTAGCCCATGCCATAGATGCCGCGTCTACCTCTTTAAGCGGATGAATAATATTTTCATCATGCAGGGTAACAAAGGGAATATTCAAGGCGGCACATTGCCCTGCTTCAAACGCCGCATTCCATTGCTTATACTCTTGGCCAAAACGTATAATAGCAATATCACAGGATTTTAATAAAGTCTTAGTGCGGATAGCATTAATCTTAGCCGACTTATGATCTCGCCAAAACTGTTTTTCTTCGCTTCCTAAATGATCACCAGCTCCATCACTTGATTCATGATTCGTAACTGCGGATATATAATTTATATCTAAGCCAAATTCTTGAGTCAAGCCTTTAACTTCATCTCTCCAAGACGTATGAATCTCACCAGACAAGTACACTGTTAATGACATTTTAATTCCTTTTGTATCTGCACATTTTTTTGTAATTATATCGAAAGGAATGGGTTAATGGGTTAATGGGTTAATGGGTTAATGGGTTAATGGGTTAATGGGTTAATGGGTTAAGTTTCGCACGTTCAAGCTTAAACTGCTCTTCCCCATCGCTTGAAGTTCTACTTCACTATTAGCGAAGCGAACTATTTACCTAGAACTCTACCCTTTATAGCGTTCTAAATACTTAGTATCGAAGTTGTTATTTATAAAGTCTTCATTTTCCATCATTTTATGGTGGAAAGCAATAGTGGTTTTAATACCAGTCACCTTAAACTCACTTAAGGCTCTGTGCATTTTTGCAATTGCTTTTTCTCTAGTTTCAGCGTAAACAATAAGCTTACCAACCATAGAATCATAAATCGTAGGAACAATATATCCGGCGTGAACATGAGTGTCAACACGAATATCTTTACCACCGGGAGTCATCCAATCACCAATTTTACCTGGACATGGAAGAAACTTTACTGGGTCTTCTGCTGTAATTCTACACTCAATTGAGTGCCCTTTAAGTGTGATAGAGTCTTGAGAAGGAAGTCTTTCACCTTCAGCCACACGAATCATCATCTCAATAAGGTCAACATCCGCTACCATCTCAGAAACTGTATGCTCAACCTGAAGTCGTGTATTCATTTCCATGAAATAAAAGTCTAGGTTTGAATCTAATAAGAATTCAAAGGTACCTGCACCCTCGTACTTAATGAACTTAGTTGCGCGAACTGCTGCTTCCCATAGTTTTTCTCTAACTTCTGGAGTCAACACAACGGCAGGAGATTCTTCTATTAGCTTTTGGTGACGTCTTTGCATAGAACAATCACGTTCACCAAAATGAAGTACATTGCCATGTGAATCTGCCATAATTTGAACTTCAATATGACGAGGGTCTTTAATGAACTTCTCCATATAAATTGTACCATCACCAAAGGCAGTAATCGCTTCTGACTCGCAGGCTAAAAATGCGTTTTCTAAATACGATTCATCTTCAACAACACGCATTCCACGTCCACCACCACCTTGAGCAGCTTTAAGGATTACTGGATATCCAACAATCTTTGCACGTTTTTTAGCGTCATTAATATCATCAATCGCGCCATCTGAACCTGGAACAACAGGAACACCGGCTTTAATCATGACATCTTTTGCTTTTGACTTATCACTCATAAGTTGCATTACTTCAACGGTTGGTCCGATAAATTTAATATTATGATGTGTACAAATTTCAACAAAATGTTGGTTCTCAGAAAGAAAACCATACCCCGGGAAGATTGCATCACAATGCGTTACTTCAGCTGCGGCTATAACTGCTGGGATATTAAGATAAGAGGAAGATGATGGACCATCACCTATACAAATAGCGGCGTCAGCTAATTCTAAATAATGTGCACCCTTATCTGCTTTTGAGTAAACAACCACGGCTTCTTTACCCATCTCTTTAATAGTACGAATCGCGCGAAGAGCAATCTCTCCACGGTTCGCGACTAAGATTCTTTTAATCTCAGCCATATTAGATTTTCTCTACTGCAAATAAAGGCATGTCGTATTCAACCGGTTTTCCATCTTCAACTAAAATTTTAAGAATTTTACAGTCAAATTCCGCCTCAATCTCATTCATAATCTTCATTGCTTCAAGAATAGCTAGAGGTTGACCTTTTTTAATGACATCTCCTTCTTTTACAAAAACAGGAGAATCAGGGGATGGAGAAGCGTAATATGTACCTACCATTGGAGATAAAATCTTCTCACCTGCAATTTCTTCAACTACGGGAGTTGTTTCAGCTGGTGCTGCTGTTGGAGTGGCAAGAATAGGTGCAGCTACTGCGCTTGCAATCGTAGCTTTTTCAAGTTCTATTGAAAACCCTTCTTGATTAATTTTCATTGAGCTTAAAGTACTTTCGTCGAACTCTTTCATAAGTAATTTTATCTGTTTCATATCCATTGGATTTACTCTCCTGTGCCAAAAATTTGCAAATTTAATGTGATATAATATCGAAATAAAAATTAAGATATTGTTATAGAGATATTTCATCAATAAGAAGGACTAATATATGGGTTTAAAAGCAGATACATGGATACGGAAAGAAGCAATGGAAAATGGGATGATTTCTCCATTTTGTGAAGATCAAGTAGGTGAAGGCGTTGTCTCATATGGCCTTAGTTCTTATGGTTATGATATTCGCGTAAGTAATGAATTTAAAATCTTCACTAACCTTAATTCAACTGTAGTTGATCCTAAACATTTTGACGATAAAAATGTTGTTGATTTTAAAGGTGATATTTGTATCGTTCCTCCTAACTCTTTTGCTCTTGCTCGAACTGTAGAGTATTTTAAAATACCAAGAGATGTCTTAGCTATTTGTCTTGGGAAATCCACTTATGCTCGTTGTGGAATCATTGTTAATGTCACCCCATTTGAGCCTGAATTTGAAGGTCATATTACAATTGAAATTTCTAACACTACACCTCTTCCAGCAAAAATATATGCTAATGAAGGCATTGCTCAGGTCTTATTTTTACAAGGCGATGAAGTGTGTGAGACTTCTTATAGAGATAAAAAAGGAAAGTACCAAGGGCAAGAAGGCATCACTCTCCCTCGTATCTTAGATAAAAAGTAAATGAAGCAACAACTTTCTACACCTTTTTTAACGGCCATACTTCTGATTTCATCAGGAGTTGTTTTTCCTATTATCTTTACTATGACAGATAAACTCTTACGAACAATTTTAATTGACATGAATACACTCGTTTTAATGGTCTCAAGTTTTTCATGGTTGTTGATATTTTATTTTTATGGAATTAAATTTTCTTTGGAATACATTACAAGACAATTTGAGATTGAAGACACTCAAAAGCTTTTCAATTATAGCAATATCGGTTTTACCCTTATAAGCATCTCTTTTTACAGCTCTTTAATTTCAAGTTCTATGCTATCAAACTTTTTATGGGGATGTTTTTATCTTTTTGTTATTGGATTCTTTTATTATCTTAGCTCCAAAGAACTTTCTCACTAATTTTACTCTTTTAATTTATAAAAATCTTTATTAAGATATTTAGCTATGTCATGAACTTCTTCATCAAAAAGCTCATCACTTTCAGCTAATTGGCAGGCTTGCACTCTAGCTTCAATATCTTTAAACATTTTTAGCTCGGTATTTTTATTTCCAAAATCTTCATGATTATGACATTGAAGACAAGAAGCTTGATTAAAAAGCTCTTTTCCCTCTTTAGCATCTGAAAAAAGGCTAGTAGAAAGTAGTATAAAAACAAAAAATATTTTAAAATAATTCATTACTTCACCCTCCTTAAGTATAATATTTAATTATAGAAAAAGCTTTAAATATTTTTGCTTAAAAATTCAAGTTAACACTCTTTGTAAAGCTTGTCAATCTTTTTTTATCACCCTGTCTATTTAACAGTTGCTTAACACTACCAAGATATAATTAAACAAAAAAAAGGTCTTTCCAACATGAAAAAAGTTACTAATGCAGCCGATAACTTGCTTTATAAAATGGGACATGGTATTAGCTCACATAAATTCAAGGTACTCTTATCTATCTTGATGATTTTAGCACTTATGATTTCAAATCTTCCGCGTATTACCCTTGACACTTCTACTGAGGGATTTTTACACGAAAACGATCCTGTAAGAATTGCTTATGATACCTTTCAAGATCAGTTTGGGCATGATGAAAAGATTGTTATTGCCATTAAAACAGATGGCATTTTTAAGCTTAAACATCTTTCAAAACTGAAAGAGCTTCATAATGAGTTAAGTGCCAATGTCCCTTACCTAAATGACATTACCTCTTTAATCAATGCAAGAAACACTACTGGAGACGCAGAGAGTTTATTAGTTGAAGATCTGTTTCAGACATGGCCAAAAAATGAGGCTGAACTTCAACGCAAAAAAGCTCTCGCACTGTCTAATCCTATGTATAAAGACCTTCTTGTAAATTCAGATGGAACCTTTAATGTAATTGTTCTAGAAGCTAATACGTATACGTCTATAGGCTTAGAAAAAAGTACCGAATTAGATGACTTTGATGAGTTTGATGAAGAACCTTTAGAGAATGTTGAAAAACCTGCTTTTATTTCAGATAGTGAGATGGCTGAGATGGTACATAATGTTAAAGACATTGTTTCTAAGTATGATTCCTCTGACTTTAAGATAGAGTTAGCCGGAAGCCCTAGTGTAACTGAAACTCTTAAAAGTTCTATGCAGTCTGATATTAAAAAGTTTAATGGTCTTATTATCTTAACAATTATCATTATTTTGAGCCTTTTGTTCAAACGTGTTTCTGGTGTTTTATTTCCTTTGTTAGCAGTTGTACTTTCTGTTCTTAGTACGGTTGGATTAATGGCGTATTTTGGAACCCCTATTAAGATTCCTACACAGATTCTGCCTTCTTTTATCTTAGCCGTTGGAATTGGAACATCAATACATGTCATGGCTATTTTCTTTCATCATTTTGATAAATATGGAGATAAAAATGAGTCTATAGCATATACTCTTAAGCATTCAGGTCTTGCTATTATCATGACCTCTATTACCACCGCCGCAGGAATTGGCGCCTTTTCTCTTTCAAGCGTTGCTCCTGTAGCTGATCTTGGTATGTATGGTGCGGCAGGTGTAATTATTGCCCTTGTTGTTAGTTTAGTGCTTTTACCTACGTTAATTTCTATCTTTCCTTTAAAAAGAAAGGCCTATCTTGATAAAGACCATAAAGATTATCTAGAAAAAATCTTAGAAAAAATAGCACATTTTTCTCAGGTAAGGGCTAAGCCTATTGTTATAAGTAGTCTTTTATTAATGGCTTTATTTTTATTTCTAGTAGCTCAAATTAGATATTCTCATAATCCATTAACTTGGTTACCTGAGGGAAACACAGTTCGTACCGCAACTGAGCATATTGATAAAGAGATGAGAGGAACTATCTCATTAGAACTTATCATAGACACTAAAAAAGAAAATGGTTTATACGATTATGAACTTTTAAAAAGTATAGAAAAACTTGGTATGTACGCTGAAACTATTGAAACAGATGCTTATTTTGTAGGTAAGGTTGTAAGTATTGTTGATGTCATGAAAGAGATTCATAAGGCCCTACACGCTAATGATGATAAATATTATGCCATAGCCCAAGACCCTGAACTAATTGCGCAAGAAATCTTACTCTTTGAAAATAGTGGAAGTGACGATCTTGAAGACTTTGTAGACTCTCAGTTTTCTAAGGCTAGGATGACCATTAAGATGCCTTGGGTTGACGCTATTGAGTACCATGGCATGCTAGAAGACTTAAAAATCCATTTAGAAAACAATCTTCCTCCTGGAGTTGAAGTACAACTAACGGGTATGATTCCTTTACTTTCTGACACTATCGCAGCGGCTATAAGCAGTTCGGGTGAAAGTTATATTATTGCTATATTTGCTATTGGATTTATGATGATCTTACTTCTTGGAAGTTTTAAACTAGGTCTTGTAAGTATGATTCCTAACTTGTTTCCTGTATTTTTCATTATAGCCTTTATGGTTGTATTTAACATACCATTTGATTTGTTTACTATGCTTGCGGGAACGATTGTTCTTGGATTAGCGGTCGATGATAATGTTCACTTTATGCATAACTTTAGACGATTTAAAGATGAGGGAAAAAGCACAGAAGAAGCGGTTAGACTTACCCTTACTGGGAGTGGACGTGCTATGCTTATCACGACTATTGTTCTTAGTCTTGGCTTTTTTGTGTATCTTTTTGCTTCTATGGCAAACCTGTTTAACTTTGGACTCATTGTCGGTGTGGCAATTATTGTTGCTCTAATTGCAGACTTTTTTATTGGGCCTGCACTTATGGCCTTATTATATAAAGACAAGGAATAATCATGAAAAAAATATTATTAATTTTATTAACGAGCCTCAGCCTAATGGCGGGTATGAGCGTTGAAGAGATTGTAGACAAGGTTGATAAAAGAGACCTTGGAGACAATTCAATTGGCACAACACAAATGGTTTTAATCGATAAAAACAATAAGCAAAGGGTTCGTACTTTAAAGACGTACTCTAAGTACTTTGGCGAAGATATTTATAATGCCATCTTCTTTTTAAGCCCTAGTGATATCAAATATACGGCTTTTTTGACCTATGATTATGATGATGCGAGCAAGGATGATGACCAATGGTTATACCTTCCTGCCTTAAAACTTTCAAAACGTATCGCTTCTAGTGATAAGTCCGCTTCGTTTATGGGTTCAGACTTTTCGTATTCAGATATGACAAGTCGTAATCCTGAAGATTACACCTATAAGATTGCAAAAGAGTCAAAGGTAGGAAAAAATAAGGTTTGGATTATAGAGTCCATTCCTAAAGAGCAAAAAATGGTAGATGAAACAGGCTACACCAAATCTTACCTCTTTGTGCGCCAAGACAACTTTGTAGTGGTGCGTGCCTTGCATTATTTAGTAGATGGTAAGAAAAAATATATGGATGTTAAGGAATTAAAATTTATAGATGGCATTTGGGTAGCTACAAAGATAGAGATGAAGACTAAAAAGCAAAAACAAACGCTTCATACTACTGTCTTAAAGCTTAGCGATGTTCAATTTAACCAAAAACTTGATGATAGCTTTTTCACCGTTAGACAGATAGAAAAAGGCATTTAATGACTAAGATAGTTTTATCTTTATTGATTCTAGGAAGTTTACTTTATGCTGATGACTTAGATATGGCCTTTGATGGCTTTGAAGATGAAGAAATAGTTATTGAAGAAACACTAGAATCGCAGAATTGGTACAGTCTAAGCGGATACCTTAGTTTTTTAAGCGCTTATAACTACAATCAAAAAAGTGAAAATGCTGCTGCTATTGGAGATAAGGTTATGGACTTTAGTGGCTTCTCCCGCGCCAAAACAAAGCTTAATATTGCTCTTGATATGAAACACTCAGACAGCTGGAAATCACGTATAGAGCTTATGGGTTGGTATGATGCTTCTTGGGCTATTCAAGGACGAAGTAATTATACAAGCGATGTTCTAGACTCGTATCAAAGCTTTAGCGACATTAAAGATGCCTATTTACAAGGAACACTCAGTGGGTCGGTAGATATTAAACTCGGTCGTCAGATTGTGATTTGGGGAAAGTCTGATTCTATTCGTATTACTGATGTGATTAATCCTCTTGATATTCGTGAACCGGGTATGGTAGATATTAAAGACCTTCGTCTTACTGAGACTATGAGTAAGTTAAACTATTATTTTGATAATTACGCGCTCTCTGCCATGATCATTCATGAGTCAAGACTTCCAATTGAGCCTGCCTTTGGTTCAGATTATAGACCCAGAGATGTGTTTGGAACAACCGCTCCTGATTCTATCTTTCCTGATGTTTATCAGCCTTCTTGGGATATAAAAAACACCCAATTTGCCCTTTCTTTAGATGGTCGTTTTGAGGGATGGGATTTGTCTTTGTATGCAGCAAATATACTTAATAGCCGTTTTTCAATTAAGCCAAATAGTAGTGGTCAAAACCTTAGAAATTATGACAAAATTTATATGGCAGGTATTGCCACAAGCATTGTTGTAGGGTCTTGGTTATATAAGGCTGAAGCTGCCTATATAGCCGATATTGATTATAGAAGTGTGGAAGAAAATAAAAACCGTTTAGATACTTTAGTGGGTATTGATTATGCCGGTTTTAGTAAAACAACGCTTTCCTTTGAACTTGCCAACAGACATGTTTTTGCTTATGAAGATATCATGCTTAAAAATACACTAAATTCGGGTGTCTTTCCAGATTATGAAAGAGAAAATATCGTTCAAATAGCGATTAGAGGAAATTATCTTTTTGATCATGACAACGCAAGTGTTAATTATCTTCTTAGTATGTTTGGAAGCAAGAACTTAAGCTTTGAAGATGGTGGTTTTCAAAGGTTTTGGTTAGATTATAAATATAATGATGACGTGTCTTTAAATGCAGGACTTGTGGACTATATAGGTGGAAATGGTGTCGTTCCCTTTTACAATGCCATTAAAAATAATGACAGAGTTTACGCCGAATTTGTATACCACTTTTAAGAATTTCTAACTGCCTTTGAAAAACTAGAAATATTTTTCATAAAGTAAAAGAAGGCCTTGAATTTTCCTAACTCTTTTTTCTTACTTGAGAAGAGATGAGCTAAGGCATGTTTTCTACCTAAAAAAACTGCCTTTTCATAATATACACTAGCCTTTGAAAAATCCACTTCAAGACCATGAGCTCCATGAAAATAAAAACCAGCTAAGTCGTGTATTGCATCTAAAAAACCAGCCTCAGCAGACAAGCTTATCTGCTTAATACCTTCTTCTTCGTTTTCATGTTCAATACATTGCCAGCCATATATATACTGAGCTTCTTTATCTTCATTAATGGCTGCTTGTTCAAACCATTCATAGGCTCTATCAGAGTTTTGTTCTACACCGAGTCCATGAAGCAGCATATTTGCCACATTCATCTGACATGAAACATCACTTTGCATTGCTAGCTTATAAAAAAGCTCATACGCTTTTGTATAATCCTTATTTTCATAAGCATTACACGCGGTGTTATAGTCTAATTCCGTATCCATCTAAATCAGCTCTAAAACTTTTTCAGGTGGTCTTGCTAGAACAGCCTTATCACCTTTGATAACAATAGCTCTTTGAATAAGCTTAGGATGTATAGACATGGCTTCAATGAGCTTGTCTTCAGAGCTTTCCTCTTTAAGGTTTAAGCTTTTATATTCATCTTCGGTAGTGCGCATCAATTCTCTTGCAGAAATATTTAGCTTTTTTAAAACCTCTTTAATTTCATTAATAGACTTTAGTGTATCCATATATTTAACAACCTCAACCTCACGTCCTTTTTCTTCTAAAATAGCTAAGGCCTGTCTCGACTTTGAACAACGTGGGTTATGCCAAATTTGATAGTTACTCATATTTTCTCCATTTTATGTAATTACGAAATTATACTCACTTTCTTACACAAACATCATATATGCAAGATACTAGAAGCATCTCATACTATTTTTAGTTGTTTATAGATAATATCTATCATGTATAAAAATATAAAATCATTTTCAAAAATTGCAGACTTTGGTCGTAAGCTTTTAGATAAGCCTCCTATAGAAGTTGCCATTCCTTTAATATCGAACTGTGCAAAAGAACTTTTAGACGCAGACAGATGCTCTGTTTTTATTTATAATGAAGAACGTAAGTGCTTATGGACGATACATTCTGACGGGGTAGAAAAAATTAAAATCTCTGCCAATGAAGGTATAGTAGGGGCTTCTTTTCAAGAAGACAGGGCCTTAATTGTAAATGATCCCTATAATGATCCAAGATTTTCCTATAAAATTGATAAGGATACAGGATATGTAACCCATAATATCATCACCTTACCTATAAGAGGTGCCTTCAATCAACCTATAGGCGTTATGCAATTATTAAATAAAAATACAAATGAATTTAATAAAGAAGACAAACGTCTTTTAACCTTTTTCAATCACTATATCAGCGGTTATCTAGAACTTGCTATCTTTTTTAGTGAAGAAAAAAGCTGAAATGAAGAACATCAAACTTGTGGCCATGCTTTTTCTTAACTCTTTTAAAGACTTATTACCTATTATCTTAGTTATTGCTTTTTTTCAAATTTTCATCTTGCAACAAGTCCCTAAAGATTTAGGGTCTATTGTCTTAGGGCTAATTATTGTCGCTGTTGGACTCGCGGTATTTATTCAAGGTTTAGAAATAGGAATCTTTCCTATAGGAGAAAGTCTAGCTCATGAATTTTCCGAGAAAGGCTCTGTTGTTTGGCTTTTACTTTTTGCCTTTGCTATAGGATTTGCAACCACCATTGCAGAACCTGCTCTTATTGCCATCGCAAAAAAAGCACAAATAATTTCTTTAGGAAAAATTAATGCCGAAACCCTGCGTCTTACAGTGGCCTTGTCAGTAGGGTCAGCTATTGCTCTTGGTTCATGGAGAATTATCACGGGTCACCCCATACATCTTTATATCATTACAGGATATGTTATTGTCGTTGTTTTTACTTTTTTTGTACCCGTTGAAATTGTGGGCTTAGCCTATGATTCAGGTGGAGTTACTACTTCTACTGTAACCGTTCCTTTAGTCGCGGCCTTGGGAGTTGGTCTCGCCTCAAGTATCAAAGGAAGAAACCCTATTATAGATGGATTTGGCCTTATTGCTTTCGCGTCTTTAACCCCCATGATATTTGTTCAAGGATATGGGCTTATAGTTTATAATATAGACTTTGAATCTGTGTCACATATCCAAGAGGTAAATGCTGCTTCTAATGTTATTGTAGATAAATTTTCAGCTATGAATCTCTTTTTTGAATTGGTTAATGTTATTAAAGATATTTTACCCATCTTAGCCGTTATCTTCTTTTTTCAATATGTCATTATTAAAAAGAGACTCAAAAACTTACTCAAAATTTCTACAGGAATCATCTTTGTAATCATTGGCTTATATGCCTTTATTATTGGCCTTGAGATGGGTCTGTTTCCTATTGGTGAGACGATGGCTCTACAACTCACAGCTCAAGATAATGTTTTTTATATTTATCTTTTTGGATTTTTGATAGGCTTTTCTACAACTATGGCTGAACCTGCCTTGCTCGCGGTTGCGATGAAGGTTGAAGAAATATCTCAAAAGCGTATCAAACAAATGATATTACGTCTTTCTGTTGCCTTTGGTGTGGCCATAGGAATTTCTCTAGGTGCGTACAGAATTGTTCATGGGGACCCTATACATTATTATATTATCGTGGGGTATATTGTCGTTATTATCTTAACCTTTTTAGCTCCCAAATATATAGTCCCTATCGCCTATGATTCCGGTGGTGTAACCACATCAACCGTAACCGTTCCCCTTGTTGCTGCTTTAGGCTTAGGCCTTGCCACCCAAATAGAAGGAAGAAGCCCTCTTATAGACGGCTTTGGTCTTATTGCCTTTGCCTCACTCTTTCCTATGATTACGGTTATGGGTTATGGGGTGATTAGTCAATACTTAGAAAAAAGAGACGCAAAATTAAAATCTAAAAAGGATAACAAATGACATTTACTACGGTTATTGCCATTGTGGCAGAAGAGCATGAAGACTCAGCTATTGATATTGCAAAAGCAAATGGAGCAGGAGGGGTCACTATATTAAAAGGCAGAGGATTGGGGCTAGGAGATAAGAGTACTTTTTTTGGACTTTCGTATGAACGCTCTGATAGCGTCTTAATTTTTGTTATGGAAAAAACAACAGCTTTAAAAGTAATAGATGCCGTCTCAAGTGAGCTTGAACTTGTAAAACCAGGGAATGGTTTAATTTTTTCACTTCCTATAGAGAACCTAGCGGGTATTCCACAAAAACAGATACGTCGTTTTGAAGAAAATCTTAATTCTTAAAAAGTCTCAATTACGTTATAATAAATTAAAGGATATTCATGGCCACTAAAGTAGATTCTTATAAAAAAATAGCCGAATTTGGTAAACAGCTTCTTTCGGACACCTCTTTAGATAATGCCTTGCTTTTTATTGCAGATCAGGCAAGAGACCTTGTTCATGCAGACAGGTGTTCTATCTTTATGTACGATAAAGAAGCCGATATGCTTTGGACTAAGCTTGCCGATGGCATAGGTAGAATTGCCATAAGCACCACCTCCGGAATAGCTGGTGACACCTATACTAAAGGGGAAGCACAAGTAGTTAATGACCCCTACACTGATAAGCGTTTTTTAACGGGTATAGATAAAAAAAGTGGTTATGAGACTAAGAATATGATAACCGTACCTATTTTTGATTCTCAACGTGTTGTTATTGGCTTATTTCAACTTCTTAACAAAAGTGATGGTGATTTTTTAGATGAAGACTTAAAGGTTTTAACCTTCTTTGCAAATTACATTTCAGGTACTCTAGAACTATCCTTTCTTATGAAAGATGAATAAAAGTAAATATTAGTTGTTTTTCTCCCACCAAAGAGAAAAAATATACAGTCCATAAACATGTTGTTTGAACTGTCCTTTTTTTGCTTTTTCTATATACATTTTCAAGACATCTTCATGAAAGATCTTACTCCTTTTATTCACTAAGAGCATACGTTCTAAGGCATTTTCTTCTAAGAGCCATTCAAGATAAGGAGAGGCAAATCCTTTTTTCTTTCTATGAATAATTGACTCCGGAAGATAAGGCTTAGCTATGCGTTTTAACAAGTCTTTTGTAAGGCCTTCCTCGTATCTTAATTTTGGAGTAAGTGAAAAAACTGTTTCAACAAGAGTATGGTCTAGAAACGGGGTTCTTCCTTCTATCCCATGGGCCATAGAAACACGGTCTAGCTTCGTTAAAAAATGTTCCGCTTGAAAGTGTTTTAAATCTAAATATGAATACCATTGACTTTCATCTTTACATCCAAAATGCTTGAATCTATCTCGATATTTTTGAAAATATTTCATAGAAAAACCATCTTCAATATTTTCTTTCATTAAAATATTTTTTTGTGTATCTGTAAATTTCTCACCACTGCTTCTAAACAAGACCTCATCATTAAATACTCGTTTGTACCACTCCCATTCTCTATGTTGCGAAAAATTAGCGTTTAAATGATTTTTGAGCCAGTTCTTATGTTTTAAGTCCCCTGCTTTTTGAATGTCCATGTATTCAAAATAATGTCTGTAACCTAAAAACAACTCATCCGCACCCTCACCTGAAAGCACCACCTTAATACCTTCTTCTTTAACTCTTTCAAACAAGGTATACAGAGGCACTGAAGCAGGGTCATTTATAGGTTCATCTAAACTCCCCATCACCTTATCAAGATTTTTAAAAAACATCTCTTTGCTCATCTCAACTTCTATGTTTTCTAAGTCTAAATACTGAGTGACTTCTCTTGCGTATTTTCTTTCATCATATTTAGCATAACCTTCGTATCCTAAAGAAAAGGTTTTAAGCTTCACACCCATCTTAGAAGCCATAGCGGCTATTAAAGAAGAGTCTAATCCTCCAGAAAGAAGACAAGCTATTTCTACATCCCCCATTAAACGTTTTTCTATGCTTTCTTCTAATCTTTTTTCTAGTGTCTTTAGTGCTTCGTCTTTAGTATGAATACTAATCTTTCTAGGAAGTAATTCATAATAAGAAAATATCTCAAGATTACCTTCTATAAAGCTAGCACCTTGTCCTGATTCAAGTTTTTGTATACCTTGGTAAAACGTATGAGGAGGGGTAGGTGCTAAAAAACTAAGATACGAATGCAGAGCGTCTTTGTTAAGTTTTATCTTCTTTAAAAAGGGTCTAAGTGCTTTTATCTCCGAGGCAAAGATAAAGCTTTTCTCAGTTTGCATATAGTACAAAGGTTTTTTACCAAGTCTGTCTCTAAAAAGATACAATCGACCCTTGTCGTATAAGGCTATAGCAAACATCCCTTCCAACTTATCTACAAAAGACAAACCCCATTTTTGATACGCTCGTAAAAGCACTTCTGTATCACTCGAGGTATCAAAGATACTATCAAGCTCTTTTTTTAGGGTTTTAAAATTATAAATTTCTCCATTAAAAGACACGATAATCTCGTCTTTTATCATAGGTTGAGAAGCTCGCTCATCTAAGTCCACTATACTTAAGCGGTTGTGGGCTATAAAAAGATTTGGTTTTTCTATAAGGCCACAATAATCAGGGCCTCTATGAGAAAGTAAGCCTATGCTTTCACGTGCTTTAAGGCTATCATATTCTCCTATAATCCCAAAAATAGCACACATTAGACTTCCCCTTGAGGCTTTTTTAAAAACACAGTAAAATCATGTTTTAAGTAGCCTTTTTTCACACTCACTTCAGCCCCTAACTTATCAAACAAATTTTGCAACTCTTTAGGATAAAAATGATTATAGACTAAGGAATCATCTTCACCCATCAAAAGGTTAAAAACAAAGCCTTTAATGGACGCTTTATAACAGTTTTGTATAAATAAAAAGGTATCAAAACGTGTTAATATATTCATAGCCCCTGAACAAATATAATAATCTGCTTGAGGAAGAGTATCGGTACAGATATTACACTCAAGAATCTCTTGCTTCGTTTTTTCCTGGGCAATGTTTACCATAGAAGCACAAAGGTCTAAGCCCTTATAAGAAGAAAAAGGAACGTTTTCATCTTGCATATAAAAATATAAGTCACCAAATCCACACCCTGCATCTACAAGTGAAAAATTTTCTTCTTGTATAAAAGACAATAAGACTTTAAAGCGTGTGTACTGAGAATGCAGCGAATTCCAATGCACTCCCTTTGAGTCTTGTCCATGTTTTTTTATTGCAGCAGTATAAAAAGTTTCATTATCTATTCGACTCATAATGCCATTATACCTTCTTCTTTTAGGCTCATAATCTTGATTTTTTTATATTTTCATATAAAACTTATATTTATATGCTAAAATATAACATAAACGAATGAAGGTCAACATGATAAAAGTCACCACACCTCAAAAAGACATCATCCTTTCGTATTTTAAAGATGACTTAACATTAATTGCTAAATACGAAAAACTCATGAAAGGTCCTGCCGAAAAAAACTTCAAATACCTGGTGTTTAAAGAGTTTATCTTTTCTGCCGCAGGAATGATTCGTGAAATTGATCATGATTTGTACAATAAAAATTTAGCTACTCCATTTAAAGTCATTAAAACCCTAGATCTTTCATATATAAGCTTCAAAGGTAAAAATAAACATGTTATTAGTGTATATAAAACAGAGTTTCTTCAATGGCAAGATGATTATGTTATTCAAAAGAAACGATATGATGACTTGAAGTCTGAAATTCAGATGCTTATCGTGAGTGAAGCAACACTTGGTGGACAATTAAAAGAAGCAAATAAAAAAATAGCTGCCTTTAGTAAGAAAAAAGAAGATGAAGAGGCCTTTAAAGAACTTGATGAAAAAACAAAAAAAGTCCGAAGTGATCATGTTGATTCTATTCACTTTTTAGGGGAACGTCGTAAAGAACTTAGTAATCTTCTAGAACTTTTGTCTAATTTTGAAGAAGAACACAAAAAGCTTTTTGTAGACTTCTTCAATCAAATTAAAGCTGTCATAGATACACGTTACATTAAAGCCTTAAATTATTTTGGATTTAAGTTTAATACCAAACTTTTCCATGAAGCATCCACCTCACCTGAAATTTTAGCCTTTAAACGACGTGCTAACATACATGGAGACTTTTGTTTATGTAAGTATGTAGAATATTATTTAAAAAATGTAAGCTCAGACGCTATAGCAGATACACAAAAAAGACAAAATCTAGAAGAAGCTAAACGTTACTGCAAAAATGAGAGAGAACGAGAAAATTTAATTTAGACCACCCTTGCAGCAAAGGAAGAATATTTTATGATAAATGTCAGTACCCCACAAAAGGACGTGGTTCTTAGCTTTTTTAAAAATGATATTCAGCTCGTCAAAAAACACTTTATGATGATCTCTTTTGACTTTGATGAAAGTTTTGAGTATACAACTTTTAAAGATTTTATTTTTTCTGCCGCAGGCATGATGAAGGACTTGGACCAAGCCATTTATAATGCAGAACTGCTCAGTTCCTTTAACACCATTGAGTGTTTAGACAAGGCACATAGCGCCTTTGTTTCAAAAAGTTCTCATTCCTTACAAGTGTATCAAAAAGAGTTTTTATTTGCCCAAGAAGAATATGTTGTTCAACAAAAAAAATATGATGACTTGCAAGCTGAACTTCAACTTCTTATATCCAAAGAACAGCTTTTAAATGCAAGATTGAAACTTGAAAACGCTAAAGTAGCCAAACTCAAAGAAGAAGGAACTCTAGACTCTCTTTCACAAGAACAAGTAAATGACATAAAAGCACTACGACGTGAGCATGTTGATACGGTGCATTACCTTGGACAAAGAAGAGATGAGATTGAAGAAGTTCAAAACTTATTAAGTACTTTTGAGCATGAACAAAAAGCTATTTTTATGGATTTTTTCACCAGTGTCAAAGAGAAACTTGACTACCAGTATTCGCAATCACTTAATTTTTTTAGATTCGAGTTTAATGAAAAGCTTTTTATAGATTCCGAAAAATCAGCTTCCGTCCAAAAGTTTAAAAAAGAGGCCAACATTAAAGGTGATTTAAATCTTTGTAAATATGTTGAGTATTATCTCAAAAATGTTAACCCTGATGCCCTTGCCAATAAAGACAAGAAACAAAAACTTCATGCCGCTAAAGAATATTGTGAGAAACTGAATAAAAGTAACGAAGCTTTTTAGAACTGCATCTTAGGGAGAAATTGTGTCAAACTTTTTAAACAGACCCATAAGCATACAATTAAAGCCACACCATAAATATGCCTTATGTTTATGCGGTGAGTCCAAAAAATTTCCGATGTGTGATGGAAGCCATAGAAGTGGAAATAAAAAACCTTATAAATTTATCCTAGAGAAAGAAGAGACCCTTAATCTTTGTCAATGTTCGAAGTCTAAAACCCTTCCACATTGCGATGGCAGCCATTTAAAATAACACCATTGCACGTTCAGAACTAGAACACTAGATGAAATAATGTTTTCTAAAGTAAATGATAACTTTTCTTTCACCCGTAGGGCGAACATATTGCATCATGGGACCACAGCATAATGCCTATTCGTTGCAAGGGTAAAAAATAGTCTATGCACAGATACAAAAAACTTGTTATGATATGTTTATGATTAGAAATTTATCTCCTATACAACTTGGGGGGAGTCTTTATATTCCTGCCACTCATAAAAATGTTTCTGCTGTTTGTAATGAACATAAGTTTTCGCAACTTCGTTCTTGTATCATTGATACCGAAGACGCTATTGATGAACAAGATTTAGATGAGGCTATATCTAACATTGGGGAGATGCTTGAAAACTACGAACCTAAAGAGCTTTGTGTTTTTATACGTCCTCGCAATCCTCAGGTTTTAAAAAAACTTTTGAAACTCCCTAATATTGGCCTGATAGATGGGTTTGCTTTACCTAAATTTTCCACCAAGCTTATGAAAGAATATGCACAAATTTTTACCCTTTGTGATAAAGAATTTTATACAATGCCTGTTTTAGAAAGTCTTGAAATTTTTTCTAAAGACCGTCTTGAAGAAATGTGTTCTTTTTTACTATCATCTAATCTTCATGTTCTAAGTCTTCGTCTTGGGGGAGAGGATATGATGAACTATCTTGGGCTTAAGCGTAAATGTAAGGATAATATATATGAGCTTGTTGGGCCTGCTCGTGTTATAGGAGATGTTATAAATATTTTTAAACCTTATGGCTTTAATGTCAGCGCTACAGTCTTTAACTGCATTCATCAACCTGAGCTTTATGCCCAAAATTTGGCTGAAGATTTACGCCAAGGCCTACTTGGTAAAACCATTATCCACCCTAATCAAATTGAGCCTATAAATCAAGCCTATAAGGTATCACAAGAAGATTACGAAATGGCAAAACAAATGCTTGATTCTAATACCTCTGCTATCATTGTTAATAATGGGCAAATGGGAGAGAAATCTGCCCATAGTTCTTGGGCAAGGATTATCCTAGAAAGACATAAATTTTATGGGCTTAAGACGTCTAGGAACTAACACTTATCCCCCTAATCTAGTTTGCGATATAATACAAAAAAAAAGTGAACTCTTATGCATTTTAAAAACCTTACATTTTTATCTCTATTAAGCTTATCCTCTGCTCTTTTCGCTCAAGATGGCATCTATGTCGAAGGGGGTCTTGGTTCAGGTTTCAACACCTCCCTTAACTTACAAAACACTGAATATACTTATGATAGAGGGTTGCTAGGAAGCGTTTCTTTAGGCTATCAATATGACTTGTTTAGATTTGAAGTTGAGGGTAAATACCGACAAAACGATATTAACAGTGCCTCATATAATGACTCTTCTTCTATTAAGGTAGAGGGTCTTGTAAAACAAATAAGCCCAATGATAAATGCTTATTATAGTAGTGGGTATACTGAAAAAAATCTAGCTAGTACCATTGGATTTGGAGTGGGGACAACAAGCCTAACACTCTCAGATATTAAAGAGTTAGGGATTTCTCAAAATGATATTTCTGAAACACTTTTTTCAATGCAAGCTATGTTTAGCGCAGATTATAAGATTGATGACAACCTTGAGTTTATCGCCAAATACACCTACTTCTATACTTTTAAAAGTGGGACTATCTCAAATAACTCGGATAATATTTTTAGCTTTAATTTAAGATATTCTTTTAAATAAGTTCAATATACTTCGCACTAAATTCACTTAGTGTGGCGTCATTAATTCTAAAAAAGTATACTAATTCTTTTTCATTAGCATTGTGCTTTAATTCAAAGGTTCTACTTTGACCCTGAATGATAAGATCACCCTCTACTAAATTCTCAAACCAAGCATTTGATGAACTTATAAGCGTTCCATCTAAGCTCGTCACCTTTAATCCTGTAATAATATAGTTTTTACCAACTGCCTTAATAGTGAAGCTATCTAAGCTCGTTGGAAGGTTTAAATACGTGTTTTGATTTGAGTACGGAAAAGAATCTTCTACGCTGTTTTTAAACAAACGCATATAAGTATCCGTTATTACAAAGAAAGAAAGGCTTTGAGTGAAACTTGGGTCTGATTTAATGCTACCAGTAATACTCGCATTTCCTTCACTTAAAGCAAGGGCTATGCCTTCTTCATCAATACTTATAACTGCAGTATCACTACTAGACCATAAAATGCTATTGTTTGGAAAGATAAGAACTTGATTATTATTATTAATAATTTTGGCTTCAAGCGTGATACTTTGTTCTACGTTAAAGTCATACTTATTGGCAGAGATAGAAAAAGCTTTAAAATCTTTTGCAACGGTAACTGTAACCGGTGCAGATGTTATATTCCCGTCAGTAGCAACCACTGTTGTAGTTCCTTCACCTATACCAACTATGGTACCTGTTTGCGCGCTGCATATAGATGTATTTTCGCTCACCCATGTAACACTATCACTTACATCTAGGGTGGAGCCATCATCAAACAAGCCATAGGCTATTACATTTGTACTGGCTCCTACGGATAAAGAAACCTGAATTTTAGAAAGAATGATATTTAGTAATAATAAGTCTTTAACTTCTAATTGAATATTAGAATTCACTACAGGTTCACCATTATTCAACAGGGCTTCAGATTGATAGCTAATTACAACCATACCTAAACTACTTTTTGCCTCAATTAAGCCATTTGTAACTGTTGCTAGGCTTTCATTTGAACTTGACCAAATGAGCTCATTTGTAATGTTATTTTGACTTCCGTCATCAAAATTTTCAAAAACATTAATTTGTAAAGATCGATTAGTAATTAAAAAGGAGTTGTTCACATCATCTGAAAAAGAAGTGACTAATTTATCTGGGGAAGAATCGTTACAAGCACTAAACAAAGTAAGTAAAAAAACAAGTGAAAAGAATTTTAAAAATGATGTCATTATAAACCTTATAAAAGCAATTATATCAAAGTCTTACTTATGCGTACTACTAAAACACTCATGTATTGAGTGCTATTTCACTAAGGGTTAAGAGGCTTGAGCTTAATCTCTCGTTCCCAGTTATCTTGGGTTGCTACGTCATGCACCGTCCAGCCTTGCTCTCTTAAAAGTCTCGCTGCAACCGCACTTCTAGCGCCGGTTCTGCAATACACCACTAACTCTTTATCTCTTGGGATATGGTTAAACATTTTATCCACATAGGCGATAGGAATGTTAACAGATCCTTTGATATGACCTTTGTTGTACTCTTTTTTAGAGCGAACATCTATCATCATACCGCCATTTGCCATAGCTTTTCTACTGTCTAGAACTTCCTCGTCACTTACCTTTGAGCAGGCTGG
>NZ_JAEMVE010000126.1 GCF_029216045.1 Sulfurimonas sp. MAG313 | reverse complement strand
TTAAAACGTTTACACCTTTATCATTTTCTTCATAAAAAGAATGCTAGTTTAGTAGCCAGTTTAACTCCTATATTAAAAGAAATTAAAAAGTCGGGTGAAATTAGTTATATTCGTGCTGCTTATATACGAAAAAGAACAAAAAATGATACGAAGTAGTTGGGTGTAATTATTCATAAATTAATCTTTAGACTCTAAATCTTTTAATGAAAACATTAGGTATTTAAAGAGCTTTTTTAGACTCTTTGCTATAATATGCATAATTCAATATATATCGGTGGTTTATGTTAGCAGATGATGTTAATTCTCTTTTAAATGATAAAAAGCTTCTTTTAACGGAGGTCTATTTTAAACTTCAAGAACATTTTGAAGAAAAGTACGGCTCAAATACAGTTATCTTTATGGAAATTGGTACCTTTGTTGAAGTGTATGAAGTCAATAACGACGAAATGCAAGTGGGTAAGGCTAAAGAAATGGCCGAGCTTTTAAACATTCAATTGACTAAGAAAAATAAGACTATTATAGAAAACTCAACAAAAAATCCTTTACTCGCAGGTGTTCCCACTATCTCTTTTGAACGTTACCTGAATCGCTTGATTCAAGAGCAAAAATACACTATTATTTATATTAAACAGCGTGGAGTACCCCCTACAGTATCTCGATATGTAGATAAGATTATTTCTCCCGGTACAAATTTTGATTACACAACAGATAGTGAAGATAACTATATCGTTTCACTTCTTGTAGACAAGCATAAGGATATCTATTCTATTGGGTATTCAGCTATTGATGTGACTACAGGGAAGACCTTTTTATATGAAGCCCATGGTACAAGCGAAGATCAAAATTTTGCTCTGGATGAAATTTTTAATTTACTGCATGTATATAAAACTTCAGAAGTGGTACTAAGCTTTTTAGAAGGGGTGGACGATCAAAAGCATATCTTACGTTATTTAGAGATTGATGAACATTATACCTATTGTGTTAATAACCAAAGACCTAAAATTGAGTATCAAAATGAGCTTTTTAAGAGGGTGTATCAGATACAGTCCTTATTGTCTCCCATAGAGCATTTAGACTTAGAGAGAACTCCTATGATATCGGAGGCCTTGGCGGTACTGGTTCATTTTGTTGTTGAACATGATTTTCATATTATTCAAAAGCTCTCACGTCCACAACTTATTGATAACAAAAGATATATGTATCTTGGAAATTCTGCTTTTGAACAACTTGGGATTATTTCTAAGGACAAGGACGAACTGACCTTACTTAAACTTATTGATAAATCCGTCACTGCCATTGGGAAACGCTTGTTAAAAGAAAGACTATTAAACCCAATTATGGACGAGATAGAGCTTACACGACGTTTTAATCTAGCGGAAAAAGTGACGTCTCATGCAAAGCTTTTAGAAGAAAATCTAAGAAATATATACGATTTAGAACGACTTTCTCGTAGAACAAACCTAGGACGTTTACATCCTTTTGAGATGAACTTTATTTATGATTCGCTCTTAGGTATTACAGATTTAATGGTATACATTAAAAAGCATAAGCTTTCAAAGACTCCCTTTTCAGAAAATGAGGTCTTAGCCTTTGTCAAAGAGATAGAAAAAACCTTTAACCTTGATGTGACACGAAAGTACACGATACAAGCAGTAGATGAAAACTTCTTAGCCCGAGGGGTTGACCCCCATATAGATGAACTTAGTGATGAAAATTCTAAGATGTTTCAAACCATGTCCATTATTATGGATAAGATTGAAGAAATGGTAAGCTCTGTTGCTAATAAAAGTGAAAATCGCTTAGTAAGTCTTGGTCAACTTGATAAAGAAGGTTATTTTATAAACTTATCTAAAAATCGTTTTTCTATGATAGAAGCAGAGTTTTCAGGAACGGGTGTTGAAATAGAAGGAAAATTTATTGCTTTTAAAGACTTTCATGTTAAAAAGTTAACCAACAATGTAAAAATAACCTGTGAACTCATCGAAAATCTTTCAGATAAAATCATGCGGAACAAGACAAAAATTGTTGCCTTAGCCAAAGAAAAATTTATAGAAAAACAGCATCAATTAGAAAGAAGATATACGCTTTTATTTGAAAGAATGATTCAGTATGTAGCGGACATAGATGTAGCAGTTTCTACTGCAAAAACAGCAGAACTGTACAATTACGCAAGGCCAATGTTAGTTAAAACACATGATGATGAAAACTTCTTACAAATTCTAGAGTTGAGACATCCCTTGATTGAAGTACAAGAACATCAAGGTATTTATGTCCCTAACGATATAGTGATGGGAAACAGAGAATACATGGACCTTCCTCATCCCGAGACTATTATGCTCGACCCTATGGTTCACGATGGACACCAGATACATGGGGTGCTTTTGTATGGGATTAATTCTTCAGGAAAGTCGTCTTTAATGAAGAGTATAGGCTTGTCTGTTTTAATGGCTCAGGCTGGATTTTTTGTGCCTGCTTCTGCGATGCGTTTTTCTTTATTTGAATCTATCTTTACCCGTATTGTTTCAAAAGACAACCTATCTAAAGGTCTTTCAACCTTCGCGGTAGAGATGCTAGAGATGAAAAATATCTTTAATAGAGCAGGGACTAAGTCCTTGATT
>NZ_JAEMVE010000125.1 GCF_029216045.1 Sulfurimonas sp. MAG313 | reverse complement strand
TTTTGTTCTTTTTCGTATATAAGCAGCACGAATATAACTAATTTCACCCGACTTTTTAATTTCTTTTAATATAGGAGTTAAACTGGCTACTAAACTAGCATTCTTTTTATGAAGAAAATGATAAAGGTGTAAACGTTTTAAAGCCCGACTCACCTTGAAAATTTCATGATATTTTTGTGTTTGCACCACAAAACGTCCTGTTACTTTAGGACAAACTACTAAATCAATTTTACCAATATCAAGATCTTTAAAAGCCTTTTTAAAACTTGTGTAGACGACCTTATTCATGTCTTTAGTTGGGCCTTCAATAAATTTAACCCCCTTAACCACTCCAATTTTATAAGGTTTTAGTTCTGCCCATTTTTTTATGCTTATATCTTTGTTTTTACCAAAGGCGACAGCTTCTACATAATTGATAGGCACGGGTACACGCACAAGGTTAGGAAATTTCTTGCTAATTTTTTTAATACGTCCTGGTTCCCCATCAATTTCACCTGAATTTGAAAGTTTTAAGGACTGAGATAATGAGTGTGAAGTAACTACTATATCTATGCCTAAAGATTTATAGGCCTTCTTTAAAATTTCAATATTTGTGCTTTGCACCATATTTGAAGCATCCGCATTTAATATAATTTCTCTAGCCTCAAGCATTAATACCATATAGGATAGAACTATAAATAATCTCATTTTATTTCCCCAATCTAATCTTTAATCACTAACCTTGATACATAATATAATGTTTTAAGATTAGTAGTTGGGTACATCATAATACAAGTTAGTAAAATATATATAAAGGGCACCTCTAAAGGGGGTTTCCACAAAAAAATGTTTATTAAGCTTTTAAAGATACCCTAAAAACAGTATTGCAAAAAAATATTTTTATCATAAAATTTTTATATACTATTTTAATTTAAACTATTAAAAGATAGAATATATGTATCGACTAGTTAAATATACACTTAGGGGAAAGAAATGACAAGACCAGAACCATTAGATAAAGAGGTTCTTTTTGACGGAAGATCTTTAATATCAGAAACAGATACACAGGGAATTATAATTTTTGTTAATAGAAAATTTGTTGAAATGTCAGGCTACACTAAAGATGAAGCCCTAGGCCAGCCTCATAATATTTTGCGCCACCCCGATATGCCTAAGACGGCGTTTGAACAAATGTGGAAAACTATTCAAAGTGGTAAGATTTGGGAAGGCTATGTAAAGAACTTAAGAAAAGACGGAAAATTTTATTGGGTCATTGTAAATATTGTCCCAAAACTCGATGATAATGGAACGATAACAGGATATATAGCCTCACGTAAGGTTCCTAAGCGTGAACAAATTCAAGCTGTTGAACAAAGTTACGCAAAAATGGTGAGTGCTGAAACTAAAATAATACATTAAGCCTTCATTTTTTTCTTTTCTTACCGATTTACCAACCATTATATCTTTTCGTATAAGATATAACATTATTCATTAATAAAACATACAGATAATTGACTTAGAACAAGGAACTTAGGCCTTCTTAGAAGTAACAAAGGCAATAAGGATACTTTTATTTGTTTTTGAAAGCAAAAGATATATGTTAATTTAATTTTTTTAATGATACTATCGTGTAAGTTATAGACTGAGTTTAGAGCCTAAATTCAGTTATTAATATAAAAGGGATATAAATATGAGAAAGATACTTTACGTATTATTAATTACATTAGCTGTGTCAAGTCATCTTAACGCAACTGAGTATGATATATTCGTTGGTGGTGAAACAGGTTTATCGTGGGCAGAATTTGATGGGTCAGATGGATTGTATCAAAACGGAGAGATAACAAGCTATGGAGTAAAAGCTGGTGTTACTGATGATAACACACGCATGTATCTTAGATATAACTATGCAGACGCTTTTGAAGGGTCTTTTACTCGGACGGGACAATATCAAACCTTTACATTAAACTCGGAAGCCTTTACCGATTCAGTTAATCTTTTTAGCATCATGGATTTGTCTATGTTTGTAGGTGGTCACTTAGGTGCTATCAATATCAATGTAGATGCAAATTTCGGAAGTTCAAATAGTTTTTCTGCCTTGTATGGTGTTCAAGCAGGAGTCATAGCAAGGTTTGGCATTCCAATAAGTCTTGAAGCGGGATACAGAATATCACTAAGTAACTTTAATCAAGAAGACACAACTTTAAACACATTTCAAGTTGCCTATGCCGGCATCAACCTTAGATTTTAAACAGGAGATATATAATGAATATTAAACAATTACTTTTATTTTTACTTAGTATTTTAATTACGGGCCTAATGTCAGGCTGTGGAACAGAACCTCAAGAAGACCTTCCCACTAGAAGTACTAAGGGTCTTGTCGGTAGCAGTAACTACATAATTAAGAATCCAGAAACAAATTTTGTTACGGTAGCTGAAGCAAATGGAATCACTATGAATGCCTCCACTGCAGGTGGAATTGAATCTATTGGTGGGTTTGCTATTGAGAAAAACAATGCAAGAGCACTAGGTGCTCCTGTTGATGGGTTGATAACTACGGGTGAACTACGAGAGGCAATAAAATTAATCCAATCAGCAGGCTATACAGCAGATGTTTCAACCATTAATGAGCAGGTTTTTTCTAAGTATACGAATTTTACAGTTGGTGATTATACTATTACCACAACAAGTGCTCAAAGTCCCGTATCCCTAGCTAATCAAATTTTAAATACCTTAAATACTTCAGCTATTATCTTACCAAATGGTCCAGGTTCTACAAGTACTAGCTTTAGAATGTTTATGACCGTAACATCTTTTAATAATCGTTATTATTACACTGTTTCAATTTCACCTAGCAATAGTGCAATATTTGAAGAAAACTTTGCTTTAATGACAGCCTTATCAAGTGGTACAAATTATACTGGTACAAATGAACGTCTTGTATCTATAGAAAACCCATTTGCAGGTAAAGCGGGAACAGTAAATCAAGCAGATTTCTTATTTGTAATAGATGATTCAGGGTCTATGGGAGATAAACAAGACGCTTTATCCACAGCTGCCACAGACTTTGAAGCAGCTCTAAATCTTGCAAATATGAATTTTAATCTTGCTATTATAACTACAAGTGATGGAGCTGATGGTACAGAATGTAATGCATCATGTTATGATAGATCCGTCTTAGATGTTAATGCAGGAATTATGACGGATATTAATATCTTTAAGGCCCAAATTGATACTGTTGGTACAATAGGGAGCGGTCTAGAAACAGGTATTTATAATGCAGAACAATCTTTACGAAAAACAGCCAATGGGGATAGTTCAAATGGCTTATTAAATAGCTCTACATTTAACTTTCCAAGAGCACAAACACAACTTAGCATCATCATTTTAAGTGATGAAGTTAGTCAATATCCTGAACGTTCAGGTGGTATCGCCTTTAATCCTTCTAATAATTTATTTCTTAGAGATGGATACTTAGTGAATGCACTGGTAGATATTGGTTTATGTGGGGATAAATCTGTTTATCAACCAGGAGCAGACACAAATGGTCAATATGATAAATTAGCCGTTGCCACAGGTGGGCTTGTAGGAAATATTTGTAATGGAGGAGATACTCCTAATTTCTCAGCTATTATGCAAAACATTGTTTTCCAAGCCGCTGGTAAATATAAATTAACTAAGAACTTTGCAAAACCAAACAGTATTACAGTGACGGTTAATGGTCTTGAATCAAGACCAAGTATTAAACAAGGATATATGTATATTGAAGGAACAAATTCAATAGCATTTTTTGGTGTGCTTCCACTTGAAGGTGCCAGTGTTAATGTATATTTTGAGTATCCAAAACCTATCAATCTTTTTGATAATGACTAAACCACAAGCCTAAAGGCTTATACCCCTCCTTTCAAAGGGGCCCTTATTTTATAAGGTGTCCTACGAACTTACTCATGTTATCTAAAATTCTTCCACCTCTTCTATACCCTAAACCACAGGCTTCATAAGCAAAGAACACACCTGCTTGATAGTAGTTTCCATCTTTATCTTGAGGAAAGTCTATGGCTTCTTGATATACAGACTTATAATGTCCGTATTCTCCATCTGTTTGTGCCTCAATTGAGCCATCTGCATTAATAAAGCTTACATTAGCACCTTCACGTCCAAATACTTTTTTTTCTACATAGGCCTTATTTTCTAAAGGTTCATATGAGCTTTCAAGTAGATAAGGTGAGTCTGGAAAAAGATCCCATAGAATTTTTAACATTCCCTTAGATTGAAACAGTAGAGTGTATGCAGGATTTAAAATAATAGCAGACTGTGATTCTAAGATATGTTGAAGGGTAAGGGCTAGTTCACCTTCTTGTATGGCTATATCTTCCCAAGGAAAGAGTTTAAACCAATATTCATAATCTTGATTTTTTGTATCTGATATTCCATCTTCTTCAAAACTAACATTTTGTAGAAATTCAAAGCTTGTTAAAAAACCTGCATCATCTGCCATACGTTTAAGAAGCTTTGTTGTTACCTCTTCCTCATCAATTCCCTCAATAGAAGAAAAAAGTATTCTCCAACCTTCATAACGCTCTTCAAAGTTTGAGGTATCATCAAAGAGTGTAATTAAGCGTTTAAAGTTATCTGAAATAGCTTCGTACACCGTATTAAATTGCTTTTCTTCATCCATCTCGTTAACTTTAAGGATAGCCCACTGAACAATGGCAGTTTCAAAAAGTCCTGTTGGAGTATCTGCATTAAATTCTATAAGTTTAATAGGCTTACCATCAATTCCACCTGCTAAGTCAAAACGACCATACAAATGCCAATGCACATCATTATCCCAAGACTTTTTTATGGTTTCGACAAGATTAAAAGGGATACCAAGTTCAAAAAACAAGTCGTTTTCTATCACATGTTCTGCGGCAGTTGCATACATATCGTAAAGCTCATTTCCCGCCTTATAATAAGCCTGAGATTCATCTTCACTTACAACAACTAGTTCATCTGCTACATAAGAAGTACCATCACTATCTGTATGCCAAGAAAAGCCTATCTCGTCTAAGGTGTCATTATCTATAGGCTTAACCTTAAGGGTTTGAATCATCCTCCCCAACCTGAAGACTTACCGGATGACGTAGATTTCTTACCAAAGAAACTTTTTTTGGACTTGGACTTAGATGCAGACGCTTTTTTCTTTGCATGATACGAAGACTTATTTACGCGGTTTGCATTTTGTGAAAAGTTTTTATTTCCCATTAAAGAGTTTGCAATCATATTTCCCATTAAAGAACCTGCCGCTACGGCTAATATTGTTCCCCCAAGACCCATGCCCCCACCATTGTTTTGTTGCGTAGTTTCAGATGTTCCATTTTGAACCTTAGCATATTCTTGCTCTGCAAGCATCTTCATCTCAGCTTCATTCATAAAACGTTCTGTGATTTTTCCATTTTCATCACGTTCTCTAATGATAGCTCTAGATTCGCCATCTGTTGGGTGTTCTTCAACTACTGTATACTTTCCTGTTGCTGTTTGCTCAATTACTAAGAAACGATTTTTAGCCTCTTCTTGTGGCGCGGAACATCCTGTAATTGCTGACATTACTACTAAACTCATTGACCCAATGCCTATGGCTGAACCTGTTTTAAAAACTTTATTCATTTACTTTTCCTTTATTAATTTCAATTATTTTTTCAGTAAACCTGAAGTTCACTCAGTTTTTTTTTAGATTTTATTTCACATCTTGCTTTTGTATTTCAATTATTTTTTTCAGTTCTTCTTCATAAAACCAGATGGTACTTCTTCCTTCATAAATGGTTTTTCCAATATAGGTATATTGACCTTCTTTTATGACTTGATTAGGTTTTTCAAACATCATCTGTCCTAATGAAAATCCTATACTTGGAATTTGGCTTAGGTTTACAAGAGCAAAGCTGAGTGCAAAGATTATTGTTGCTATCTTAGCAGAAGGAAAAAAGATAAATAAATAGCCAAAAACAGCCACTAAAGAGAAAAAAACTAGATAGCTTTGATGGTCTGCAAAAAGCACATTATAATACACGTCGATATCTTGGGCTTGTATGTAATTTAAGAACAAACCTAAGATAAAAAAGAAATCTAGAAAAAAAGCAAAAAAAGCACCTGTGATAAAGGCTGTAACTAGTTTATTTCCCATTAACGAAACCTTTTAATTTTAGTATTTGTAAGTTTAATGATAGAAGAAGATTCACCTTCAAATAAGCCCTTACTGTCTTGGATAATTATATCCGACTTAGCATGTGCAAACTCTTTATCATAGGATAAGGATTTTTCATTTGCAGAAGTTGAGTAAAACCATAAAAAAGGCTTAATAAAATCTGCATGTTTTTTATCTTTAACCACACGGATAGCCTTATTATTAGCATATACAAAGGTAGTTTTTGAAACTCTTCTCACCATGTTTTTGTATTTGTTTGGAACGCGAACTAAGGTTTTAAGTGTTTTAAATGAGGAAGTGACTTGGACAAAGGCTTTGTTATGAGGGCGTTCTTTTATGTCTGCTAGGAATTGAGAGTTTTGAGACAAAAAACCGACAGTGGTGTCGGTTTGTATTAATAAAACTTTTTGAGATAGAGCTTGACTAGTCAAGATAATCTTGAAGAGGCACAGGTTCATTCCAATTCTCATTTTTCATTTGAACAAGAGCTTCTATGGTTGCTCTTGCAGCTGAAAGAGTTGTAAAGTAGGGAATACCTCTACGAAGTACAATTTGACGAATTTTAACCGCATCGTCTTTAGCCGTTTTATTATCAGAGGTGTTTATCGCCATAGTAATATCACCATTAGTCATAACATCTTCAATATTTGGGCGGCCTTCAGAGATTTTCAAGACCTCTTCACATTCTATACCAGCATCATTAATAATCTTTGCTGTTCCCTTAGTTGCGATAAGCTTAATACCATTATCGCTTAAACCTTTTGCAATCTCAGCGGCATGTTCCTTATCCATATCTATGAAAGACAAGAAACACTTACCCTCCGTAGGAATAATATTACCTGCTGCCATTTGTGATTTTGCAAAAGAGGTACCAAAGTTTTTAGATATACCCATAACCTCACCCGTAGATTTCATCTCAGGGCTAAGAACAAGGTCTGCTCCATAAAGCTTATTAAATGGGAATACAGCTTCTTTAAGAGCAACATGATCTTTAAGTCTAGGCTTTAAAATTCCATCACCTTGCATCACTACCTTGTAATTATCGTAAAAATCAAGAGCATCACGAAGCTTCTCACCCATCATAACACGAGTGGCTACTTTTGCAAGAGGCATACCCGTTGCCTTTGAAACAAAAGGAACGGTTCTTGAAGCACGTGGATTTACCTCAATAAGGTAAACCTCGTTTTGATAGATCGCGTATTGGATGTTCATTAAACCAATAACACCTAGGCCAAGGGCAATCGTCTTTGTTTCTTGTTCTACCTGAGAAATAAGTTCATCTGAAAGATTAATGGGAGGTAAAGAACAAGCTGAATCACCTGAGTGAATTCCCGCTTCTTCAATGTGTTGCATAACTGAGCCAATATACACATCCGTACCATCACAAATCGCGTCAACATCAAGCTCAATGGCCTGGTCTAAAAACTTATCAACAAGAACAGGAGCGTCATTTGAAACAGACACCGCTACATCCATGTAAGTACGAAGTTCATCTGAGTTATATACAATACGCATCGCGCGTCCACCAAGTACAAAAGAAGGACGGACAAGCACAGGATACGTAAGCTTTTCAGCAATGGTTACGGCTTGTTCTTTAGTAGTTGCTAAACCATTAGCCGGTTGTTTAAGACCAAATTCTTCAACAAAGGCTGCAAATTTTTCTCTGTCTTCTGCTAGGTCAATAACTCTTGCAGGCGTTCCAGATATTTTTGCGCCTATTGCCGTCAATGAGTTTGCAAGTTTAAGAGGTGTTTGCCCTCCAAAGTGAACAATAATTCCATCTGGCTGTTCATACTCAATAACTTCTCTAACATGTTCAAAATCAATTGGCTCAAAATAAAGCACATCAGATGTGTCATAATCTGTTGAAACTGTTTCAGGATTACAGTTATACATAATCGTTTCTATACCCATCTCTTTTAAGGCAAAAGCAGCGTGAACACAACAATAATCAAATTCAATACCCTGACCAATTCTATTTGGTCCACCGCCAAGAATCATAACTTTTTTCTTGGAACTATCAACGCGATTTGTTAATCCAGGAAGCTTAGTAATATTAGTAGTTGAGTAAAGATAGGGGGTAAGCGCTTCAAACTCAGCTGAACAAGTATCAACCTCATTATATTCGAAATGAATACCTAAACGTTTACGAGCATTATAAACATCATTTTCACTCTGATTAATATTTGAATTTCTATTAATATGTTGAGATATTTTCATATCTGAGAAGCCCTGAGTTTTTGCTAGTCTAAAACGCACCTCATCATTTAAAATATCAATATTTATTGTTTTTTCAAAATCAACAAGTTCTTCTAGTTGGTATAAGTACCATGGGTCAATCTTACAAATATCAAAGATTTCTTCATGACTAAGACCACGACGAAAACCTTCAGCAACATACAACATACGCTTAGCATTAGGACGACGAATCTCATGAATAATAAAGTCCATATCCCCTTCTTGACATTCTAAACCACTATAATCTTCTTCTAAAGAACATAAGGCTTTTTGAAAGGATTCTTTAAAAGTTCTACCGATTGCCATAACTTCACCAACAGATTTCATCCCTGTTGAAAGGGTAGAGTCTGCTTCAGGGAATTTTTCAAATGTAAAACGAGGAATCTTTGTAACAACGTAATCAATAACAGGCTCAAAGGAGGCAGGCGTACCTGTAATGTCATTAGTAAGTTCATCAAGGGTATAACCAACTGCGAGCATAGTTGCAATTTTAGCAATTGGATAACCGGTTGCCTTTGAAGCAAGAGCAGAAGAACGTGAAACACGTGGATTCATCTCAATAACAATCATTCTTCCCGTTTTAGGGTCAATTGAAAATTGAACATTTGAGCCACCCGTATCCACACCAATTTCTCTTAATATATCAAATGAAGCGTCACGCATTCTTTGGTATTCTTTATCTGTAAGCGTAAGTGCAGGAGCAACTGTAATAGAATCGCCTGTATGAACCCCCATAGGATCAAAGTTTTCTATAGAACAGATAATAATACAATTATCCGCCTTATCACGAATAACTTCCATTTCATATTCTTTCCAACCAAGAAGCGATTCTTCTACTAAGATTTGAGAAATTGGACTTGCGTCTAAACCACGCTCCGCTAGAGTCTTATATTCATCAATATTATACGCCACTCCTGAACCTGCTCCAGCGAGTGTAAATGAGGCACGTATAATGATTGGAAATCCTATTTTATCAGCTGCTTCTATAGCTTCTTCTATAGAATGCGCATACATAGAGTTAGGAAGGTCCATCCCAATTTTAAGCATCGCTTCTTTAAAAGCAACACGGTCTTCACCCTTATGAATAGCTTCAGGATTTGCCCCTAAAAATTCAACACCCTCAAGCATCCCATTTTCGTGCATAGTCATCGCAGCATTTAAGGCTGTTTGACCCCCCATAGTAGGTAAAATAGCATCAACTTTTTCTTTTTTAATGATTTTAGAAATGATTTCTGGTGTAATTGGTTCTATATAGGTTCTGTCCGCAAATTCAGGGTCAGTCATAATAGTTGCTGGATTAGAATTAATTAAAACGACACGATACCCAAGCTCTTTAAGCGTTTTAACCGCTTGAGTACCAGAGTAGTCAAACTCACAGGCTTGTCCAATAACAATAGGCCCTGAACCTATTAGTAAAATGGTTTGTATATCGTTTCGTTTTGGCATTGTGACCCTTTAAGTATGTTCAAAATAAATTTGCTAATTGTATCTTTTAAGGGCTTAAAAATGGGTGAATTCTTCTTCTTTTCTTTTATAAAAACTTTTCTATTAAAATTTCTTAGTTTTGACTCTTTATTGAGTTTTACAAGAGGCGCTTATTTACCCGTTTTAAGTTTACGAACAGCACTCTCAATATCATCTTGACGCATAAAAGATTCCCCAACTAAAAAGGCATCTACTCCAACACGACGCATATCTTCGAGTTGTCCATGTTCATATATTCCTGATTCAGCAACAATAATCTTGCCATTAGGAATTAAGGGGATAAGTTTATGACACAGTTCCATATCCATTTCAAAAGTTTCAAGGTTTCGGTGATTAATACCAATGATATCTGCTCCTGCAAAAATAGCCTTAGTTAAATCCGTCTTATCATGAATTTCGACAAGAGGTTCCATGCCTAAATGACGTGAATAATTTAAAAGTTCTTTTAAATCCGCGCGAGTCAAGGCCTTAGCTATTAAAAGGATAAAGTCTGCTCCATAGACAAGAGCTTCTAAAATTTGGTACTTAGACACAATAAAATCTTTTCTTAATAAAGGCGTTCCTACATAACGACGAATCCCTGCAAGGTATTCTAAATCACCTTGAAAAAAGTGAGGTTCTGTTAAAACTGAAATTGCATTTGCCCCACCTCTTTCATACGCTTGAGCAATGGCTAAGGGGTCAAAATCTTCACGGATTACACCCTTTGACGGACTTGCTTTTTTCACTTCAGCAATGATTCTATAGGGTTCATCTTCACTTGATTGTAAATACTCATGTATCGGTCTAGGTTGTCTCGCATTAAAGGCTAACGAACGTCCTAACCAATCTAAAGTAAACTCTTTTTCTCTTATTTCCAAGTCTTCTTTTGTTTTTTTAATAATATCATCTAAAATCATTTTTATCTTTTCCCTTTTTTTATACATTTTTTCATAGCTTTTATATGTGAGCTCACTTCCGCATCTTCTTTGTCTAATTGTTTAGTAACACCTTTCATTAATGTTAAAGCCTTTGAGCAGTACCCTTGTTTATAATATCCCCAGGCTAAAGAATCCAAATAGTAAGCAGAATTACTATCCTCTTTTAATGCTCGCTTAACATAGTTCATACCCTTTTTAATATCAAGTTCATGATCAATTAACAAGTATCCTAAATAATTTAAATAAACGGCTTCATCAGACTCCGAAACAACCTTAATAAGTTTTTGCATTACAGAGTCAATGACTAATTTGTCATTTTTATCCTTAGCACCTTCATACTCAAAAATGGCACTTTGACCTAAATAATAGGGGTCTCCCTCTTTCTCATACAGCTTTGAACCAAGTGAAACTACCTTCTCATAATTCTTAATATTTACATACATTTGAAGTAATAAAACATCATCCACTTCACTTTTTTCTAAAAACTGCACTAAGGCGATAGCGTCTTTTTTATAGGTCAGAAGCTTCACTATACTTTGAGCGTATTTAAGACTTAAGGTGTTATCATATAGCCTTTGATACACTCGCAACATACCTTCTATGTCATTTTCTTCACTATAAAAACTTGCCAACCGTAAACAAATAGTTTCGGAACAACCATTAAGTAAAATATGCGTTTCAAGATTAGAAATAGCTTCTGACTTTTTATTAAGATTTACATATAAGACAATGGCCATTTTATCTAAGATTTTTTCATCATAATTTATAGCGTAGGCACTTTGTAAATATCTAAGAGAAAAATCATACCGGCCTTCTATCATATATAAAGAAGCTACTTGTTGATAATCTTGAGCCTCTTTAGTCTCTTCAACTAAGATTAAACTCAAGTTTTTTGCTTCTTCATATCGTTTTAACTGAATAAGAACAGCTATCTCTAAACGCTTAAATCTTACATCAAGTTTATCAATATCTTTTTTATAATACGCCACCTTAACTAAGGCTCTTTGGCTTTGGCGAGATTGCAACATCATTATAATTACTTCATCTCGGTATTCTGTCTTACCTGATTCTTCATATAAAAGTTCAAATAGGTTTATAGTAGAATTAGCATCACCTTGGGTCTTTGCGTATAAGGCGAACATAATAAGTCTATCTTCATCCTCAAAACTTTTAACATTCTTTGCACTTACTTGTTCGTGTAAAGAGCATCCTGCAAAAAGAAATATAAAAGGGACAATAAATAGAGATAAAATTTTATACATTTTTTTCCTTGCTTTCATTAAAAATTATTCCAGGACATTCTTTTTCTAATTCATCTTCATGGCTTTTAAAATAAGGCCAAAAAGGAAAGGTCCTGCACTGTATAGGTCGTACTAAATATATTCCACATCCTTGTATCTTTCTATCAAAAAATGTGCAATCATGAGATTCTTCAAACATTTTTTCTTTTAATGAAAACTTATATCCTACCTTAGTCAAATAAGATTTTTTAAATTCATCTATACTTAATTTAAGATGTTTTGATATAGCTTGGATTTCTTCTAAGGAAACAAAGATATTTCCACTTTCACCGGTGCAACAATTACCACCGCAAGAGTCGCAAGCATTAGGGTTAAAAGAATAATTATAGCCTTGTTCATTCATTATAGGGTACATTTTATACTGTGAGTCCTTGCTTTTTTATATATTTCTTGAGTTTTTTCTGAAAATGCATCGGCATCAAAGGTGATAAAAGGCTCCCGTGTTTTCATCAAAGACTTTGAACCCTTACGCGCTTGGATCATAACCAAAGACGCCTTTCTATCTATCTTAGGATGGATAAACTGCACCGTTTCAATAGTGAGTTTAGCCGCCGTTAATGCTGCACAAACTTCTTGAAACTGTTGAGGGTCATAGCAAAACACAAAATGTCCTCTATTTCCTAAAAGCTTAGAAACCTTTTGAAAAAACTTATCCATAGGAAGATGCACATTATATCGAGCCGTATGACGCATCTCATTATCACTTTTTGAAGACCCCTCATGATAAAAAGGAGGATTAGAGATAATTACATCAAATCCTTTTGAATCTTTAAAGTCTAAAAAATCGCCTTCATGCATTATATAAGAAATATTATTTACATCTGCATTTTTTTGCGAATAAAAAGAAAAAGCAACTT
>NZ_JAEMVE010000124.1 GCF_029216045.1 Sulfurimonas sp. MAG313 | reverse complement strand
AACATAATAATCTTTCCATATGGTGTCATCTTTAGTACTTTTAATAATTATTGAAAATGTTTGTAAGTTATCCACACCAGCACTTTTGAGAATTTCAATAAAACGTTTAGACATAACAGGAAAGCTACTATCCTCAAAATCAAGCATCGTATCGCCTGCTTTTGCATTGGTAGTAAATACCATGGGCTTATCAACAGGTATAGTTATAAAGTCTCCCCCCATAAAATCAAGTTCAATAGGTAGATTTTCAGGCTCATCTATACTGATTTCAGAGTCCAATGAAATGTTATTAATCAGTATAATGTCCTCCCTTGTCAACCCCAAACCTAAACCTTTTTATATTCCAACAATCAAGCTACCGTAAGTAGCACATTTCTAGCATCAAAGCAACTATGATTAGCACCTTTATAATAAGCTTCATTAGGTGTTAAATAATCCAATGCAGAATGCAAACGTTCTTTGTTATAAATATCCATATACTCTTTTATACCCTTTCTAGCCTCCTTGATATTACTGTAAGATGAAGGATAAATATCTTCATATTTTATCGTTCGCCAAAAGCGTTCAATAACAATATTATCGATACTTCTCCCTTTTCCATCCATAGATATTGCAATACCCTTTTGCACCAATATATCAATATGTGCTTTTGCAGTATATTGACTGCCTTGATCCGTATTTACAATATCAGGCTTAGGATAATTTGCCAGAGCTTCGTTTAAGACAGAGGTCGTTAATAATACGTCCATAGTGTTTGATAACCTCCAAGACAGTATCTTTTTAGTATTCCAGTCAATAATGGCTGCCAAATACGCGAACCCTTTCTCAAGACGTATATAGGTAATATCCGTACTCCATACTTGATTGGGCTTATTAATGATGACTTGATTACTGTCATTTTTAAACGCGTTAAGCAGATAAGGATATTTTTTATGTTCTTTATTCGCTTTGGTGGTTCTCACCTTGGGATACAAGGCTCGTATACCCATGAAGGCAAATATTGTTTTGATAAGCTTTCTTCCTGTTGTATAGCCTAATCTTCGTAACAATCTCATGACACGTCGTGTACCGTAGTAAGGATACTTTGTATGAATGGTATCTATCAGGTTTAGCAGTTTTATCTCCTCTCCGCTAGAAAAAGGTGTTACGGGGATATATTTATAGGCTGTTTTGGACAAACCTAATAGTCGTAATTGTTTGCTTACAGATAATGTATGCTCAATCTCTACCATCTCTTTTTTGGCATTACAAGAGACCGAGCTTTGTAGCTTTTCCACAACAAAGTCTCTCTCTATAATCACTTCGCCTAATTTCTTACTTGTGGCATCTTTCTCTTTTTTAAGCTTTTCAATTTCGTCTTTATACTCTTTGACTACAGTGCTTTTGTCAAAGGCAATACTTGCATTTTTCAAGAACTGCTTCTTCCAGTTTTGTAAGTTTTTTGGTAATAATTTATACTGGCTTGCTATCTCATTTAGGCTCTCTTCATCACGTAAAACTTCAATCACTATTTTTGCTTTGAACTCTGCTGTATATGTTGTTCTTTTTCTGCTCATTTCTTTCTCCTGTTTCTTATGCTATTTTAGCATTTTTGGAATAAAATTTTATTGGGTTTTAGGAATTTTTTCTGGGGACATTTTATTTGTTAGAGGGTTCCTTGTGTACGCGTGTACTACGTTTATCTTCATGTTCAGGATTGTCCTTCCATCTCTTTATCGTTCTTGTTGAGTAGCCTAGTATTGGGCCTATGCTACTCATCGTGGCTCCGTTTGCTTGAGTATCAATGATAAGGCTTAAAATCTCTTTACGCACTACAGCAGGAGTCATTACTCCTCGTCCTGAAATAGTGCTTGGAACTTTTTTTGTAAGACCAGTAGGGCTGCTGTTTCGGCTAAGGCTTTTTCTTTTCTTCTGAGTTCTATAACGTCCTCCCTTGTCAAGACCACATAATCAAACATTCTTATTCCCACGGACTACGCCACCGCTAGTAACACTTTTATCGATTTTGAGCTACTTGTT
>NZ_JAEMVE010000123.1 GCF_029216045.1 Sulfurimonas sp. MAG313 | reverse complement strand
TTTTAATACGTTTTTCCAACTCATTATTAAGGCGTTGTAACTGTGTAGATTTAACCTTTAAACTGAGATGCAAGTCTTCAACTTTTTTTTCATGAGTAATATCGCGTCGAATAGCACTGTACCCATTTATATTTCCATTTTCATCATAATTAGGAGAGATGGTTGTATGCACCCAGTATTCTCCTCCTTCTTTAGTTTTGTTTTTCAATTCACCTTCCCAAGTTTTTCCAGACTGTATCGTATTCCACAAGTTTTCAAATATATTTGATGGCGTGTCCGGATGACGAACTATGCTTTGAGCTTGACCAAGAAGTTCGTCAACACTGTATCCACTTATATCGCATAAGGCTTTACTAGCATAGGTTATAGTTCCTTTTAAATCGGTATTGGATGCTATGACATTATGATCAAACTTTTCCAAAAGTTCAATAAGTTCTTTGTTTTCTTTTGATGTTGTTTGAGCACGGGTAACAGAGTCAATATCTAAAATGGTTCCAAGCATAGAAACAGGTTGATTTTCATCATCATATCGAATATATCCAGCTTCTCTTACTAAACGTAAACTTCCGTCTTTTTGAATGATTTGATGATCAAATTCATAAGGGGCGTGAGATTGTATTGCCTTTGAAATAGCTGTTTCAAGTCCTTTGTGAAACTTTTCTGGGATATATGATTTAAAGGCATCGTATGTTGCTGGAAAAGATTGTGGTTCTTCTCCAAAAATACGATAAACTTCATCCGACCAAATTAGTACATTCGTAATCATATTCCACTCCCAACTCCCTAAGTGCCCAACTTTCTGCGCGGATTCGAGTTTTCTCATATGAAGACGTTGCTTTTTATTTTCCCTTTTCATAACAATTGTATAAAGTGAAAATGACACTAAAAGGGTAATAAGTACACCAATAATAATAAATGATGTTTTAGTAAAAGTTGAGGGAGATGATAAAGTCCATTTTTTAATTATTCTATTTTGTTCTTCTGCCGAGATTGATTGTATAGTTTTATTTATTATATTAAATAAAATAGGCATATCTTTGTCAACAAAAAGGGTGACTTCCATAGTGACAGTAGTTTTGCCAACAATCTTAATCTTATTTAAATCCATACTTGAAATACTATATCTAGCTAAGGAATTAGATGCTAAAAGTGCATCATACTTTCCACTTGAAATTCCTCTAAGTCCATCTTGAATATTGGTCACCTCAATAAAATGCATCTGAGGATAATGTTTGTATAAGTCGGCAGTGTAACCATAATCTTTCATAATAGCAATGTGTTTACCTTGAAGCTCATTAAGGTCATCAATGTAATTTGTTTCAACAGGCATTACTATAACAATAGGATTGATTAAGTAGGGTTCAATAGGTTTGAAATTTTTGGCTAATACCTCATCAGCAGCATCTCCTGAGACGATGGAGACTTTTCCTTGAGTGGCAATTTTTAAAGACTCTTCCCAGTTTTTTGTACGTTGAGGCACAAAATTCAAGCCAGTTTTTTTCTGAATATAGCTTAAATGATCTGCTACTATACCAATGTACTTTCCTTCATTGTTAAAGGCTTCATAAGGCAACCAATTTGGATCACCTGCATAAGAAATCGTAGTATTACTTTTTATCCATATTTTTTCCATCTGAGTAAGTTCAATAGAATCAGCAAAAAGGGGTATACAAAAAAAATACAGTAAAGCTGATAAAAACTTAAAAATCAAAAATATCCTCCAACTCTTCAGCATTATGATCATCACTTACAAATACTGCACGTATCATATGTACGTTACTACTTATAGAACTATCAAGAAAGTCTACAGAAGGAGCACCTGTACTAAATATCATTTCTTTCCACATGATAAGATCATTTATAAAAGAAATCATCATGATAGAAAGTTCATTACTCATAGATAAAAAAGGCTCACTATAGTCATCTAAAAGTAAAGAAAGTTCATTTAAGGCAGTTGAAACAACATAACTGTCGTTAGAACCTGCCAATAATGAAGCAATTTGTTGAATGTGTTCATTCATTGTATCAATATCTTCAAGAGTTAATGATGAAGATCCCATCATCATGATTTCTGTGTGTAGTTTTGATATTACAAAATCAAATTCGTTTAAAGTATCCTTATCAAGGAAATCATAAACTTGCAAAATATTTTCAGCAGGTGTAATTGAAGAGGAGGGCGCGATGGAAGTTTCTGTAGTACTCATTATTTTATCAGAACTTGTTTCAGTTCCTAGCCTAGGTAAGGCAAAAGAGAGAAAATCACCTGCGAGTTTATGCGAAGTGTTTAAAGGACATCTCTGAACCGCTTTAGTGATAATATCTGCTTGAAGAAGCTTCATATTATCTATAGTGAAATAAAAATTATGTTCGTCTTCTTCCATAAAAACATTACATCGGTATGACTTATTAAGTTGTATATTGCCTAAACGAAAGATTAATCGTACAAAATCGCTTAAATGGGTGATATGCTTTTGAAAATCAAGTCTGACCAATAAAGTTTCCCAAAGTTGAGCAAGATCATCTTCATTATTTATAAAAAACTTCATCTGGTAACTATAAACACTATGAGTAAAAGTGTTTATTGACTTTGGTTGATATGATATGGAATTACGTGAGGCGATAAGCTGATTGTAATTGTTCAAACGACTTAACATAATGACTGAACTAAAGGGTTTTAAAACGTAGTCTTCTGCACCTGCTTGTAATATTTTGGATTTTATCTCTTCATCATTTTCAGATGAAATGACAATTATCATAATTGAAGGATGCTGTTCTTTAACTATTTTAGTTGCTTCTAAACCATCAATCATAGGCATAACAATATCCATAAAAATAAGATCAATGCTTCTTTCATTACATATATCAATACATTCTTGTCCGTGCTGTGCATAAAACACTTCAGCTTCCACTTTATACTTACGACTGTACTGTTGAATCAAGCGTCCCAACATTTCTCTATTATCACTTATATCATCTGTAATTAGAATTTTCATGATATATCCTTCTTCTTAAATGTTATGGTAAATTCTGCACCAAAAGTATTATTTTTGACCTTCATAGAACCATGCATATTGTCCTCTATAATTATCTTTGACATATAAAGACCAATACCTGTTCCCTTGCCTTCTTCCTTTGTTGTATAATAAGGTTCAAAAATACGATCAATAATATCTTCTGAAACACCCCCTGCATTATCATAAATAGAAAATTTAATGGCTTCAATATCTGCTGTACCCTTGAGAAATATTTTTCTGTTTTTTTGTCTATTATCAAGTAAAGCATCTTTACTGTTCATGATTAAGTTAACAATAACTTGAGAAAATTCATTTTTATATCCATATATAGTGCATACAGATTTTTGGATATTAACATTAATGCTTATGTCCGCTTCTGTTAAACCTGCCTCTAGAAGTAATATAACATCATTTGTAACGGTTTCTAAATCAAAAAGTTCCTTGTCTTTGTTAGGTTTCAAGAAGTTTCTAAAGTCATCAATAGTCGTAGACATTTTTTGTATTAAAATATTTGCTTTTTTAGAATTTTCTTCAATAGTTTTATGCGTAAGCTTTCCTCTTTCTGAAAACATCTCAATTTTTTGAATGAGTAAACTTAAGGCATTAAGTGGTTGTCTCCATTGGTGAGCAATATTTCCTATCATTTCACCCATAGATGCGAGACGACTTTGTTGTATTAATATTTTTGTTTGTTCGATTCGTTCTTCTATTGCATTGTCTACACGCTCTTGCATGCTTTCTTGATAGCTCTTCATATCAAGTGCCATCGAATTAAAAGTGTGAATAACCTGTGTTAATTCATCTTCACCATGACTTTCTACATAGATATCAAAGTTGCCTCGTGAAAGCATGAGGCTAGCCTCATGTAAAGCACTAAGGCGTTTAAATACTAAAAAGTAGATTAAGGCTGAGAAGAATAAGACCATTATAATTACAATTATAATAGTCATAACAGCTGTATATATAATACTTTCTTTTGCTTGTTCATAAGCAAAAAGATCGTCAAAAACAAGATACATAATTCCTGTGTTTTTATTTAAGGCGGCCTTGTTTTCTGATGAAAAATCAATAGGAAAATAGGCAATAATATGATGATTCTCTCGCACATATGAAATATCAGAATACTTGCTTTCCATAACTTTTTTTGCGATACTGTTTTGAATTTTTTCTTTATAACTATGATGATGAGATGCTATATGGCTTGAATATACAAGTTCAAGGTTTTGATCAAATAATTGAATTTGATTTAAACTGTCTGCCATGTAAGATGCTGTCATACTAATAAGCTTTTGTTTCGAGAACCCTTCACGTTTCACCTCATAAGATATACGACTGGCCAGTCTGTTCCCAATAATTTCAGCCTGGGTAGACGAACGTATCGCCATCTGGGCATACTCATTACTCATATTGATAGAGGTCTGAAACACAATGAGGACAAACCCTACGATAAAAATCAATAGCGGTAATAAATATTTTAAAGGAACGTTCATCTATTTATTCCTCCAGGCTATTAATTACACGATCATCTAGAAGATGTTTAATTTCTATTTCTTTTTCAAGAATTTCATTAGCATACATTAATCGTGATAGTCGTTGCATTGGTTTTAATATAAGAGTGTCTTTACCTAACATTTTTTTATTTACTTCCCTAGAAGGGATAATAAGATCTTCATAAGCTTTTTTAAATGCGGGAAAGGTAATACTTTCTTGGTGTGCCATTAAATCCAGGGAGAGTTTGTAATTTTCTTTAATATAATCCAATGACTTAAACCAACCTTTCACTAGACTATTAAGGTCTGCAAGCCTTGTTTGTATGGTGCTCTCGTTTGTGACTAAAACATCAATGATTTCATTGGGAATCATTGAACTGTCAAAAATTACATGTGCTCCCGCTTTTAATAGTAAGGATTTAGATGGTTCATAGGTTACAGCAGCATCAATACCATCGGCTAAAAATATTTTTTCTTGTTCATCAGTCTTCACAGATACAAAAGTAATGTCTCTCATCTTGATATCACTTTTTGCAAAATCTAGACCTCTACTAATAATGTAATTTCCAAGTGTACTACCCTCAACACCTAAACGTTTACCTTTAAGATCATCAATAGTTTTAATTTCTTTTTTAGCTACAATGGCATCGGCTCCATTGGAAATATCAAGAATAAGAAATATTTTTGGTTGATTACGAACTTCAGCATAATGAAAAACCTCATCAGCAGTAAAAGCAGCTACATCAATAACGCCATCTCTTAATGCTCTGTAAGACTCTGTCGGTGTTGCAAATCGAACAACTCTAATATATGAATCTCCATAAAAACCTTTTTCAGCAGCAAGAGCCAATGGCTCATAACCAGGCCAAGTTGATATGCCAACCCTTAATGCTTGTTCAGAATCTTTCTCACAAGCACTAAATATAAAGCCAGCAATTAGGATAAATATTATATTTAATTTATACATTTTTATTTTCTTCATGTAGATCAAACTCCAATTCAAACTGGGCTCCTTCATTTTGATTGTCAACATGTACATATCCACCAAAACGTTCTTCTATAATTTTTTTAACTAGATATAAACCAATGCCATTTCCTTCGTTTTTCGTTGTAAATTCAAGTTCAAATACTTTACTTATGTCTTCATCCTTTATGCCACCAGCATTGTCTTTGACTTTAAAATTCCCCTTTTTTGAATTTGTGGAAATGACAATAGTGATCTTAGCATCAAGCCTTTTTTGTCCATCGAAAGCTTCTTTGGCATTATTAATTAAATTTAAAATAACTTGTTGAAACTCATTTTCAAGCCCATATAAAGTAAAATCGTTATTTATGATAATATCAATATTAATTCCTTGAGATTTATAACTCATTTCTAAAAACAAAGCGACTTCCTTAACTGTGTGTGAAACATGAAAGTAAGTTTTAGTTTTATTTGTTTTGTAAAAACTCAAAAAGTTGTTCATTGTGCTTACTAAGAATTGAATTCTATTGGTTCCTTTTTTTATAAAGTCTTTAATATACTCGGGACTTAAGGGTTGGTAATCATACTCCATGCCAAGGTCTTCAATTAATAAGTTAAGATGATGCAAAGGCTGTTTCCATTGATGCGCTATCACACTAACCATTTGTCCAATTTCATAAGACTTGTTTTGTTCTATCAAGAGGGCTTCTTTAGCTTCACGCAATGCTATTTCTTTTTTTATTCGCTCTTCTAAATTATTGCGATATGCTACTAGTTCCCTTTTCTCAAAAAGATGAGCTTTTATTTTGTTAAGACAAGCTTCTAATTTATTGACTATTATGGGTTTTAATAGATAATGTTCTACACCTAAGTCAATTGCTTTTAAAAGATACTCGGTTTCATTAAAGGCAGATGTAACTATAATAGGAATGTTTGCATCTACTTTTCTTATTTTAGTTATCATGTCTATACCAGACATTATAGGCATCTGAATATCTGTAATGATAAGATCAGGCCTGGTACTTTGAAATATATCATACCCTTCTTGTCCATTAGAAGCCATCTGTACTTCATCAACAAATAAAGATAAAATATCAATAAGTTCAACTTGGATATCTTTTTGATCTTCAACATATAAAACAGAAATATATTGATTTGTTTTGGAGTTACTTGATACTTTCAACTATTTCCTTTTTTATTATCAAAATAATCTTTAATACGCAAGAAGTCGTCTATATTACTAAGGAAAATATCAATTAAGTCAGGATCAAAATGTTTTTCTCGTCCATTTTTCAACAAATCTAAAATATCTTCTAATGGCCAAGCTTTCTTATAAACTCTATCGTGTCCTAGAGCATCAAACACATCAGCTATGGCGGTAATTCGGCCATAAAGATGGATTTCATCGGCTTTTAATCCCCGTGGATAACCTGAGCCGTCCCACTTCTCATGATGTTCTCTCGAAATTATTGCTGCTGTTTTAAGTAAAGACTGCTGCGAACCTTTAAGCATCTCGTACCCAAGTTCCGCATGTGTTTTCATAATTTCAAACTCGTCTTGTGTAAGTTTCCCTGGCTTATTTAAGATGTTATCAGGTATACCAACTTTTCCAATATCATGCATAGGTGAAGCCATTTTTAGCTCTTCTGCTTCTTTATCGGTTATTCCATATTTAAGGGCTAAAAGTTTAGAATACTCAGCCACACGTTTAACATGGTCACCTGTTTCTTTTGAACGGGTTTCTCCAATAGCTCCCATCGTTGAAATAACTTCTTTTTGTGTCGCAACTATCTCTTTGTTTAAATGAACTTGCTCAGTGATATCTGTATAAAAGCATAAAACTTCATGTGCGATACCCTCGGTATTTAGTATAGGTATAAAAGAAGACTCAAGAAAATAAGTTTTTCCATTTCGTCCCTTATGCTTAATAAGCCCTTGCCAAGTCTTTTGCTTTGAAATTTCATTACGGACTTCATTATCAAGTGTACTGATACTTTCATCATCAACTAAACTTAAATAAGAGCTTCCTTGGATGTTGTTTGCCGTCAAACCAAGGAGTTGAATTAAGGCCTTACTTGCTACTGTTATTTGTCCCTCTATTGTTGTTCGACAAAAAAGTGTGTTTTCTTTTAAGGCATTTTCATATTCATGTATAAATTTTTCTTTTTCATCTAAGGTTTGAAAGCTTGTTTGTAAAGTTTGTTTAAGTTCGTCTTTATAAAGTTCTTCACGAGTAATATCATGTCGTATAGATATAAACTCTTCAATTTCATTTTCTGCATTTAACACAGGAATTATAGTTGAATCAACAATATAAAAAGAGCCATTTTTAGCTAGGTTTTTTATTTTCCCATGCCATTCTTTTTTTTTCAATATGGTTGACCAAAGATTTTTAAAGATCTCTTGAATGGTGTCGGGATGTCGAATGATACTATGTGATTTTCCAATCAATTCTTTTTCTGTATAACCACTTATTTTGCAAAAGGCAGCATTCACATAGGTTATATTACCATGCTTATCTGCTTTAGACACAATAGCGTTTTTGTCAACAGCGTCTTTATATTGATTAAGTAGTTGCTCACTTTTTTTAAGACGCTTTAAATTGATAATATTAGAAGAAACTTTTTCCAAGGTGTTGAAAAGTTCTTTAAGGTTAATAGGTTTAATAAGGTAGTTATCTATACCAAGCTTAATGGATTCAAGTAAATATTTTGTGTCATTGAAAGCAGAAGTTAAAATAATAGGCACTTGGGGTTCAATGTTTAAGATTTCTCGGCTCATATCTAAACCATCCATAACAGGCATACGAATATCACTAATTATAATATCAATTTTATTATTTTTAAAAATATCCAGCCCCTCTTTGCCATTTGTTGCCACATGCAAAGAAAGTACTTCATCTTCTAAGATTTCTAAAAATTCATCACGAATTATTTGTTCATCTTCAACATAAAGTACACGAATAGATTTTAATGGATTTTTAAGCATATGACAAACCTTGATTTAAGTTTTATATTTCTTATTATAACATGCAAAGATAGTAATTGATAGAGTGAAATATAGACATTACTAATTCTCTTTTACAAGAGTTGTATTAGTGGTATGAAATATATAAAATAGATACTTAATAGGCTCTAAGATATAGGCTGAAACACCTCTCTCAGTTTTATACCATGTCGATTCAGTAAAAGCGTTATTGCTTGCTGCTGACATCTCTATGATTATGTCTTTATACCCATTTAAATCTAGTATCTTTCTAAAAGCGTAATGGGCTCTTGCAGTATGAAATGCATCGGTCACTAAAATAACATGTTTCATTGGATGCTCTTTTAAAAAAGCCACAAAATCATGAGCTTCATCAAAGGTACTTGTTGCACCGCCTTTTATACTTGGAATTATATCAGCACTAAGGCTATAGGTTGCCAAAACCTTTTGCGCTTTTTCAAATGCATACCCAAATATTTCATAATGTTTTGAATATTCTTGTCTTTGATCGGTGTGATAAAGACGGTTGGAATAATTTTCTTGCATAAGCATAGCGGCATGATCGGGTCTGGTCTTATAATTCCCACTAAGAATTAAGACACAATCCGCGCCCTTTGTTGCATTGTCTATACGAAAGGCATTAGCGTAAGCTTTTAAGATGGCATCTGAATTGTTTATTACAAGTAAGACAATGACAATAAGGCTTGCCAAAACAATAAGAAGTTTATTTATTTTATATTTGATAACCAGTCCACCGTCATTCGTACACCCGCGCCTGAGCCGCCATAAGGGTTGTACCCCCAAGCAGATTCAACATAAGCGGGTCCAGCTATATCAAAGTGCATCCATTTGTTTTTGTTTTCTTTTTCTATAAAGTTATCTAAAAACATTGCCGCTGTGATAGCTCCACCATAAGGTTTGTTTGAGATATTTGAAATGTCTGCTACCTCAGATTTTAACTGCTTCTTTAAAAAACGGTTAAAAGGAAGAGAACCGACCAATTCGCCCGTGTTATTTGCTGAACGACTCATTGAATGTTTTAACTTAGTTGAGTGTCCCATAAGCCCTGTAGTATAGTGTCCAAGAGCAACAACACAAGCACCCGTAAGAGTGGCATAATCAAAGATGTAATCTGCTTTCACTTTTTCTTGAGCGTAGCATAAGCAATCAGCTAAGACTAAACGCCCCTCCGCGTCAGTATTTCTTACCTCAATACTCATACCGTTTTTAGCTATAAGCACATCATCAGGCTTATAAGCATCTCCACCTATCATGTTTTCTACCGCACCTATAATTCCATGTACTTCTATAGGAAGGTTCAGTTCTGAAACGGCTTTCATAATACCAAGAACCGCGCATCCACCACTTTTATCAAGCTTCATACTTACCATTGACGAAGCTGGCTTTAGACTTAGTCCGCCACTGTCATAGGTTAATCCTTTTCCAATAAGCGATACAACTGCTTTTGGATTTTTAGGCTTATATGATAGATGAATGAGCTGAGATTCATGACGAGAAGCACGACCAACATCAAGCATAGCGTTCATGTTTTCATCTTTTAAAGCGGCCTCATCAAGTATTTTACATTCTAAATTATTTTTAGTTGCTAGGTCTTTTGCTATATGTGCAAGTTTAAGTGGGAAAAGATCTTCTGGAGTGGTATTAACCAATTCTCGTGTATAGTTTGTTGCTATGGCCAATATCTTAGCTCTTAGAAGAATATCTTCTAGTTCCGAAACAGTACTAGCCTCATCTTCTATATTTCTTGATGAAAAGTTTATCTCACACATAGTAGGCTCAGATTTTTCACTTTTATAAGTATCAAAGGTATAGGCACCTAAGATAAAACCTTCTACAATGGCAGAAAAAATTCCATCTTTGTTGTTTATGTCATATTGAGCAAGTTTTAAAGAAGTATACTTAAACTTAGAAAGTGTTTTAATAGCAGTGGCAGCAGCTGAGCGAAATAAATCATGCTCATTAGCCTCCACACCTACATACAAGGTCTTAAATTCTGAAATATAGCAGATCTCATCTTGAGACGCTTTAAAGCCAAGCTCTTTCAAAATCCCCTCATGTAAAAGTTCTTTTGTGTCTAAGGCAAAAATTACGGTGAGTTCTGATTGAATATCGTATACGTGTTTGTCTGTTATAGAAATTTTCATTTGCTGTCCTATATTTTAGTTAAAGTCTAACAAGTCTTTAGCTTGCATCATATCTTTATCACCACGACCTGAAAGGTTAACGATGATTGTTTGCCCTTTAATGTCTTGTATTTTTTTAAGATACGCTACCGCGTGAGAGCTTTCAAAGGCAGGAATAATCCCTTCTTTTCTAGATAACCATACAAAGGCATCTAAGGCTTCATCATCAGTTACTGAGTCATATGATACCGTATTGTTATCTTTATGAAAAGCATGCTCCGGCCCAATACCTGGATAATCAAGTCCTGCAGAGATAGAATGAGCTTCTAAAACTTGTCCATCATCATCTTGTAATAGATACGACATTTGTCCATGAAGAACACCTGGACGTCCTTTTTCTAAAGACGCACCATGTTTATCTGTGTTAATGCCTAGTCCACCCGCTTCTATACCCACACATTCAACCTCTTTATCTTCTAAAAAGTGTTGAAAAGCACCAATAGCGTTAGAACCACCACCAATACAAGCAATCACCTTATCAGGCAACTTTCCTTCAAGTTCTAAAATTTGAGCACGAGCTTCCCAGCCAATAATCGCTTGAAAGTCTCTTACCATCATAGGATAAGGGTGTGGGCCGGCTACGGTTCCTATGATATAAAAAGTATCTCTGGCATGTGTTACCCAGTGACGAATGGCTTCATTCATAGCGTCTTTTAGTGTTCTACTTCCACTTTCAACGGAGTGAACCTTGGCACCAAGAAGTTTCATTCTAAAAACATTAAGTTCTTGTCTTGCTACATCTTTAGCGCCCATAAACACTTCACAATCTAAGCCAAGAAGAGCACAAATTGTAGCCGTTGCTACACCATGTTGTCCTGCTCCTGTTTCGGCAATAACTTTTTTCTTTCCAAGACGCTGAGCCATCAAGCCTTGAGCGATGACATTGTTAACCTTATGTGCGCCCGTATGGTTAAGATCTTCTCTTTTAAAATAAATCTTTGCTCCAAGTTCATCTGAAATATTTTGAGCAAAATAAAGAGGAGAAGGACGACCTACATAGTCATTTAGGTAATAATGCACTTCTTTCCAAAAGACTTCATCGTGTCGAAGTTCTTCATATTTATCTTTTAATTCAAGAAGGGCTGGCATTAAGGTTTCAGGGACATAGCGTCCGCCAAAAATTCCAAAGTGTCCATTGTCATCTGGATCGAATTTACTTTTTGAAGGGATATACACTAGTCTTCTCCTAAAACAGAATACACAGGAGTGAAGGTTGAAAGTTTTTTACTTCCACCTAAAAATGCAAGATCCATAATAAAACAAGACTCAACACAAATACCACCAGACTTATCTATAAGGTTCGCCGCTGCAAAAGCAGTTCCTCCTGTAGCAATTAAATCATCAATAAGCAAAACCCTTGCATCTTTGACCCCTCTAAAAGCGTCTATATGGATTTCAACTTCATCCACACCATATTCAAGCGCATATTTTTCAGAAATAGTCGTATAAGGGAGTTTCCCTTTTTTACGGATAGGAACAAAACCTATGCCTAAATCACGAGCTAAGGCAGCGCCAAAAATAAACCCCCTTGCGTCAATACCTGCTATAAAGTCTAAATTCATATCCTTATAACGATCTCTTAAGTGGTCCATTAAAAGACCAAAGGCCTCTGCATTATTTAAGATGGTACTAATGTCTTTAAATACAATACCTGGTTTTGGAAAGTCCGGTATTTCACGAATAGCGTCAACAATAATTTTTTTATTTTCAGGTTTTAACATTTAGGGTTGCCTTTTAATCTATTTTACTCAAAATAAGCGTGAAACAATTCACACCTATTTTGAGGTATCCTTTTATAATAGTGCGTCTATACGACCTTCAAGGTCTTTGATTTTTGTTTTTAATTTATCGGTTTCTGAACGGTGTTGAGAGTTTCTTTGCTTCAGTACTTTAAGTTCATTTCTCAACTTATTAAGTTCATCGGTTAAGATATCGACATTACCTAAGGAACGTTGCAATTGCACCTGATACTTACGGATAAGAATTTCAGCTTCTTGAAGCGTCATCTTCATAAGCTCATTATTCTTTTGTTCTTTAAAAGTGATGTTTTTAAAATAAAACATTTTGACAAATAAAAAGATACCCACAAGGGTAATGATACTTAGTAAAGACCATTCGTATAACATATAATACCTTTTTGCTTTGAAGCCTTGGCTCTTAGCCTTTGATTGCTTCTATTTTTTCTACACGACCTGCGTGACGTCCACCTTCAAACTCGGCGTCTATCCAAGCGTCCATAATAGATTCAGCAACGCCAATACCAACGATACGTTCACCAAAGCATAATACATTCCCATCATTATGAGCTCGTCCCATCTTAGCCGTATATGCATCATGACACAAACATGCACGTATGCCTGTAAAACGGTTTGCTGAGATGCTTATACCTATACCAGAGCCACAAATAAGTACACCCATACTTCCTTTGTCTGCTAAAATTTTTTCACATACTTTAACGGCATAATCTGGATAGTCTACTCTATCTTTAGTATAAGGACCGAGGTCTTCTACCTCAAATCCTTTTGACTTTAAATACTCACAGGCGTGATTTTTTAGATCAATGCCTGCGTGGTCTGTTGCTATGTAGTATTTCATGTAAACATCCTTTTTATCTGATTTTTTAAGGTTTTGTACTTACTATTTTAAAGTAATAATTGATGCATTAACCAGTTTAGAGGTTCAAAAATTAATATCTTTTGCAAGGGACCTACAAGAAATATCGCTAAAACAATAAACATACCATATGGAGCTAAGCGTATATACATTTCTCCTATTTTATGAAACTTTAACTGAAAAGATAGATAGGTTAAAAATTGTGCTCCATCAAAAGCCGGGATAGGCAGAAGGTTAAAAATTGCCAAAAGCAAATTAATAATTAAAGACATGCCTAAAAAGTACAAAAATGGATCTTGAGAAATCAACTTTGTAATAATATAATGAACTGCTCCTAAGGTAGACGCCTCAGGGTTTTCACTTAACAGTTGAGATAAAAACTCTATAGGAAAATAATTAACAAAGATAATAGATGAAATAATGGCCAAAAGCATATTATAAAAAATTCCTGCTAAAGACACTGCCATTGCCGCAGGATACCCACCTCTTTGTATCACCGTCTTTATGTTTACAGGAACGGGTTTTGCCCAGCCAAAGATAAAACCAGCATTAGTTATATAAAGCATGGCAGGAACCACAATACTTCCAATAGGGTCAATGTGTACTAGAGGGTTTATCTTTAATCTTCCCGCGTCTGAAGCCGTATGGTCACCATACTTATAAGCAATTAAGCCGTGCATGATTTCATGACCAACAATAGCAATAACAAGTACTATAACAGTAATAGCAATCTTTATTATTTCAGCACTATCCAATTAGAAAATTCCCTTATCTTTTTTAATATCTTCAGCAACTGCGCGTTTGATATAGCCTGCACCTTCTAAGTCTGCAGGTGTTTTACCCATTCTATCCCAACGAATCTCGTAATTATCATTAATACTAAAATATATGAACCAAGGCGTACCTTCAATAAGTCCATAAGGAACCGTTCCCCAAAAACGACTATCATTAGAATGATCTCTGTTGTCTCCCATCATAAAGTACTCATTCTCAGGAACTTGAACAGGTGCTAAAAAGAAGATAGGCATATGTGTTTGACCATTATTTACAACAGCGTCATCATGATGAATTCCTGGATGGTCTTTTTGATATGGGTTTTTAACAAAGAGCTTATTCATAGCTTCTATTATTTGCTCAGGTGCATAATGTTTTTTCATGTATTCATCACCTTCGTGCATACTTACATAAAGGTCCTTTTCATTAACAAACAAGATATCCCCTGGTAAACCAACACAACGCTTAACAAAATGTATACTATGGTTTTGTGGGTATCTAAAGATTACAATATCGCCACGTTCAGGAGTATCTCCATCTATAATATGACCATCAGTTCCTGGTATTAAAGGAATTTCTAAAAATGGAAGGTGTGGAGTTGAAATACCATAAGCAAACTTCTTAGCAAAAAGATGATCCCCTATAAGTAAAGATGACTTCATAGAACCACTAGGGATTTTAAAGGCCTGAGCTACAAAAAATATAACAAGTAAAACGATGATTACCGTTCCTGTCCATGAGTTTGAGAATTTATAAGCCTTATAGGCAAAATTTTTAGCTTTTTCTTTCATTGTGTTATTCTTTCCTCTGTATTATAATTATCTACGTTGAGCTGATTTTAAAGTGTTTTGTAAGAGCATGGCAATGGTCATAGGACCAACACCACCAGGTACAGGTGTGATGTAAGAACATTTTTGAGATACGTTTTCAAAGTCCACATCCCCAACAAGTTTTCCATTTTCAGCTCTATTGATACCAATATCAATGATGATAGCGCCTTCTTTTACCATATCTTTTTTGATAAGGTTAATAACACCAACGCCAACAAGAAGGATATCTGCTTCTAGAGTACGTGCCTTTAAATCTTTGGTATGAATATGACAAATGTCTACCGTAGCGTGAGCATTAAGTAAAAGACTAGCCATTGGTTTTCCAACTATATTAGAAGCCCCAACAACACAGGCATTCATCCCTTTTACATCAATGTTATATTCATTAAGTAATCTCATGACTCCAAGAGGAGTGCAGGGTACAAAGCCTTCTAACCCTGTGGTTAAACGCCCTACATTGTAAGGATGAAACCCATCCACGTCTTTTTCAGGAGCTACGAGTTCTAAGAGACGGTTGGCGTCAATTTGCTCAGGCAGGGGAAGTTGAATTAATATACCGTCAATATTTGGATTATCATTCATCATAGTAATGGTTTTTTCTATGGCTTCTTGTGAAATATCTTTAGGCATTTCATGGGTAACTGAATAAAATCCAACCGCGTCACATGCCTTTTTCTTCATACCAACATAGGCCGCACTTGCAGGATCGTGACCCACAAGGATAACGGCTAATCCTGGAACATTTCCTGTTCTTACCTTAAGTTCTTTAACGTCTTTACTAATTGTTTCTTTAATCTTTGATGAGAGTGCTGAACCATCTAGAATTTGCATCTAAACCTCGTATTTAAAGCAGAATAGGACCTGCTCTTTAGAATATTTTTGATATTATACATAAGAGTTCTTAAAGGGTGGTTTTAATGAAATATAGCCTGTTGATTTTTTTATTGTTTATAAACGTGGAAGCCAAAGAAAAAGACTCGTTTATTACTGAAACAGAATACGCCAAACATCTGTACAAAAATCCACGTGGCATTGGGTGTAATAAGTGTCATGGGAAAAAAGGTGAGGGGATGATAATTTCTAAGTATAAACATAAGGGTGAAGAGTATATCTTGCAGACTAAAGAAATAAACAGCTTAAAATATTCGAGCTTTGTAGAGGCCTTAAAAGAAAAACGTAGTATCATGCCTAAGTACTTTTTAACCAATACAGAGATGAAAGCCTTATATAACTACTTACACAAGGAAGAAAAATAAGATGTTTATTCCCCAATTAGAGAACTTAGAAAAACTTGTACACAACAAAGACTTAGATGCTTTAGATGCCTTGCTTTCGCCAACAGGACGCATCCAAAATAGAAAAAGTAACTTCAAATCAGCCTTAATGCTTTCCGCACATAATCTTAAACATCTTTTAAAAATAGATACGGTTGAAAGCGATTGTATAGTCCTAAACTTAGAAGATGGTGTTTCAACACAAGAGAAGCCAGTGGCTTTAAGATTATGTGCTTATTTTTTATCTAAAATTCACCAAAGTCCTAAAAAAATTGTGGTACGAATTAATGCCTTAGATGAAGGAGGCCTTGATGAAATTGCTTTCTTAAATGCCTATAAACCTGATGCTATACGTGTCCCTAAGATAAAAGACATTAACGATATTCATAAGGTTTTAAAAGTTCTAGATGAAAATATAGAATTACACCTAAGTATAGAAACAAAACAAGCCTTAAATAACTTAAAACAACTTCAATACAACAACAAGGTAAAAGCCGTTTATCTTGGTATCTTAGATCTCTTAGCTGACCTTGGTCTTTCTCAAGACTTATTAGTGCCTGAAAACCCAACTATTCATTATATTTTAGCAGAGTTTTTACTTGGAGCTAAAAGCATAGGAGCGCATCCCGTCTCTTTTGTTTATCAAGACTATCAAAACATGCATGAGTTCCAAAGATGGTTAGCTCTAGAAAAGATGATGGGCTTTACCTCTAAGGGTTGTGTTTCACCTATGCAAGCACAAGAAGTAATCTCATGTTTTGAAATCAAAGACATAGAAATTCAAAAAGCAAAATATATCATAGAACTGTTCGAAAAAATGAGAGAGCAGGGCATAACAGGCTTTGCAGATGAAAAATATGGTTTTATAGACGAACCAATCTACAAAGGCGCCTTAAAGATTGTTCAAGATAGATAAGCCTTTTGTTAATAACTGAGCTTTCGCACCTTACAAAGTGCTTGAAGTTATTATCTACACGAGGTGCATCAAAGGTTTAATATAACTCTTGACAGGTATTTTAGGTTGTTTTGTATCCCCTATTATAGGGATTTAAAATAACCTAAAATGCT
>NZ_JAEMVE010000122.1 GCF_029216045.1 Sulfurimonas sp. MAG313 | reverse complement strand
ATTACGCACTGACCCGATTTTAAGGGGATTGAAACCGTCTTCATGAGTTAGACCTCTTGAAACATAGGATTACGAACTGACCCGATTTTAAGGGGATTGAAACCTCCAGTTTTACGTGGCTTTGCTGCTGCTTTTGATTACGAACTGACCCGATTTTAAGGGGATTGAAGATTTCTTATTTAATAGACAGCTATTGTCAATAGTTTTTTGCATAATTCACTTATAACTTTAACGGAAGAATGAGGACATATGATGAAAGAAATTACGATAAATTGGCATATTTTAGAAGCTTGTAATTACAGTTGTCATTACTGTTTTGCGAAGTACCAAGAGAGTGATAGAAGAGAACTTCATTACTCTAAGTCTAAGATTAATCTATTTTTAAAATATGTTTATGATTTCTTTTCTAAAAAGTATGACTTAGTTCGTTTAAATATCGCAGGTGGAGAACCAACCTTATCTTCTCATTTAGATTACATCATAAAAAAAGCATATGGTTTTGGGTTTAAGGTGTCAATCATTACTAATGGTTCATGTTTAAATGATGATTTTATCTTAAAAAGTGTTCCTTATTTAAGTATGTTTGCTATTAGTGTTGATAGTCTAGACCCAGAAATAAACAAAAAAATTGGTCGGGTTGTTAAAGGCAAAACCTTAAGTCCTGTACAATTAATACAGTCTCTTAAAGAAGTACGAGATAAAAACAAAAATATTTTGATTAAAATTAACACCGTTGTGAATACTTATAATTGTGATGAAGATATGAGTGTTTTTTATTAAAGAGGTTGATCCCGATAAATGGAAAGTCTTTCAAGCTCTTTCTATTAACACAAATGAAATTTTTTGCAGCGATGACAATTATAAGACTTTTTTAAAACAGCATAATAATGCCTTACCACATATTAATAAAGAGTCAAAGGACGCAATGACAGAATCGTACATCATGCTAGACCCCTTTGGTCGTTTTTATCAAAATAGTAATCATCAGTATGTCTATAGTAAATCTATTTTAGATGTTAATGTTGAAGAAGCCTTTGAAGAGGTACGGTTTAATCGTGTAAAGTTTGATGCTCGTTATCACAACGATATTACTAAAACTCCTAAGGTGGCTTAAATGAGCCATGATGTTTTTAAAGACGCGCCAGCTTGGGCTATTGAGCTTCTAAATGAAGTACAAGAATTAAAAAGTAAGATAAAAAACAGTAAAAAGTATACTGATAGTAAAGGTTTTTATGATTTTGTCAATGATTTTAGAAAAACTATGCAAGCCAAACCCTTAGATAATAGTTACCCTGAAGTTCAATGTAATGGAAAACGTCTTGGTGTGACTTTTTCAAATCTTTTATATGATAAAGAAAATGGAGAAGTGATTCCTAGACAAGATGCCTTTGTTATTTATAGGCGTTTATATAACAAAAGCAAGGACGTCTTATGAGAACAATGTTTGTACTTATTTCCCACGCAATGACATCTTCTCAGTGTGATGATGCAACGTTTAGTCTAAATGTTACTAACTTTAAATTACTTGATACAAAAAGATGGTCGAAAATTCCGGCAGATATTCAAGACATAAGCCAATATTTGGAAGAAATAAAGCATAATATCTTAACACAAGCAAAAGAGAATGACCTCTTACTTGTTCAAGGTGACTTTGGGGCAACGCTTATGATGGTAAACTTTGCACATCAGCATAACCTTATACCAGTGTATGCAACAACACAGCGTATAACTCAAGAAAAAATTCAAGGTGATAAAGTAGTCACAACTCGAATATTTGAGCATATAATGTTTAGAAAATATCAAAAGGCAAGTTAGTATGGCAAAAATTTTAATTTCTTCTTTAGGTACTGGT
>NZ_JAEMVE010000121.1 GCF_029216045.1 Sulfurimonas sp. MAG313 | reverse complement strand
CGGCGGAAATATATGAAGTGTAGTTTACTACTCAAGTATGTTGACAACAAAAAACTAAGATTAAAAGCTGGCTGATGCAATCACATCAATTTTTTATTGTATCGCGGCGGAAACATATGAAGTGTAGTTTACTACTCAAGTATGTTGACAACAAAGATAGAATGAAAAAGTGGTGTGATTTGGTGATCCCAAGGAGATTTGAACTCCTATGGCATGGATGAAAACCATGAATCCTAACCATTAGATGATGGGACCACATTGTAAAATAAGAAAGTTATACTTTTTACAAAAAGTAAGAAAAATGGTGTCCCCTGATGGATTCGAACCATCGACATCCTCATTAAAAGTGAGATGCTCTACCAACTGAGCTAAGGAGACATAAACAAGCACAAAGTGTTTGTGGACGGGAATTATAGGGGATTTGTCTTTTAATGTCAAGAGGAATTATAATAAATATAAAAATTTAAGTTTTTATTCTATTTTCACACTTAGAATTAGATAAACTAAGATAATGCTTTTATTTGAATATAGTTATATACTTTTGTTATTACTGCCTATACTTTACTGTTTATATAAGTGTAGAGAAGAAATAGTTAAACGAAATTTTGTGCACCTTCAACTCTTTCGCATGAAAAAACCTCGTTTTTGGATGCAAAATTTATGGAAACTTTTGATTACACTTTTATTGATATTTTCTTTAGCCTCACCCATTGTCATTGATAAAACCAATCCCTTAAATAGACAAGGTATAGACATTGTGTTAGCCATTGATGCAAGTGGCTCTATGCGCGCTTCTGGTCTTAGTGAAGTAAGAGAAACACGTTTTGAGACGGTTCAGCGTGTGGTTCGTGAGTTTATTGCTAAGCGCGTAAATGATAATGTAGGTATCGTTCTTTTTGGAGATTTTGCCTTTATCGCCTCTCCTGTGACGTATGAAAAAAATATTGTCTCGCTTATGGTTTCTTATCTTCAAACAGGCATGGCCGGAGATAATACGGCTATTGGAGAAGGGATACAGCAGTCTATACGTGCACTTTCTTTTTCAAAGGCTAAGTCTAAGCTTATCATCCTTTTATCTGATGGGGAACATAACAGTGGTCGTATCTCACCCAAAGACGCGGTAAAGTTAGCTCAGAAACGAGATGTTAAAATTTATACTATTGCTATTGGGAATGACTTTTCACCTGCTCTTTTAGAAGAGATTGCTCACGCTACAGGGGGAAAGTCTTATGTGGCTGTGAATGAAGAAGAACTAAAAGAAGTGTATGCTGAGATTAATGAGATGGAAAACTCTGAAATAAAGTCTCATCAGTTTTTAAAAAAAGATTATTATTACCAATATATTTTAATAATGACCTTTTTTCTTTTAGTGGCGTATGTACTAAGACGTTTCAGGGGGCTTGCATGAGTTTTTTAAGCCCAGACTTTTTTTGGCTCCTAGTAGTGTTTCTTTTAATGCTTCTTTATAGAAAAAAGAATAAAAAACATGATATAGCTCCTTCTACACGGGTTAAACTTGTTTTCTTGTATTTAAGTTTAGGTTTGATGATGGTGTCTTTGGCGAGACCTGTATTTGAAATGAAACCTGTTAAACAAAACTATCAAGGCTCAGAAGTGGTTATTGCTCTTGACCTTTCTTATTCTATGCAAGCCAATGATATTAAGCCGACACGATTACTGGCCGCTAAAATGTTTATTAAAAAACTTATTAAAGAAAGAATTCATGAACGTTTTGCCCTACTTGGCTTTACAACAAATGCGATTATTCTTTCGCCTTTAACTTCAGATGCAGAACTTTTAGGACATCAACTAGAGCTTATTGATACTAACTTGGTGATAACTAAGGGGACAGATATGTCTTCGGTTTTAGAACTTAGCACCAAATTATCTCAAATAAAAGAGAAAAACCTTATTATTATTGGTGATGGAGGAGACTCATCTGACTTTTCAAAAGAGATTGCGTACGCTAAAGAAAAAGGTATTAGTATTTCTATAGTTATGATGGCAACAAGAATTGGTTCAAGATTAAAAGATAAAAATGGGCAATGGCTTAAGGATAAAAATAAGCACTTAGTAGTGAGTTCAAGTAATGTAAAAGCGAAGTCTTTATCTGACGCAACGGGTGGTGTTTTTGTTAACTTTGATGGTGTGTCTAAATTATCAGCCTGGTTAGATACACGGGAAAAAAAGCTTTCTTCAGCGGATGTGTTAATGCATGAAGAGTTGTTTTATTATCCACTTTTTTTAGCCCTTGTGTTTTTTATAGTTGGGGTGAGCAATGTATCGAAATATCTTTCAAAGTGGATGCTAATTTTTTTAGCCTTAGTTAGTAGTAATATTCAAGCAGATATGCGTAGCTTTTCGACGCAAAGTGCAGGGGACAAAGCTTACGCAGAACAAAAATACTTAGATGAACTGGAGATTTTTAAAAAGATAGGAATGCGTTCACCAGAAGACTTTTATAACCTTGGAAATGCTTATTATAAGGTAGGACAATATGAAGAAGCTATTGACACCTACAAAGGAGTGTCTTCTACTAGCGCCACCTTAAAGGCAAAAGTCTTTCATAACCTAGGAAATGCTTATGTTCGCATAGAAATGTATGAAGAGGCCAGAGTGGCATATGAAAAATCTTTAATACTTTTTTATAATAAAGAAACAGATGAAAACCTTTTGCATATTTCTAAGGCAAAAAAAGCAGAAGGTTTGCAAACAGGACAACAAAAAGGAAAGAAAAAAAATGATGCTAAGAAGGTGAACTCTAAGGCTGAGCAAAAAGATACACAAAAGAAAAAAGGAGCAGGGTCTTCTAACATGAAAGCCAGTGCTAAATCAGGGGCCGGAACTAAAAAAAAGGGCAAAAAAAATAAATCTGAAGCTCAGGTGCAATTTAATAATAAACAAACCGGTCTCTCATATAAACAATATGAACTTATAAATGAAAGGAAAACAAATGAAGAACATCCTTGGTAGTCTTGTAGTACTTGTCTTAAGTCTTTTTGCTAAGAGTGAGTATGAATGGAAGATAGACTTAAAAGAGACACAACTGTATACCCATCAAGCTACCGTACTCACAATGCAGTGTAAGTTTTCTAAGGAAGGAAAAAATGATGATGTTGAGTTTACTCCTCCAACAGATATTCCCTTTTCTTTTCAACTTTTATCAGAAAAAAGACACTTTGATGGGGAGCTTCAAACCTTGAGTTATAAATATCTTGTGTTTGCCAAAAAAGAAGGCTCTTATGAGATTGAGTTAAAGCCGGTGATGCTTTTTACTACACAAAGCGCTATTGATAATGTTATTGAAGGACGTGATAATGTAAATGACCTTGAGGTGCAAAGAGAAGAAACACATTTAGAACCTATCCCCGTGCATGTATCTAAAACTTCTTCTTCGTTAACAGGTACTTTAAGTCTAAGAACTGAGTTAGACTCAAATGAAGTGTCTGCTTATGAACCCGTGCATTTAGAAATCTCCATAGAAGGAAAAGGTAATTTGCAGTCTTTGTCTGAATTTAATTTTGAGATTGAAGGGGTGCAAGTTTTTGCGGATACGATGGACGCTAAATTTGAACTTTCAAAATCTGGATTTATAGGGGTGTGGACTCAACGTTTTGCCTTTGTGTGCACAAAAGATTTTATTATTCCTTCTGTGGAGTTTAAATACTTTGATTTAGAAGATAAACAAGAAAAAGTTTTAAAAACTCAGTCCTTTAGGATTCATATAAAGGAACAGGGGATACAAAGAGAAGACTTGATAGATAAGGTTAACCTTCCCACAAATACGATAGATTTTTATAGGTATGCAGAGTATTTATATTATGTTTTGACTTTTTTAGCTGGTTTTATTGTTGCAAAGTTAGTGAAGCTTCCATCAAGACAAGACCCTCAGTTTAAAAAAGGTGATAAAATTAAAAAAACTAAAAACGAAAAAGAACTTTTAGAAGTTTTAATCATCTGCGATAGAGTCCTTTTTAAGCTAGAAATAGAAGAACTTGAAAGGGCTGTTTATCAAGCAGAAGATATAAGTTTTTATACACTTAAAAAAAGAGCCCTTGAAAAGTTGTAAATCATTCACACATTTTTCACACAAGTAAAAAATATCATCTCTTTTCAAAAGAGCATAATATTCACTTGCTATAATAAGAGTAATAATATTTATAAAGACAGGACTAAGATAAATGAACGATAAAATTTTAAAGATTAAAAACGAAGTAGCTAAGGTTGTGATAGGTCAAGAAAAGATGATAGATGGTCTTTTAGTGGGGCTTTTATGTGAGGGGCATATCTTAATAGAAGGTATTCCTGGTTTGGCTAAAACAACAACGGTAAATGCTCTTGCCAAAGCTCTAGGTCTTAACTTTAAGCGGGTTCAGTTCACACCGGATTTACTTCCTTCAGATATCTTAGGTGCTGAGATTTATGACCCAGCTCATAATCAGTTTAAGATTAAACAAGGTCCTGTATTTACGAACTTACTTCTTGCAGATGAAATTAACCGTGCGCCGGCTAAGGTTCAGTCTGCTCTTCTTGAAGTGATGCAAGAAAAGCAAGTGACTATTGGAGATGAATCTTTTCAACTTGATCCTCCGTTTTTTGTAATGGCAACGCAAAACCCCGTAGAACAAGAAGGTGTTTACCAACTTCCTGAAGCTCAATTGGATAGATTTATGATGAAGCTTGTGGTGGGGTATAACACTAAAGAAGAAGAACTTGAAATTGCAAGACGTATCTCTTCAAAAACAAATGCTTCTATCAATGCGGTTATCACTCTTGCTGAGTTAGAAGAACTTAAAAAAGAAGTGGCCTTGGTTCATATGGATGAAGAGGTTGAAAAGTATATGATTGAACTTGTCACATGTACTCGTAACCCATCTGAATACGGCTTAAGTGATATTGCGGATTATATACAGTTTGGTGCAAGTCCTCGTGTGAGTATTGATATCTTTAAGGCCGTGAAGGCTATGGCTTTTTTACGTGGAAAAGATTATGTTTCTCCTGTGGACATCGCCTATATTATTAAAGAAATTATGCGTCACCGTATTATTTTATCGTATGAGGCAGAGGCTGAAGGTATTACAGCAGACCAGATTATAGATAAGATTGTTCAAGCGGTGGCAATTCCCTAAATGAGTAAACTCAAAAAGATTTTGGTTCGAGCAAGACGTCAAGTTTTTTCTGAACTTATCGGGAATAATCCTTCTATCTTTCATGGGGAAGGTTACGACTTTATAGAGCTTCGTGAATATATGCCTGGAGATGATATTCGTCATATTGACTGGAATATCACGGCTAAAAAGCAAAAGCCCTACATTAAGGTTTTTAGAGAAGAACGTGAACTTAATGTGGTTTTATGTTCTATGTTAAATGGCTCAGTACATTTTGGCTCTAAAAAGTTTAAACAAGACTTTATCGCCGAGATAAAAGCACTCTTGTCTTTTTCTACCATTAAAAATGGGGACTTACTTAGTTCCTTTATTTTTGCCGATAAGCTGTATAAAGAAAATCGTCCTTCTAAAAAGATTCATGCGGTGCAATCTTTGGTTTCAGAGGTTCTAGACTTCGATGCTTTGGGAAAAAAAGCAGATTATGGGTTTTTATCTCAGTACTTAATGAAACGTTTAAAAAGAAAGTCTTTAATTATTGTTTTAGCAGATTATTTTGATATACCTGATTTTAAAATATTAGCCCGTAAACATGAGGTTATTTCTATAATTATTCGCGATAAGGCGGAAGAGAACCCACCTTCTTTTGGTTTTTCCACTCTTCAAGACCCTGAATCGGGTGCGGAACTTGAGGGTGATTTTAATGGAGCTACTATGAAGGCGTATAAAAAAAAGGTGATGGCTCATGATCACGCCTTATATGAAAAGCTTAGAAATGATCAGGTTCGATTTGTGAAAATTTATACAGATGAACAAGCCGTTGTAAAGCTAAAAAGACTTTTTGAAGGAAATGTATAATGCAAGACATCCCCTTACATGATATAAAGCCTTTAGTTGAGGTGCCTGATAACTCTTTGATGGTATTAATCATTATAGCTTCAGTCCTTTTGAGTCTTATATTGATTGCTTTAGGCCTTTGGGCTTGGAAAAAGTTCACAAAAACAAAAAAGATTAACCTTAAAAAGAAGTATCTAAAAAAGATGCATGCCATTAATACTCAAAATGCTAAGCAAGCGGCTTATGAGATTAGTGAGTATGCCCGTTTTCTTGTAAGTAGTCCTGAAGAGATAGCCTTACTTGAACGTTTAGACGAAGGTTTAGCCCAGTACAAATATAAAAAAACAGTGGAAGCCTTAGATGCTCAAATGCTCAAGCAGTTTAAAGAATTTTTAGAGGTCATCGATGCAACTTGAGTTTCCTTATCTTTTAGCCCTTGTTTTTGTCTTTATACTCTGTGCTTATCTTTGTAAGCAAAGACATGAAAGCCTTTTGTTTCCTCATATGGGACTATTTGGCTCAGCGTCTATGTCTTCATCGTATGTATTGAAGTTTTTAAAATGGGTGGGAATTATTTCTATTGTTGTTGCAATTTCTTCTCCTTATAGTGAAACAGAGATAGACCTTGAGCCACGTGAAGGTTATGATATTGTTTTACTTCTTGATGCGAGTGGTTCTATGCGCGCACGAGGTTTTGATGAAAATAACAGAGCCTTAAATCGTTTTGCGGTGGTTCAAAATATTGTAGATTCTTTTATTGAGAAACGTCCTAATGATAACTTAGGAATGATTGTCTTTGGTGAGTATGCCTTTGTTGCCTCTCCTATAACCTACGATAAAAAAATTCTATCTAAACTCTTGAAACAGCTTTATATTGGAGTGGCTGGAAAGAAAACAGCTATTTTTGATGCGATTGCACAGTCCGTTACACTTATGCATGAAAATGAGGCAAAGTCTAAGATAGCGATTTTATTAACAGATGGTCAAAATACAGCAGGTCAAATGCCTTATGAAGCAGCGCTTTCTTTAGCTAAAAGAGAAGGGCTTAAAATTTATACAATTGGGATAGGGCGGCCGGGAGAGTTTGATGAAAGAACATTAAGTAAGATAGCAAACGATACTAATGCTAAGTTTTTTCCTGCATATTCTGCGGAGCAATTAGAACTCATTTATGATGAAATTAATGAGCTTGAGACATCTGAACTCGTAGGTGAAAAGTTTTTAAATAAAAGTTATTATTATAATTATTTTCTTTTTATTGCCTTTATAAGTCTTTTGCTTTATCTTATTTTAAAATCTAAAAAAGGATGGGCATGAGTCTTTTATATCCAATATTTATTTACCTTATGTTACCGCTCACAGGTATTCTTTTTTATTTTATTATCACGGGTACTAAAGAACGATTTTTGGCCTTTGATGCTGAGGTTCTAAAGAGATTACGACACGAAAATACAAGTCTGAGTGAAAAATCTAGATACAGTTTATATTTTATCTCTTTTATTTTTATGATATTGGCCTTATCTCAACCTGTTATTAAAGACGGTGAAATTGTTGTTGAAGCGAAGTCTGCTGATATCTTAGTGGGGATTGATATTTCTGATTCCATGAAGGCAGAAGATGTGTATCCTAACCGTTTAGAATCGGCTAAGACTAAGGCCATTGATCTTATTAAAATGGCGCCTCATAACCGTATTGGAGTACTGGCCTTTGCCAAACATGATTATATTGTTTCGCCTTTAAGTTTTGATCATAGTTCTGTAGCTTTTTTACTCTCAAAGGTTAATACTCAACATATTACTGAAAAAGGAACGCATTTAGACTCTATGCTTCGCTCAGCCATAGCCATGCTTGAACATGCCGATACAAAAAATTTACTTTTATTTACCGATGGTGGGGATAAAAAAGATTTTTCCCAAGAGATAGAACTTGCTAAGGACAATGGCCTTAGACTCTTTATTATTGGTATTGGAACAAGTAAGGGAAGCCCTGTACGAGCAGAAGATGGAAGTTTTATCAAACATAATGGAAATATATTGATCTCAAAACTTAATGAAAGCATACAAGACCTTGCAACCAAGACAGGAGGCGTTTATATAGAGTCCGTCTTAGGAGATAAGGATATTAAAGCTATGTTAAAAGAGATAGAATCTATCACTGAAAAATCAACCCTAAAAAAAGAAACGATACCTCAGTATATACAACTGTTTTATTATCCATTAGCCTTAGCTATTTTCTTTTTACTTTTAGCCTTTGCCTCTGTGCCAAAAAAACTAGCAAAGAACTTTGTACTTTTGTCCTTAGTTTTCTTTGGCGCTCAAGACGTCAAAGCAGGGCTTCTTGACTTTCAAAAGTTGAACGAGGCAAAAGAAGCGTACTCAAATGAAGATTATAAAAAATCAGCTTCTGTGTATGAGAACTTTGCTATAGACTCCCCTGAGGCTGTTTATAATCTTGCTAATAGTTTATATAAAGATGAAGACTATGAACGAGCCTTGAAGGTATATCAAAATATTTTTACTAAAGATAAAGACTTTAAGGCAAAGGCCTTATATAACAGTGCAAACACTCAGGTCAAACTTAAAAAATATGAAGAATCTTTGAAGTCTTATGAAGAAGCCTTGAGTATTAAAGAAGATAAACAAACTCGTGAAAACTATGAAGCTGTTAAAAAATTTTTAGAAAAGAAGAAAGAAGAAAAGAAACAAGACCAAGAAAATAAAGACAAAAAAGACGAAAAAGACGAAAACAAAGAAGATAAAAAGAATCAAGACAATAAGGATTCCAAAGACAAAAAAAAGTCAGAATCAGATGAAAAAGACACGTCCAAGGAAGAAAAAGATAAGCAAAAATCTGAAAATAAAGATAAGAAAGATGCCGACTCAAAAAAGTCAAAAGAAAAATCAGAAGAAAAAAACAAGACGTCTCAAAAAGACAATGAAACACAAGATCAAGAACAAAAAGAAAAATCAGAACAAAAATCAGCCAAGCAAAAGTCTGAAAATAAAGAAATTAAGGCTGTAAATTCCCAAGATATGAGTGATATTGAAGCAAAAAAATGGATTAATATGATTAAAAAATCTCAAAAAGGGCATCTGTATAAGATGCAAAAAGTAGAGCATAAAGAGGATACAAATGAAAAACCTTGGTAAGATAATTTTACTAGTACTTATGAGTATTCCTGCCTTTGCAGGACTGAGTGTTAGTGTGGATACAGATACGATTACAAGAGGCGAAAGAGTTGCCTTTACTCTTAAGTTAAGTGGGTCTGGTACCGTTAAAGTGCCTCCGTTTGATAACTTATGTGGTGTAGAGATTGAAAGTCGTATGCAAAGTAGAAAAGATGTTTATTCAAATGGAGAGCGTGCTCAAGAACTTTCTTTAACGTATGTGATAATGCCCCAAAAGTCTTGTGTGATTGAACCTTTTTCTGTCAGTATAAATGATGTGGCTACAATGACTAAGGCGATTAATATTACCGTGTCAAAGATGAGTATACAAAAAAATGAAACCTTTAATGTAACGCTTGAAACGGATAAAAGATTTGTGTATGTAGGTGAGCCTTTTGAGATGCTCGTTACCTTTAAAAAACGACTTAATGTTGAAAGCTTAGGAGAATCTATCTCTTTACCTGAGAGCAAAAACATTTGGATAAAAAGTGAACATAAGGGAAAGGCTCATTCTAAGGGTGGGTATAAAATTCATTCCAATATGTATGCAATGGCTGCGCAACAAAGTGGAAAATTAAGCCTAGGCCCTTTGCAATGGGACAGCACGGTACGCTCAAAATCAAGAGATTATTGGGGAAGTTTTATTGCACGAGCTAAGACCCACACGGTGTTTTCAAATGAATTAAATATAGAAGTAAAACCACTTCCTGATGGCATTGACTTAGTGGGTGACTTGAAAATGCAAGCTCGTGTTGATAAAAATGAGATTAACGCGGGTGAAGCGGTAAATTTAACTATTACCGTACAAGGAAGAGCTAATATCGAAGATATACCTAGTTTTACCTTCCGTATAGAGGGGGCTCAGGCCTTTAATGAAGAGCCTAAAATAAGCCATTATCTTCAAGATGGAAAATATGTTGGCTCTTTTGAACAAAAATCCGCTTTAGTAGCGCAAAAAGATTTTATTATCCCTTCCTTTGAATTGTCTTATATGGACGTGCTAACAGATACAGTAAAGAGCATTCATACAGAGGCTATTCATATTAAAGTGATAAATCAAGCTCCTTTAGTCCAAGAAGATTTGAAAATATCTCGCCCTACAACTGAGATTAAAGATATTAATGCAAAAACAGGGATGTTAAGTTTATTAGAAGGGTTTTTATTAGTTTTAGGTGGGTTTGTTTTAGGCCTGATAGTTAGTTATATACCTTGGAAAAAGATTCTAAGCAAAAATGATTCTAAGACAAAAGTCTCTATCAAACAGAAAAAAGAGGTCTTGCAACTGCTTTTAAGTAATATGGATAATAATCTTGAGATAGAGGACCTTGTGAAGAAGCTTTCTGAGAATCTTTATGAAGGAAAGTCTCATACTATTAATGAAAAAAGACTAAAAGAGATACTTAAGGGACTGCAAACTAGTTAAATAGTATAAGTTAACCTTATGCAACTCTTAGCTATGATAAAGAATACCTAAGAGCACATTAGTAAGGATATATTATGCAAGTTCAACAATATATTTTTCAATCACCTTCTACTTCAGCTGTTCAAGTAGGACGGCCTGACCCCTCTACCTCTGAAAAAAGTCAAGTCAGTCCTGCGCTCACTGATATCGATCGTAATCCTAATCTCGACTCTAATTCTTTTAAATTCACCTTGTCTTCTGTGAATGTTGCCTCAAGTTCAAGTAATGTAGACGTAAGCTCTTCGCTTAAAACTTTTAGTGATATAAATGCTCAGGTTCAAGGAACTGCTGCATATGCACAAGAGGTCTAGTTTTCTATTTTAAAATATCATGTAAAGAATTGGCATCTTTCATCTTAGAATCAAGGCGGTCCCATTTCTCTTCTTGTACCATCTTTTTCATAAGGGCTAATTCTTTTTCAAAATATGAAAGAGAATCTAAAAGATGGGTCTTGTTTTGTCTAAATATATCTCCCCACATATTAGGGGAGGACTTGGCTAAACGACTCATAGAACGAAACCCACCTGCCGCGAGGTTTAAAATATTTTCATGTTCTTCATGTTGCAGTACCGAGTTGGCTAAGGCATAAGAAATTAGGTGAGGCATATGTGAGATAAAAGCTACATGCAAATCATGCTCATGGGCCTTCATATAAACAAGTTTCATATGAATTCCTGAAAAAAGTCTCACAGCCGTTTCTTGTTGATGCTGTCCTGAGTTTTCTAAGTCACACAGTACCACAACCTTATCCTTATATAAGTCATCAAAGGCGGCAGAAGGTCCAAACTTTTCTGTTCCCGTCATGGGGTGCGCGGCAACGACATTTTTACGTAAATTTACAGGAATAGAGCTTACAATTCTTTCTTTTGTTGAGCCTAAGTCAATGATAGTCGTGTTTTTATTGACGTCTTGAAGGTCTTTTAAAGAGGCAATGATCCCATCAACAGGAATAGCCAAAATAATAACATCTGCTTGTTTAATCTCTTCAAAAGAAACTATTTCGTCTACAAGATTAAGAGATAAGGCTTCTTTTTCGTGCTCTTTGTTATGGTCAAACCCACGTATTTTTTTAATCATGGTTAATTTTTTAATAGCCATAGCAAAAGAGCCACCCATGAGTCCAAGTCCGATAATTCCTACAGTCATATATAATCTTTTATAGTTTAGTATACGCATTATAGCAACTTTGTTATAATTGTAAAAAAGAAGGAAAATAAGATGCCTTATTCACATCTATTTAAAGACGATAAAATTTTATGTTCATGTAATCACATTTGTGTTGGTGAAGCGGTTGAATTTTTAAAAACACATAATATAAAGAGCGTAGAGGAATGGATGCAGTCTGATATTCAACCAGTAGGGGATAAGTGTGAAGCCTGTCATGAAGAGGGCACTGAAAATGATGGACTTACTTTGGCGGCAGTTTTGTCTCAAGTACAACAAGGACGACTCTAAAATTAAATATTTGAATTTAATTTTTATTCTTTAATTTGGTTTGGGAGTTGAAATATACTGACTTAATTTGACTCTCACAAAACAAAGATAAATTTATTTCATTGAAACCACTGAAAAAATATTAAATCAAAGCGCTTAAATTTAATATAATTTAGCTATAATTCGCCATCTCAAATTCTTTGGGAAATTTAATATACCAATCAGGGAGGTCATTATGGCTTTAGATTCGGCGAAAATTGCAGCAATTGTAAAAGAATTTGCTCGTACAGAAAACGACACAGGCTCATCAGAAGTTCAAATCGCATTACTTAGTAAGCGTATTGCAGAACTTACTGAACACCTTAAAATACATAAAAAAGATCATGCATCACGTCTTGGTCTTCTTAAACTTGTAGGACAACGTCGTCGTTTGATGCGTTATTTTAAGCGTAAAAACAAAGAGGGTTATAACACTCTTATTGCTAAGCTTGAAATCCGCGATAACGTATAACTATTAAGAGGCACTTGCCTCTTAAAACTTTCTTCATTTTACACTAAACATTTTTTAAAAGCTTCGTTGCACACCCTTAACTAAAAAAACATAGATATTTTTTATACTTAATAATTTAATTAATTACCTTTTTTAATTAAAATAATAGTTGTTTTTTATAATACAGAACCTATTAAACTTTGTTGGTAACATTAAATAATAAGTATTAAAATAAGATAAAAGAAATAACTTATTAACTTTTTTAATTATAATTTATCTTTATTAGGTTATTCTATCCCCATATAACTTAATAACTGGAGAATGACGATGGCAAACAATAAAGATGTTTTAGACCCTGAAGGTTTAACTTTTTTAGATGATGGTGAGGTTCTTTATGATTCCTTATACCTACTTTCAGAAACAGATGAAAAAGGGATTATTACCTATGCTTCTGATGGTTTCATGCAAATAGCTAACATGGATCAAACGGATCTTTATGGGCAACCTCATAATGTGGTTCGCCATCCAGAAATGCCAAGAGCTGCTTTCAAGTCACTTTGGGATGATGTTCAGTCTAAGGGGTTTTGGACAGGATATGTTAAAAACTCTAGAAAAGGTGGGGGTTTTTACTGGGTGTATGCCACAGTACTGCGTTCCGTTGATAAAAATGGAAATACTAAATATGTATCTATTCGGGTTAAGCCTTCTCGTGAAGATATTAAAAAAGCTGAAGAGCTTTACGCTACCTTAGACTAAGACTCAATAATACGTATATTTTAAACAATGCAGAGATATCTCACGTTGTATAAAACTAAAAATAAATAAATAAGGAAACCCATATGGCATTAGTAAAAACAAATTCATCAAAAAGTGTTGCACCTTCGGGGGGAACAGATAAAAGACGCCAAAGAACCTTGGCTAAACAACAACAGATTTCTGAAAGCATCTCAGGTATTGCCAGTAATATCTTAGATAATGCTCAAGAATCCGTTTCCGCGATAGAGCAGTTAAAGTCTTCAATGGAGCAAATTGCAACGGCGGCGGAAGAAAATTCAGGGGCGTCTGAACAAGCCTTAACGAATGTAAAAGACATTAATAACAATATTAATAGAATGACATCCAACATTGACACGGTTATTAATTCCACCTTAGCTACGGGTGATACTATTATTAACGCGGTATCTGTTATTAATGGTTCTGTTGAACGGATGACTGGCGCGGTAGATATTGCAAGGTCGTCTTCTACAAAATCAGAAGAGCTTAAAGCAAGTTCTCAAAATATTGGTGAAGCGGTTGGATTTATTGCTAAAATTGCCGACCAAACAAATTTACTTGCATTAAATGCAGCTATTGAAGCATCTAGAGCAAAAGAACATGGTAAGGGCTTTGCGGTTGTTGCTGATGAAACAAGAGCCTTGGCTGCTGAGTCTGAGAAAAATGCAGAATTTATCTCCGAATTGGTTAATAAGATTCAAGGAAGTATTGATTCTATTATCAAAAATATTATCAATACTACAGATATTATTGTGGGAACGGGTGAAACCTCAGGTGCTCTGAGTTTAAAAATGGAAGAACTAACCAAGATTGCGGTGTATTCGGTTGAAGCAGCGAAGTCGGTTTCTATTTATACTCAACATCTTGGTAATGCTATGCGTTCTGTAGGAGAGGGTTCTACTAATATAGCGGATGCCTCATCAAAGGCAGCACTTTCTGTTGAAAAAACTTTAAATGGTATTGAGATGCAATCTAATGCTCTTTCTCAAACAGAAAAAGATATTAAGGCTCTTTCTAATTTAGCTGAAGAGCTTAAGTATTCTACGGATACGGCTAAATCAGCCGAAGATATTGCTGCTACCGCGGATACTATTGGTGGGTCGATGGAAGAAATTCAAGCGGGACTTGAACAAGTTACAACAGCGCTTCAAGAGATTGAAGCATCTTCTCATTCAACCAACAAGTCCGCCTTATCCAACAAAGAAAGTATAGAAGGCGGGATTTCAGCGGCTCAAGATATCGACAAGCTTATAGAAATTGCTCGACGAAACTTTGACTTGTTAAAGGTTTCTTTTAGTGTGGTAAAAGGTTCTATGGTAGAGATTAACACAGAAATTAGTAATTCTGTTACTGAGGGAAAGGGCGCAAGTGATGAACTTGTTGTCATTGTTAAAGAAACAAAAAATGTAGATAAAACCGTTGGAAATATTTCTAATTCTATTATTCAGTTAAATATGCTTGCAATTTCTGGTTCTATTGAGGCAGCTAGAGCGGGTGAGTTTGGAAAAGGGTTTGCGGTTGTTTCAGCTGATATTCGTTCCCTTGCTAAAGATTCTGAATCAAACACAGAAAAGATTAACGACACTATCGAGGGTATGAACGCAGAAATTGGTATGGTTCAAGACGACTGGGGCCAACTTCTTGTTGGTCAAGGTACAGAGAAAAAACGTCTTGATGATTTGACTGCTGAGATGGATAAAATTATTGATATGCTGGTAGAACTTCTGGATAGATATACAGGCTTAAAGGTCATAAATGATCAAAATCTTGAAGGTTTATCGTCTGTGCTTATTGGAGTGAGTGAAATTCAAAAAGCAGTAGAGCTTTCTGCTAAAAATGCAATGGAATCTAAAAAAGCTTCAGAACTCATAATTGACACGATTTCTCATGTAGGAGAGGGTGTTGAAGAGTTAGCGGTTATGGCAGATGAACTTCAACAAGGATAAGTATCATGGCAGATATTATTGAAGAGGTCTTAATTATAAAAGAGCAAGACTGCTTTTATGGAATAAATACTAATGAGGTTGAACAGATTTTACGCGTTCTAGATATAACCCCTATGGCAATGACACCTAAGGCCATACGCGGTTTATGTTCTATTGAAGGTTCTATTATTTCTGTGCTGGATTTTTCTACCCTTTTAGATGGACGAAAAAAACCTGTTTTAAATGAAAATTTTAAGGCGAGACAAGTCAGTATAACTACTGAAAGTCATCACTTTTCACTCTTAGTTTCTGAGGTTATTAATTCTATTGAAGCTAATCAAGACGATATGGAGTATGTTGAAGATCAAGATGATGTTATTGTCGCTCTTTTGAAATATGAGGATGACATTATTCAAGTCATTAGTATTGAAAGATTGATTCAAGACATTGCGCTTCCTTCGTATGTTTCAAAAGATGTGCGCGATATGAATTCAGACTTAGATGAAGCGGGACTTAATTCTAATCTTAAAAGGTTTTTATTTTTTATTATGGGAGAAGAACAGTACGCGCTTGAGGTTGATTCAATTCGAGAAATTATTGCCTTACCTGAAAACTTTACGGCTATTGCGGAAAGTAATAAAGAGATAGTGGGAATGATATCTTTAAGAGATGACCTTCTTGTTGTGGCTGATTTAAGAGAATATTATGATTTTAATAATGAGCGAACCGAAAAAAATAGGATTATTGTTTCTCAGTATCAGGATAAACATATAGGCTTAGTGGTAGACGATATTGTGGATATTCAAGATGTTGAAACCTCGATGATTGAAGGTATGCCAGAAAACTTTAAAGATAAAAAAATAAACGGGGTCTTACATATTAATGAGAAGCTTATAAGTATCGTTAACCCTGATATTATTAAGACTCTTGTACGTGATCAAGCCCATCTTATTAGTGATAAAGAAGCAAATGAAGAAGAGGCCTCAAATGAAGAAAAGGTTGATTTAGAAGTTGTTATTTTCCAAATGGGTGGTGAAGAGTATGCCTTTAATATAGATGATGTGTCTGAAATTATTGATATTACAGAAATTACTCCTGTGGCAGATACCTTAGAACATATTAAAGGGGTGATAAATATTCGGGGTCAAGTTATCAGCATTGCCTCTTTATATGCCATATTAACACTCCAAGAAAATGAAGATATAGATCAACAAATCATTGTCACGGAGGTCAATAAAAATCGCGTTGGCTTTGTGGTAGATAAGGTAAATGATGTAAGAGGCATTGTAGCTGAAGAGATTAAAGATGAAGATGATGGAAAAGGTCTGTTTAACTCTATCTTGCAGTTAGAAAAAGGTAAGCGATTGGTTATGATGTTTGATACGATCAGACTTTTTTCTTCTTTAGAACTTAACAAAGAGGAGGCGGCATGAGTAAAAAAATATTAATTGTAGATGACTCTGCCCTAGTGCGAAAACAATTAAAGGGTCTTATTCAAGATCTTGATTTTGAAATAGACACTGCTAAAAATGGACAAGAAGCCATTGATAAGGCTTTAGCCACAGATTATGATGTTATCACTATGGATATTAATATGCCCGTTCTTGATGGAATTTCAGCAGTTAAAGAGATTATGCAAGAAAATCCTACTGCTATTTTAATGGTAAGTTCATTAACCTCTGAAAATGCTTCTGTTACGATAGAAGCGATGGAATATGGGGCTATAGACTTTGTACTTAAACCAGGGACTATGAATGTGGGCGTGGCTGAAAGTGGTGAAGATATTATTCAAAAAATAAAGTCACTTTCTCGTATTCCTAAAAGACGTTTAAAGTCACCAAACCTTTCATCCGTGCCAAAAGTAAGAAAGGCAGAGCCTAATGAAGTCCCTTTTGAGGGTGAATTAGATAAGCTTATTTTGATTGGTGTTTCTACCGGAGGACCCAGACTTGTTGAAGAAATCGTCGCTTCTTTACCTCTAAACTATCCTCATCCGGTATGTTTCGTTCAGCATATGCCGGAACAATTCACCCTTGCCTTTGCGGAACGTTTAGCTAAGGTTACGCAACTACCGGTCCATCATACGTCTACCAATGATGAATTGTTACCAGGGCATATTTATCTTGCTTCGGGGGGTGTGCACCTTCATTTTAGAAAAAAGACCTCAGGAAAGATAGTCACCTTTGAAGAAAAAGATAAAAATAAACGTTTTTTTCAACCTTCTGTTGATGAAATGTTTTTCTCAGCACTCAAAATCTTTGATCCTTCTAAGATATTTGGTATCTTACTTACGGGTATTGGAGATGATGGAGCTGATGGGATGGTAGCTATCAAAGAAGCAGGTGGATACACAGTAGCGGAATCAGAAGAATCATGTACGGTTTTTGGCATGCCTCAAGAAGCCTTTAAAAGAGGTGGAACATGTCAAATGTTAGACTTTAAAGATATTGTAGAAAAAATTATTTCGTATAAGTAAAAGACAGGAGAAAATATGGGACTAATTAAAAGAGACCAGAAAATAGAACAAGAGCCACTTCCTAAATTTGTAAGTTTAGAAGAAGCCATCATGTTTTATGAAAACAATGAAGAGTTAGATAAACGTTCGTATGCTTTAGAAGAGATGGTGACCTTTGACTCAGGAAGTCATTTTTTAGTAGATAAGCTCATTGAACATGATACCCATAAGGATACGGCTACAAGAATTGCAGCTATATTGGCAAATCTTGATCCAAAAATTGCTCCCATAGAGCAGGTTATGGAGCTTTTAAAACTTTCAAATGCCTTTGTACGAAACCTTGGAATTTCCATCTTACAAGATTATGGAAAAGAGATAAAATATTATATTGTTAAGTTTTTAATTGGGGATGATTATGACCTTAGAATCTTTGCTATTAATGTTTTAGGGGATGTGAACTTTGCTGAATCACGTGAAATGCTAGTTGAACTTTTAGAAAATGAAGAAAACATCAATGTTTCTATGACTGCGGTTGATTATATGGCTGAAATAGGCGAACCTCAAGACATTGAGCTCTTACGTCAGGTCAAAGAACGTTTTAAAGATGAAACCTACGCTGCTTTTGCAATAGACGCAGCTATAGAATCAATAGAGGCTTAATATGTTTAATGAAGGAAATTTTTCTAAATTATCAGAATTTATTTATAGAAAATCGGGTATCTTTCTTGAAGAATCAAAACATTATGAGAAGATACATAAATTTGTTTTAGCGCGTTTGGATGAGCTTGAACTAGACAATTTCAGAAAGTATTTTTTTACCCTTAGATTTGAAGATCCTGATGGAATAGAGTTTCAAACACTAATGAACGCGGTAACCGTTAATGAAACGTACTTTTTTAGAGAACATGATCAGTTTGAAGTATTAGTGAATGATGTCTTACCATTACTTCACAAAACTCGTCCAAAAGATGAGCCTTTACGAATCTTGTCTTCACCATGTTCAACAGGAGAAGAACCTTATTCTATGGTTCTTTATCTCTTAGAAGAAGCGAACCTTATAGAAGAAAGAGATATAGAAATAATTGGTATTGATATAGATTCTACTGTTATTAAAAAAGCTCAAGATGGAAAATTTTCTGAACGCTCAGTTCATGCTATCCCTCCTGTTCAAGTTCAAAATTATTTTAAAAAGAAGGGGCTGAGTTATCATCTTATAGATGATTTAGTGGGTACTGTTGAGTTTAAGGTAGTGAATATATTTGATAGAGCGGCCTTAAGAGAATTAGGAAAATTCGATGTTATCTTTTCAAGAAATATGCTTATTTATTTTGATGATGCAAGTAAAAAAGAGGTAGCAATGAACTTTTATGATATGTTGAAACCTGGTGGATTTGTGTTTTTAGGTCACGCTGAATATATGTCACGAATCGTGTCTGTGTTTAAGGCCAAAAAATTCGGAGGGTCTTTAATTTATCAGAAGTGACACAAGAACGAACTTTAGATAAGTATAGTAATAAACTTAGTCGCGGGGACACAGCTTAAGTTTTATCCCATTGTGGATGAGTTTTAAGCTGTGTCCCCATAAAGTAAGACACCAAATAGTAAAAAATAAAAAATAAAAAAAGAAAGATTAAAAGGATAAGAAATGGCAAATCCAATGGTAATGTTTATAGATGATTCAGAAACAGCTTTAGCGTCAACTCGTATGACCGTAACTTCAATGCCAATTGAAGTTAAGCAGTACTTAGAAGCACAATTATGTTTAGCAGATGTAAAAGCAGGCATCGTTCCTGATTTAATAATAACAGATTTAAATATGCCTGTAATGAATGGTTTAGAACTTTTAAAAGAGCTTCGATCCCTTCCTGCAACGGCTAGAACTCCGGTACTGATGTTAACAACAGAAACAAAAGATGAGTTAAAGGTGCAGGGTAAGGCCCTTGGTTTAACAGGGTGGATAGTCAAGCCTTTTAATCCGACACAGTTAAAGTCAGCTATCACTAGAGTACTTCGTTTACCTGCATAAGCATGTAGGTACATAGAATCTTTAAAGGATGCAAATGCTATTTGACTCATTAAATGACTTACTTGAACATATTAAACAGGTTGAAAAAGACACGATTTCAATTTCTAAAGAGGCTCAGTTGAAACTTTCTTCTTTTATTGAAAGAAACGAGATTGAGATAGATGATGAGGCTGCTGAAGCCCTGCAATATCAAGATATAGTTTCTCAGCAGTTGGGTGCAACAATCGAAGCAATTGAGCTGGTTCAAAAAAACTTACAGATGTTTGCCCATTCTTTTAAACAAGATGAGCTGATGGCAGATGAAAGTGTATTGAAGTTACGTAAAAAAATGGAAGCCGTGTTACAAGAGGCTAAGGATAAGAAAGATGCTTTTTCTGGGCATATTAAGAACCAATCAGATGAACATGAAATTGAATTTTTTTAAAGGGAAAAGCTTATGAAAAGAGTAATGGTAGTAGACGACTCAAAAACAGTAAGACTGTATCATGGATCTTTGTTAAAAGAGATGGGGTATGAGGTTGTAGAGGCTGAAAATGGTATGGAAGCCATGGAAAAAAGTCAAGATTGTGATGTTGACCTTTATCTTGTTGATGTGAATATGCCTATCATGGATGGGTATACCTTTGTTAAAGAGATACGTGAACTTCAATGTTATAAGACAACGCCTATCATTATGATTACCACACAAGCTCATGATGAAGATAGGGAAGAAGCCTTTAAAATGGGTGCTAATCTTTTTGAGACCAAGCCTATTAAACCTGAAGTACTCAAAAACTATTTATTAATTTTAATTCCTTAAAGGTCAAGACTATGGACGCATTATTAGAATCATTTTTACAAGAAGCTAGAGAAAACCTTTCTTTTATTGATCAAAATATTGAAAGCCTTGGTTCGGGGGATATGGAATTAGTTAATTCTGTATTTAGAGCGGCGCACACCCTTAAAGGGGGTTCAGGTATCGTTGGCTTTACTGCTGTAAAAGATATTACACACCACGCGGAAGACTTACTTGATATGGTTAGAGATGGGGAAATCCAAGCAGATGAGGGCGTTATTGAAGCCTTGTATAATGCCTTTGACGAGGTAATGAATCTTATAGAAGCAGCTGAAGATGCGGAAAATATAGTAGAATCAGATGAGGAAACTGTTTCTGAAATAGTTGAAACCTTATGTGCTTGTATGGGAAAAAGTACTGAAAAAGAGGCCTGGACCTCTCCTTTAAACCTGTATGATGATAAAGAAGCCATAGTTAATCTAAATCTACCTTTTTTACCTGAGTTAAAATTACCCATTGAATTTGAAGATATTACAGAAGAAAATTTTGATGATGAACGTTTATATGCCTTAGTTTTTGATGTAGATGCTTCGTGTATGGTTTATGGAAATGATCCGGCGTATACCCTCTCTTTATTGGGTGATAGTGTTAAATATGTATATTCATGTATGAGTGAAGATTCAGCAAAGTCTGTTCTAAGTGGTTTAGATGATGAAGAAGGATTAGAACTTCATATGCAAATAACAGCCTTTATTCAATCTTCATATAGCAATATAGAAGAAGCCTTATTTAACTTTATGGATGAACTGCTTTTTTTACCCTTAGACATTAAAACTTTATTAGGCGTAAGCCGTGGAGAAGTTCATCCCTTAGATGTGATGAAAGACTTAGCAACTAATGTTAAAAAAGAACTAGCAAACTCAGACAAAGAGCAGATTAAAACACTTATAAAAGATTCTTTGTCTCTTATTGGTGAAGAGACTCTTCAGTATGCACAATTAAGTCGTTTTATAGATATTTTACAATGTAATGATGACCTTGCCCCTTTAGCAAGTTTCTTTGATGGACTAAGTGAGGGTACAGTTTTTACACAATTAGAAGATGTTTCCTTGAGTGAAGAGAAAGAAGAACCTGTAAAAGAAGAAGGCAAAGCGACATTAGATGAAAATGCCCTTGCTGGTATTAAGATGATTTTGACCCAACAAATGCAACAGCTTGAAGCCAGCGATGATGAAGAAGTGTTTACTCGTGTGCAAGTTATGGTTGCTAAAACAGCCGTGATGTTTGGTGAGGATTCTAGTTCTATCACGTCTAAGGATGAGCTTCTTAGTTTTATGAAAACCTTACTTACTCCAGATGCAGAGACAGAAGAAGCTGTAGAAGAGATTACAGAAGATGTTTCTTCTAATCCTGAGCTTAAAGAAAGTGTTAGGGTGCAAACGCCTGCACCAAAAGCACAGCCAGAAGAAAAATCACAGGTAAGTCCTGTGCTCAGTAAAGCTCCTGTTAAAGCCGAAACTAAGAAAAATGTTATTGGTAAGACGGTGAAGATTGAACAAGAATCTGTTGACTCTTTAATGAATATTATTGGAGAACTCTTAGTAGCCAAAAACTCTTTACCCTATTTAGCAGATTCAGTTGAGGATATGAGTGATGAAGAAACGAAACGTGGAATTATGGAAAAGTACACCTTCATAAATCGTTTGTCCGAACAACTGCAAGACTTAATTATGTCTATGCGTATGCTTCCTATCTCTTATGTATTTGATAGATATCCAAAGCTTGTACGTGATATTTCTAAAAAGTTAGAAAAAAAGGTAAAGCTGACTATGGAAGGGGGCGATACTAAGCTTGATAAAAATATTATTGAGATGATGGCGGACCCTATGATCCATATTATGCGAAACTCTCTTGACCATGGTATCGAGTTACCAAGTGAGAGAGAAGCTAAGGGGAAGTCTCCAGAAGGAAATGTTACCCTTAAGGCCTACTCTCAATCGGATAAGATTATTATTGAGATTAAAGATGATGGCGCTGGTATTAATGTGGACAGAGTGATTCAAAAGGTGATAGAAAAAGGCCTTATGAGTATGGAAGAAATTGATGACCTTGATGAAAATGGTAGGGCTGAGCTTGTATTATTAGCAGGACTATCTACCGCTGAAGAAATTACCGAATTTTCTGGTCGTGGTGTAGGAATGGACGTGGTTAAAAAGTCTATAGATGGCTTTGGTGGTTCTATCTCTATCTCAACTAAAAAAAGATGAGGGAACGCTTATTACTATGGCTATACCTGTTTCTTTAGCGGTAACGTCTTTACTTCATGTTGAGATGAGTGGGGTGCATTATGGCTTTCCTATGGACGCGGTTCAAGAAACTGTTAAAATAGATAAAGACAAGATTGAACCGCTTCATAATGAGGCTTTTATTTATCTAAGAGGAGAGGTCATTCCCTTGCTTTTCATCAACTCAATGCTTGATTTAGATGAAATTAAAGAAAAAGAATTAAGCATAGTGGTATTAAATATCAAAGGCAACTCTTTAGCCGTTGTTGTAAATAAGCTTTTAGGTCAACTTGATGTTGTTCAAAAACCATTAGGGGGAATGTTAAAAGGTCATCAGGTGTTCTCAGGAACAGCGCTTCTTGGAAATGGAAAAATTATTATGATGATAGACCCTGTTGGACTCTTATCTGTAAGTTCTGAACTTCAAGTGCCCTTAGGGGAAGTGGTATGAAGTCTTATGTGATTTTTTCGTGTGACCATCAACTTTATGGCATAAATATAGATTATGTTTTAAGAATATTATCTTCACAAAATCTGACGTTAATGTCAGGAGAAGAAGAACATATAGAAGGTATGTTCATGTATGAAGAAGAAATTTTGAAGGTAGTGAGTTTAAGACACCTTTTGGGAAAGAAATCTTACGCCTTGCAGCTTCAAGAATTTTTTCCTGAGCTAAAAGGTCAGCATCAAGATTGGATAGACGCTCTTGTTGATTGTGTAGATAAAAATGTCCCTTTTACAAAGACTACTGATCCTCATGCCTGTCATTTAGGAAAGTGGATAGATTCTTTTCACCCTGATAATACAAAAATAGTTGAAACAATGAAACATCTTACTTATCATCATGAACAATTGCATCATAGTGCACTAGATGTCCTGGACTTAAGAGATGAAAGTCAAGAAAAAGCCCATGCCTGGATAGAAAACAATGTGCAAGATATATGTAAAACAACCTTGTCTTATCTTGATGATATACAAAAACTTTCATCTGAAGTGGCGGTTGACATGCAACAATGTTTAGTTCTTTTAGATAAAGAAGGAAATAATTTCGGACTCAATATTGACAAGGTTGAAGAGATTGTTCATGTTGAAGAATCTGAATTACATGTCAGTAAGGACCGACAAGCAATGGGAGAATTTATGGATATAGAAGCTATCTTAAGTGTAAACGGAAAGCTTGTAAGTATCTTACATGAAATGATGCCTTTTAAAAACAGTGAGTAAAGACATTAAAGTAAAAATAAAAGTAAGCCTCATGAAAAGTTGAGTATGTCTCAAGTTTTTATGAATAAAATTGATATGAAGGATAGACAATGGCAGTGACATCTAAGGCAAATAAAATCACCTTAAAAGCGGTGATTTATGAGGATCAAGTTCCTACAATAAGAAAAAAACTGATTAAATTAGCTCCAGAGGAATTAGAATTTAATTTAACAGATTGTGATGATGTGCATTTAGCTGTAATTCAGCAGATGCTTGCGTATAAAAAGATGTATAATTGCACATTTAAATTTTCAGACACTATTACAAACTATCAAAAAATCATAGAAGGCTTCAGCCCTGCTGATTGTTAGTTATAGCTGTTTGTATATACTAGGGCTTACATGAAGACAATAGTAATATCTAACCGAAAACAAGCCGAGGCGGTCGCGAAGCGATGTTTCAGGACTAAACAATGAAAACAATCGTTATATCAAACCGAAAAGGTGGATCGGCAAAAACCACTACTGCAGTAAACCTTGCTACGGAACTCGCTAAAAATCATTCTGTGTTACTTATAGATTTTGACACGCAAGGTCATGCTTCTATTGGAGTAGGATCAGCTCCTTTAGAAGAAGGGGGTGCCCATAGTATCTTTTTTGGAAAAACATTAAGTGAAAACTTTGTACCTACTGTCTTAGATGGACTTACCTTAGCTCCTGCTCACGCCTTGTTTGATGTTTATGAATATTCAGACCTCAAAGGTGTTTTAAAAAATAGATTTAAAAAAGAGCAGATAGCTGAGTTCTTTGACTACTGTGTAATTGACACTGCTCCTACCTTTGATGCCCTCTTAAAAAACTCTTTAGAAGTTGCTGACGTGGTTGTTATCCCTTTTGTTCCTCATCATCTCGGTGTTGTAGCGGTGGGACAAATGGTTAGAGCGGTGTATCAGATGTCGACACAGATGGGGGCTAATATTGAGCATATTGGGATGTTACCTGTTATGTTTAACCCTCATATAAATGAGCACAAAGAGTCTTTGGCAAAAGTAGAAGGTGCCTTTGGAAAAGCTAAAGTCTTTAAGCCCATTGGGATGGATATTAAATTAGCACAGATGTTTGAATCGGGTCAACCTATCGTTTTGAGTGAAACTCGGACCAAGGGTATGAAAAACTATACAAGCTTTTGTAAAGAACTTCTTAAGAGAATTAAGGGAACCTCTGAAAACTCTATATTCACTCAGAGGTCTTTTAGAGGTGCTCTTAAATAAGATTTGTTAAAGTTTATATGTTAAGTAAAGAATTTCAAAAATAAATAACTAAATATTATGATAGCATATAGTATATAAGTACTTTTCAAGGGAAATAATGAATATTTTAATTGTTGATGATAATGCCAATAACAGAATGGTTTTAAAGCTTATGCTTCAAGACTATGGTGAAGAAAAAAATGCAGTGTATGATATTGTTGAATGTGAAAATGGTCTTGAAGCGGTAAATAAGGCCAATAGAGCAGACTTTGATATCATATTTATGGACATTATGATGCCGGAGATGAATGGTATCGAAGCCACAAAGAAAATTCGCGCACGAAATAAAGAAGTTATGATTATTGCCGTGTCCGCGGTAGATGATGAACTTCAACAAAAAGAGATACTTAGAAATGGGGCAGAAGATTATGTCCCTAAGCCTATAGATATAAAACTTTTAAATGCTCGTTTAGACAGTTATTTTTCTCTTTTAAAACTTCGTGCCCATGGAAGCCTTTCTGCACATAGAAAGGCAGCTAACTTATACAGTAATGAGATTTTAAAACGTCAAACCATCTTTTATGTGAGTGATGAAGAAGCCTTGGCCGAGTTTTGGGAATATTATCTTTTAAGAGATGTGTCACAAAAAATTGATGGACTTTCTGATGTTGTTCGGGCTACCTTTGCCGTAGGAGAAGCTATCATCTCGCTAAAAGGGGAACCTTGGATTATTGTTGAAGGTGATAATGACGCTATTTACTTTACTATTAATCGCATAGATGTAGTAGGTGAAATGGTGATTAAACTGATTATGAAAAAGAATAAAGAAATTAAAGACTTTAAATATAACGAAGAAAAACTTTGTTTTAAATTGCTTAAAGAGGTCAGTCCGATTGAAGAAGAAAGTCCAAAAAAGAAACACCTAAGGTAGCAGAAGTTGAAATTATCACACCCGCACTGTCTTCTAAAAATGTGAATGAATATGAAGTGTATCATTATATGGAAGCCGATGACTTAGAAGATGTTAAAGAACTTTTGGGTGAATTGACTTCAGTTATGTTGATTTTAGGAAGCTCAGAGATTGACCCTTCTGAAGTGGGACAAATAGCACAGTATTTAAAAGCACTTTCTAGAAGTCTTGGCTCCTATACGGAATCTTACGCTATTTCAGTAGCCTTAAGCTCCTTAAGTGATGGTATCAATGAAAATTCACAAAGATTTCAAGAAATTGCTAAAGATTTATCTTCTTTAAGTTCAGCCTTTGTTTCGGATCTGCAATCTTGGTTTAACATGACCTTTTATGAGGGGGCCCCTTCTTTGAATTTTATGGACGATACAATTGTGGCGAATACACAAACCATTTGCGCTATGTTACATGCAGATGATTCAGATGCTAGTGAAGAAGACATGGACGATATCTTTGATTTTTAAACGTGATAAGGAGATTGACTTATGCATTATGTAGAAATAAAAAATGCCTGTTCGTGTGCTATAAAAAGAGCTTTACCTGAAAAACAAGAATTTGAAGATAAAGAAAAGGCTGAGGCTGAGGCCAATAGGCTCTTAGCAAAGATGCATTTAGAGTTCTGTAAAAAACATACATTTGAGCTCAAAAATGAGTTTGGAAATTTTAATATTTATGTCAGGGTAAAGTTTTGAAATCATTGTCCAATCTTTTTAATTTTCAGGTTCATATGGATTTAATATTTATTTAGAATTACGAGTACTGTAATGGCAAAAGCAGTAGATTATATGGATGATGCTCTGTTTCAAGAGCTTTTTACTATGTTTAAAGATCAATGCCTATCTCAACTTCCTTTAATGATTAACAATATAAATGAACTTCATTTCTCTCAGGGTTATAAGCAAAGGATTGATGAGCTTTTTAGAATGTTCCATAATTATAAGGCCTCTACTGCGTATCTTGGTCTTGGAAATATGAACGAGCTCGTGTCAAAGGTTGAAAATGTTTTAAATGGTCTTCGTGGATTAAGCGCTATTCATGATGAGGGGATACATTTATGGTTGCACAAGGTAAAAGATCAGTTTTGTCTTTGGGTAGAAGAGATGGAAGATGCAACAGTGTTAAGTGAATATAATAAAGACCTAAATATTAATATCAAAGTAACTGCTGTCAATGAAAGCCCTGCGAAGAAGTTAAGAAGTTTATCTTGTTTATATATAGATGACAATAAAAAAAGAGCGAGTATCATTGTGAGTGCCTTAGATAAGACAATGGCTTCGGTAGCATTTGGCAAATCTAAAGAAAGTTTAGACTCTTATATAGAAGGAACTACTCCTGCTATTACCATTGTAAATTTAGAAAAAGAAGATATAAAACCTTATCAAGATTATATTCAAAAACATTTAGATGCTGCTTTTATCTTTATCTTAAATAAACCCAGTCATCGACTCTTATTACAGCTTTCAGAAAAGGGAATAACGCATATCCTAAATAATCCTATAAAGGGAAAAGATCTAAAACGTGAACTCATCTCCGTGGTTCATACAAACTTTTTAAAACGCCGTATTCTAATTACAAATAAAAAGATTCATGCCTTTATTAACACCTTAGAACCCCTACCTAACACGGTAATGCAAATTCAAAGTATATGTGATGATGAAGAATCAAGTATTGCTGACCTCATTGAAGTGGTTAAAAAAGATTCTATTATTGTTGGTATGATATTAAATGCTGCTTCTAATCCTATGTATGGTTTGAAAAAGGGAATGGACAGCATAGATAAGGCTATAAGCACCTTTGGTAAAAAGACGGTGAAAGCCCTTTCCTTTGGAATTATGTCTCAATGCATGGGAAAACTAAATTTAGATGCGTATCAAATACAAGAAAAACAATTTTCAAAGGTGGGTACACTTCGTTTAAGTCTGATGAACCTTTGGTATAAAAATGTAGATATGTCAAAATTAGGCATACTGAGTTCAAGTGCCATTTTAGGCAACTTGGGCCAACTGCTTATCTCAAGTGAATTACATAATTTACAACTTGAGGCAAAATTTATAGAACTTACTCAATCTATTGGTTATAAAGCAGCAGAAGAAGAGCTACTTCATACTAATTGTACCTATGTAAGTTCTGATATTTTGTCCTCTTGGCATTTAAAAAAAGACCTAATAGATGCAATACGGTACAGCTCAAGTCCCCAAGACGCGCCCTTAGAAATAAAACCTTTAGCGATTGCTAATTTTATTGTATATGCCTTAGTAGATAGTGATGCAAGTATTTCTAACAGCCTTAGCGAAGAAATTTACACCTTAATGAAAGAAGAAGGTCTTGCTCTAGAACCCTTAGAAGAGGCACTTAAGTCTATACAAAAGTTATCTTTGTCCTAAAGTCCCCCTAAATTTTTCTTATTATTTACAATTTGTAACACAAAAATCACACTTAAATCCCATAAACTAGGGCTTCTCTCATATGTGAGTCACTTAGTATCAAGTTATATTACTTAATTAGACTAAAGTATACTTGACATTGAGTGGCTCAATGATGTATAATACTCTTAGAAATACAAAACAAGGAGTTTCAAACATGTCTAATGAGAGTGAAGAAAAAGACACAGCTGAAGTTGAACAAGAACTTGAGACTGAAACACAAGAGAGTGAAGAAATCGCTCCGGAGCTAAGTGAACTTGATACTTTAAAAGCAGCTTTATCTGCGAGTGAAGATAGATATCATAGAGTTCATGCAGACTTTGAAAATATTAAAAAACGTCTTGAAAAAGAAAAATATCAGGCATTAGAGTATTCTAATGAAAAATTTGCAAAAGATTTAATCCCGGTTATTGATGCTCTTGAAGGCGCTATCAAAGCTAAAGATGCCCAAGCAGACACGGAACCAGCTCAATTGCTGGAAAAAGTATCTGAAGGTGTTGACTTAACAATGAAACAATTTTTAAGCATCTTAGAAAAACACGGAGTGACTCCTGTTCCAGAAGATGAGGCATTTGACCCAAATATCCATAACGCTGTACAGCAAATGGACTCAGATAATCACGAAACAGGCGAAATTGTATCAACCTTCCAAAAAGGTTACAAATATAAGGGTCGCACACTACGTGACGCAATGGTAATCATAGCAAACTAAGGTTTGCAGGTAAATAGATCGTTCGCTTCGCTCACTGTTAGTAAAAAGTGAATGGAAAGAGCAAGAAAAAGAACAGTGCGTAAACGCACTAACTTAAAAAATAAGGTACTGAACTTTAGCATGGGGTCACAGCTTTAAGCTAAACAACCAGTTACCAAACAAAACAAAATTAAGGAATTAATATGTCAAAAGTAATCGGAATAGATTTAGGAACAACAAATTCATGTGTAGCAGTTTATGAAGGTGGTGAAGCAAAAATCATCCCAAATAAAGAAGGTAAAAACACAACACCTTCCGTAGTTGCATTTACAGATAAGGGGGAGGTTCTTGTAGGAGATCCTGCTAAGCGTCAAGCTATTACTAACCCTGAAAAGACTATCTCTTCAATTAAGAGAATTATGGGTCTTATGATGGATGAAGACAAAGCAAAAGAAGCTCATGATAAGGTAACGTATAATATCGTTGATAAAAATGGTATGGCGGCAGTTGATGTTGCTGGTACTATTTATACACCTCAAGAAATTTCTGCAAAGATTCTTACTAAACTTAAAGAAGATGCAGAAGCGTATATCGGTTCACCTGTAACAGATGCAGTTATTACTGTTCCTGCTTATTTTAATGATTCACAAAGAAAAGCAACTCAAGAAGCGGGTGTTATTGCTGGTCTTAATGTTTTACGTATTATCAACGAGCCAACTGCTTCTGCTCTAGCTTATGGTTTAGATTCTAAGCAAGAAGAAACGGTTATCGTTTATGATTTAGGTGGTGGTACATTTGATGTTACAACGCTTGAAATCTCTGATGGTACTTTTGAAGTTCTTTCTACGGATGGAAATGCATTTTTAGGTGGAGATGATTTTGATAACAAGATTGTTGACTTCTTAGCAAAAGACTTTAAAGACGCTCAAGGTGTTGATCTTAAAAATGACAAGATGGCACTTCAAAGACTAAAAGACGCTGCTGAAAATGCTAAAAAAGAACTTTCAAGCTCAACAGAGACTGAAATCAATTTACCATTTATCACTATGACAGAAGCAGGGCCTCAACACCTTGTTGTTAAATTAACTCGTGCTAAGTTTGAAGGTATGATTGAAGATTTAGTTGATGAAACTATTGATCACATCAAAGTAGCTATGAAAGACGCTGATTTAGAAAATTCTGAAATCAACGAGATCATCATGGTTGGTGGATCTATTCGTGTTCCAAAAGCTCAAGAAATGGTTTCTGCATACTTCGGTGGTAAAGAACTTAACAAATCGGTTAACCCTGATGAAGTTGTTGCTGCCGGTGCTGCTATTCAAGGTGGTGTTTTACGTGGAGATGTTAAAGATGTTTTACTTCTTGATGTTACGCCACTTTCACTTGGTATTGAGACACTTGGTGGTGTTATGACTAAGGTTATTGAAAAAGGAACAACGATTCCTGTTAAGAAATCTCAAGTTTTTTCAACAGCTGAAGATAACCAACCAGCGGTTTCAATTTCTGTTGGTCAAGGTGAACGTGAGTTCGCAAAAGATAACAAGTCTTTAGGTTTATTTGAATTATCAGGTATCCCTTCAGCTCCACGTGGAGTGCCTCAAATTGAAGTAACCTTTGATATTGATGCCAACGGTGTTTTAACTGTTTCTGCTGCGGATAAGGCAACAGGTAAGTCTCAAGAGATTAAGATTTCTGGTTCTTCAGGGTTATCTGATGAAGAGATTGAAAAAATGGTTCAAGACGCTGAGAAGCACAAGGCTGATGATGAAGTACGTAAGGAAATGGTAGACTTACGTAACCAAGCAGACGCACTTGTCGCTCAGACTGAAAAAACATTAACTGATATGGCAGAGCAAGTTGAAGAAGAAGAAAAAACTTCAATTGAAGCGGCTATCACTGAATTAAAAGATGTTCTTAAAGATGAGAGCGCAACTAAAGAGATGATTGAAGAAAAAGTTAAAGCTTTAACTGAAGTGTCTCATAAAATGGCCGAAAAAGCTTACGCAAAAGATCAAGGCGAAGGCGCACCTTCTGAAGCTAAAAAAGCTGATGACGACGTTATCGACGCTGAAATCGAGTAATAATAAAGAAGGCCTAAGCCTTCTTTATCCTCTTTCATACTCTTCTACTTTTTATAACACCCCAAGTTTTAACATTATTAATCAGAAAAAACTATACAAAAAGTCCAGATTATGTTAAAATTAGAGTATAAATTTATATAAGGCTTATTTTATGAAATTAATTAAATTATTTGGTTTAACACTTTTACCTCTTGTCTTGTTTGCTAATCCTTTGCATGACGCAGCAGAAGAAGGAAATATAAAAAAGATACAAAAATATGTATCTAAAGGGGTGGATATAAATGCTAAAAACCTCAAGTATAAACAAACCCCTTTACAAATTGCGGCCTATAATGAAAATTCAGATATTGTCAAATATCTTATTTATAAGGGTGCGGATATTAATGCTAAAATGAAAAACGGTCGTACTGCCTTGCATATTGCCGCATTTTATGGGGATACAAAGTCTATCTCATATCTTTTACGCGCCAATGCAAACGTCAATATAAAAGGAAATAATGGGATAACTCCTTTACATAGAGCCGCTGAAGGTGGTGATATTGAAGCCATTAAAATGTTGTTAGCTAATGGAGCAAATATAAATGCTCGCACGAGTGATTATGCAACCCCTCTTCATGTAGCCGCTTATATAGGAAATGCGAAGGCAGTTAAACTTTTGATTGCAAAAGGGGCTAACGCAAAGGCAAAAAACTCAGATGGTAATACAGCACTTGATGAAGCTCAAGACGCAGAAGAAACGACGACGATAAAAGCTTTAAAAAATATCGCAGCCTTATAACTAAGGTTTTCTTCTTCTTTTCCCTCCTTTAGATATAATGGGCACCTCTAATTACACAAATAAATACAAAAGAAATAGTATGGAAAAATTTTTAGCCGAAGCAAAAGCTTCTTCGAGAATATTTGTCTCCCTAGGTGGAGCAGAAAAAAATAAGATATTAGGTGAAATGGCAGATGCCTTAGATGCTCATTCTAAAGAAATTATTGAAGCTAATGCGCTTGATATGAAAGACGCTGATAAAAATAATTTAACATCAGCACTTAAAGACCGTTTGCTATTAGATAGCTCACGTATTACAGCAATGGCTACAAGTGTGAGAGAAATTGCGGCTCTTAAAGAACCTGTTGGCCGAGTTCTTGATGGTTGGGTATTAGACAATGGTATTAAGGTTGAAAAGGTATCCGTTCCTATTGGTGTGATTGGTATCATTTATGAATCTCGTCCAAATGTAACATCAGATACCGCTGCATTGTGTTTTAAAAGTTCAAATATTTGTATTTTAAAGGGTGGAAAAGAAGCAGAACATTCTAATAAGGCTATTGCTAAGGTCTTAAAAGATGTCTTAATTAATAATGAACTTCCTTCTTCTCTAATTTCTTTATTGCCAGATTCTTCGCGAGAAGGTGTGGCTAAACTGATTAAGATGGATAAGTATGTGGACCTTATTGTTCCTCGTGGGGGAGAAGGCCTAATCTCTTATGTATGCGAAAATGCCTCTGTTCCTGTTGTTAAACATGATAAGGGACAGTGTCACACCTATATCTCAAAAGACGCAAATGAAAAAATGGCCATTGAAATTTCTATTAATGCAAAGACCAATAGACCCGGTGTTTGTAATGCAATGGAAACACTTTTAGTAGATGAAAAAATTGCGAATGATTTACTTCCTAAGTTAAAAGATGCCTTTGATAAAGTAGGCACTGAGCTTAAGGGATGTGAGAAAACACAAAAGATTATTGGAATTGCTCATGCTGGTGAAGAAGATTTTCATACAGAATATTTAGATAATATTTTAAATATTCGTGTTGTACAAGATGAAGATGAGGCTATTGAGCATATTATGAATTATGGTTCAGGACACTCTGAAGCTATTATCACTGAAAACTACACCATAGCTGAGAAGTTTTTAAATAGTGTGGACGCGGCGGCTGTATATGTTAATGCCTCCACCAGATTTACAGATGGAGGCTCTTTTGGTTTTGGAGCTGAGGTTGGTATCTCTACAAACAAGTTACATGTACGCGGACCTATGGGCATTGAAGGTTTAACCACGTATAAATTTAAACTGTATGGCTCAGGACAAGTACGCTCTTGAGTCTACTTAGTATACAAAATCTAAATTTTTCTTATACACCTGAGGAAATTTTATATAAAGACTTTTCCTTAGAACTCAATAAAGGAGAGATAAAAACTGTAGTGGGGCCAAGTGGTTCAGGTAAATCTACTTTATTTGAATTAATTGTAGGAAACTTAAAACCAATATCTGGTTCTATTAAAGCTCCTCGTATTTCTCAGGTTTTTCAAGACCCTTACAGCTCTTTTCATAACTCATACAGTCTTATCAATCAAATTAAAGATGTGGCGAGTTTAGAAGGATTAGATGGGTTTTTAAAGCAGATGAATTTAGAGCGTTCTTTATTAGATAAAAAACCTTATGAACTTTCAGGTGGTCAGCTTCAACGCGCTTCTATCATTAGAGCTCTGTTAATGAGGCCAGAACTACTTTTACTAGATGAGCCAACGTCTGCCCTTGATAATGTAATACAACTTGATGTGATGAAGTTACTGCTTACGCACTTAGATAAGGTGGCTATGCTTTTAATCACCCATGATCTTGACTTGGCACAATGGTG
>NZ_JAEMVE010000120.1 GCF_029216045.1 Sulfurimonas sp. MAG313 | reverse complement strand
TTTTTTAGCATATACAGTTCAATAAACACACACTTGCCACTTCAAGATATTTTGAAGCTACTTGTAGCTCCTGCAATACCTTAAAGCAACAATTGCATATTTATTGAACTGCTGTTATGCTTATGTTTGGTCTAGAATAGCAATATATATGTCTTACAAGGGGTGACGATGAGAGTTTTATATTTAGAAGATGATGAAACTCTGTCTTCCATAGTTAAAGTCTCTTTTAAAGATACTTTGATTATGGATGTGGCTGCAACTTTAAAAAAAGCTAAAGAACAAATACATGAATATCATTATGACATTGTTTTAATAGATAGAAATATTGAGGGTCAAGATATTGGTTTAGAGCTCATTAAAGAGATTAAAAACAACCATCCAAGTACAGGGGTTATTGTGCTGAGTGCGTATGCAACCATTGACGATAAGATTGATGGCTTAGAACTTGGAGCAGATGATTATATGGAAAAGCCTTTTAATCATAAGGAACTCCACGCAAGGATTCAGGCACTTCAAAGAAGAAATATTAAAAGTATCATTACAATAAATGAATTTTCTTTTGATATCTCAAGCAAACGTATCTTTGAAAATAACAAAGAAGTCTTTTTAACTAATATGGAGAATGAACTTTTGTTTTATCTTCTGATTAATCAAAATAAGGTTATATCTCATAATCAACTTCTTCAAGCCTTATATCTACATCCTGAAGAAATTTCTTCTAACACCATTAATGTTAGAATCAATGCTATTCGAAAAAAGATTTCTCTAGATTTTATAAAGAGTATAAAAACACGGGGCTTTATTCTTGAAGTTTAATACCCTGTCTTTATATAAAAAGCTTAGTTTATCTATAGTTTTATCGCTTTTTATTTCTATGTCATTCATGGCTTATCTTTCTTTTTATTTTTATAAAACACATTTTGAACAAGAAGCTTATGAAGACTTACGCTCTACGGCTGATGTTATTATTGACTCTAAGCTATATATCTTAAAGGATATGAAGGAACTAAAAAATCAACTTATTACTCAAGGACAATGGTGTTATAGTTCTTACCCTAATATAGAAAAGCATACAGAAATTTTAATAAGCAAGGGTGTTCCAGATATTGTGAAAGACAGTATTTATTATAGTGTCTTAATAGAAAAAGACAGATGGTTAAGCATTTATTTACCCAGACAATTTGTTCAAGAAGAATATACAGAATATAAACTTGTCTTAATCCTTAGTATGCTGAGTATACTTTTAGTGACTTCCTACCTTGTCTTACGGTATGTTCGCCATTTAATTGAGCCCTTATCCTGCCTTACTAAATTATGTATTAATCTTAAAAACGAGTCCCCTTCTTTACCCTTATGCTATACAAGCACTCCCGAAATTTCCACCTTATATGAGGCCCTAATCACTCTTTTAAATAAGAACCGCCAATTATACGAAAGTAGAATAGGCCTTTTTAAAGAAGCAGCCCATGAGCTAAAAGCTCCTCTTGCTATTATGCAAGCACGCTTAAATCTTTTACAAGAGGATAAAAATTATAATCTTTTAAAATACGAAAAAGAAACCAATCATGACATTAAACTCATTAACTCTAAGCTCAAAGAACTTTTATTTCTTAAAGAGATAGAGTTTGATATACAAGAGGAACCTCTGCAAGATATATGTATGATGCAAGAATGTAAACATATGCAAGAACGTTTTAAACGCTTGGCTCAACTTAAAAACATACGTATACAAACAGATTGGACGAAGACTTTTATTTTAATAACACATGAAAAAGCGATACGAAAAGTTATGCAAGCCATCTTTGAAAATGTGTTTATTCATTCTCCTGCTGAATCTGTTATCTTAGTTAGAATTCTTACTGAAGAAAAAACAATGATTATAGAAAATGAAGTTGATACTCAAAACCCACATGAACTTTCTTCTCATATCGGACTTAAAATTATTCAGCGTCTATCCAAGCAACTTGAGTATAAGTTTTTTACTTCTTCTAAAAACAATAGGTTTACTACCACAATACAATTTCTCAAGTAATTATAGTTATATATTATTATTAAAAATAATATAAGTAGTGAAAAAAAACAACATAAAACTATATCCTTCAAAGAAGGGCTAGTCTTTACTATTTTAATGATTTTTTAATGATTAAATAATAATTATTTCATTTTAGAATTATAAACTTTTCTTATCACTGCAAAAGAAGATTGAACTCTTACTGCAGAAGTTAGTTTAAAGGAATACAATGAAAAGACGTGAATTTTTAAAAAAGGGTGCTGGCAGCACAATGGCATTTGCCCTCTCGGGTCTGATTATGTCATCCTCCAATGCACAAGCAGCTGGGACTGTTGTTTATAATATAAGTGCAGACTCTCAAGTGCAAACCATGATAGACGGAACGACCGTCTTTACCTGGGGATTAAATGATCCTGTTTCACCTGGTCCAGGACATATTGGTTCGGGTATGGTAGTTACAGAAGGTGATACGATAGAAGTCAACCTAACAAATAACCTTGATAGAAATATTAATTTTGTAGTTGATGGTGTTTTAGGCTCAACCCCTTCTGTTGCGCCAGGTGAAACAAAGACCTATACATTTACAGCTCCTGCTGCGGGAACTTATATGTATACGGACAGCGTTAATGGATACATTTCTAAGTCTATGGGTCTTTTTGGTCCCTTAGTGGTAATGCCTTCAGATGCTGAAACAACTCTTTATACAAATGGTCCAGCCTTTGATAAGCAATACACTCTTGTTTATAGTGACATGGATGGTAGATTAAATGAGGCTATCTCTAATGGAGATACCAGCTATGATATTAACAATTATGAGCCTAATTACTATTTTGCTAATGGTCTTATTTATCCAGACACTAAAAAGTTTGATGACACTGGTATTAGTATGGCCGTGGGAAGTCATGTTGCTATTCGTTTTGTGAATGCAAGTATTATTGAATATCCTATGCACTTTCACGGGTATCATGTAAATGTCATCAAAAAAGACAGAGAACTTGTAACCGACTTTATCAGTAGAGATTCTGTTTTGGTTAGACCAAACACAACCGTTGAAGTAATCTTACCAGTTGAGATAGCGGGTGCTTACCCTTTACATACACATTATGTTCCAGGCGTAACAGTAAATGGCGTTTATGCCAATCCACATGGTGGTGGTCTTATCATCATGGTAGCGACTTAGGAAGAAGGAAAAATATTATGGCAAGAACTTTTAATTTTGAAGAAAACGGTGTAACGGTAGCTACGAAAATGAATGGTAGACTTTCTTTAGCGGCAAATACAGGTATGTCAATAGAAACTTGGTATTTTGGAAACGGCTTTTCGGGTGATAGAGATTGGGCAGGTCCTATTATTGAAGCAACACAGGGAGAGGTAGTTAAAATAACTGTCACTTCAGAAATGGCACACTCTATGCACCTTCATGGCTTAGATGTGGATCAGGCTAATGATGGTGTTCCCGCAACATCTGGATATATAGCTAATGAAGAAAGTAATAGCGCTTTTGGCCGTGTTGAAGGGTATAAATGGTTAGGAAAGTCATATACTTATACCTTTGTTGCTCCGCATGCAGGCACCTATCAATACCACTGTCATGTGGATACAGTGCTTCATTATGATATGGGTATGCATGGTACTATTATTATTCGTCCAAAAAGTGGAAATATAGAAGAAGCTTGGGATGGTGGTCCAACCTATACAAAAGAACATGTGTGGCAAATGGGCACCTTTGATACTACTTGGCATAAAGAAAACATTAGTGGGGAGGGTACCGTTCGTTACCGTCCCGATGCCTTTATGATTAATGGTGTAAATGGTGAAGATGCAAAAACAGATGCAACGGTTGCTATTACAGCAAATGCTGGTGAAAAGGTACTTATCCGTACTAATCAGACTTCATATCAGGGGGCAAAGATCGAGTTTGGTGGTCTACCTTTTGAACTTATAGCAGCAGATGGTAGACCTGCCACTAATGCCCCTACCGTGACCTCTGTATATATGACAGCAGGTGAAAGATATGACATCTTAATAACTATGCCAAGTGCAGGTACTTATGACGCAAGTGTGACCTATTATGACAGCCGTGGCCTAAATATTATTGGTTCCGTTTCTACAACTCTTACCTCATTATAACCTTACAGGAAGAAGAAATTATCTTTTTCTTCCTACAAGAAATTCTTCATAATTTTTGTTTTCATCCTCTTATATTTTAAGTATAAATACAAGTGTTTAAATTAAGTTCTTATTGGTTAAAGTATTTAAATATGAAGTTTAGGAGAAGTATTATGTCTATTGAACGCGCTTTATTTGCTTTGGGTGGAAGTATGGTTATGTTAACGTCTGTATTGGCTCTTTTTCACAACCCTTATTGGACTTGGGTTACCCTTTTTATAGGTTTTAATTGTTTACAAAGTTCTTTTACTGGTTTTTGTCCACCACGGATATTAATGCGAAAGTTTGGTTTAAAAACTGAAGGGGAATTAACATTAGAAGGAAAATAAACCTTCTTTTTTAGCTTAATGAGGGGGCAAATGCCTTAGTGTTAACTTGAACACTTTGCCCTATCTCTAAACTCTTCGCCTCATGCTCATCTAAGACAACCTCAACAATTTGCTGACCTATGGATACTATGGCTATATAAATTACATCGGCTTTGATAATATCTAAAAGTTCACCTCTAAGTGAAAACTTTTGCGAACCTTTGGTGCGTAAAAAGACATCTTTAGCGCTTCCATCTTGTATAATTCTGCCCTGCTCTAAGACTAAGACTCTAGAGGCTAGTTTATAAATCTCACTAGGCTCATGCGAGACCATGATCGTTGTGGTGCCAAACTCTTTATGAAGTTTTAAGATGTCGGATTGAAGCTTGGTTCTCATTTGTGGATCAAGTGCCGAAAGAGGTTCATCCATCAAAAGAAGTTTAGGTCGGTTCATCAAGGCTCTACACAAAGAAACCCGTTGTTTTTGTCCTCCACTAAGTGTCTTTGGACGACGGTTTTTTAATTCTTGTAACTGAGTTAATTCAAGAAGATGAGAGGCTAGTTCTTTATCTTTATTGACATATAAAAGGTTCTCCTGCACACTCATATTGTCAAAAAGAGCATAATCTTGAAAAACAAATCCGATACCTCGTTTTTGTGGGGCTAATGAACGATTCTTGTTCAACCAAGTACTCTCATTAAAAGATATACTTCCTTCGGCCTCTTCTAGTCCAGCAAGAATACGAAGTAAACTTGTCTTTCCTGAGCCACTAGCACCACTTAAAGCCAAAAACTCATGTTCTTTAATCTCTAGGTTCAGCTCTAAGTTCATCTCTCCTGAGCTTCCTTGAAGAGATTTTTTTATGTTAATACAAAGCATTAAGCTGTTCCTAGTCTATGATGTCGGTTAAATGTATACACCCCAAGCAAAACACTAAAACTCATAGCTATCATTAACCCCGAATAAATATGCGCCATCTCATAATCTAAGATCTCAACATATTCGTATATAGCCACAGACGCCACCTTGGTTTCACCAGGAATAGAGCCACCAACCATCAAAACAACACCAAACTCACCGACAGTATGCGCAAAGGTCACAACAACAGCGGTTAGAAGAGAAGGTCTAATATTAGGCAAGGCTATGTGAATAAGAGTTTTAAGCTTAGATTTTCCTGCGATGTAAGAGGCTTCAAGCATATTTTTATTAATGCCTTCAAAGCCTGCTTGCAAGGGTTGGACCATAAAAGGAAAGGAATAAAAACACGAGGCTATCACTAATCCTGTAAAATTAAACACCAATTTAACACCAAAGAACTCATCAAAAAAAGCCCCAATAGCAGAGTTATAAGAAAGTGAATATAAGATATAAAACCCAATGACAGAAGGAGGAAGAACGATAGGTAAAGACACAATAGCTTCCACAAAGGGCTTACATTTACAGCGTGTTTGAGAAAGCCACCAAGAAATAGGCAAGGCAATTAAAAACAAGATAAGTGTCGTCATTCCTGCTAATTTAAAAGAGAGTAAAAAAGGCTCGAAGTCTAGTCCAAACATTACAGAACCTCTACGATAGAAAGTTCACTCGACTTGATAAGGGCAATCACTGCGTCGCCTTTTTGAAGTTTCATTCTTACAAAAGAATCCTTAGTGATAATGCTCTCAATCATGGTATCAAAAAAGTTCAGTTTAACCACGACTAAAAGCTCCCCCACCTCAAAGCCTGATATAGTACAAGGAAGTTGATTATCTATGCTTAATTCTCCTGAAAATGCTTTGGCTAAGGAAACGTTACTTGACTTCGTACCTAAGCGAAGTTGTGTACCTACTTGCAAACTTGCATCTAATTCTAAAGACATCATTTTTAAGCTTTGATCATGAGAGATAAAACTCACTACATTAATAGTATCAATACTTTGAATCTTTGAAATATGCGCTGTTATATAATTCATTATAAAGTATATCCATATTTTTTGAAAATATTTTGAGCTTGCTTACTTAAGATAAAGTCATAAAAGTCTTTATATCCCTTAGCCTCTGACCCATATTTCAAAAGCACTATACCTTGTTCAATAGCCTTATACAGACTAGAATCAACTTCTTTCCAATTTACATCTTCTTTGTACGCCTGCATCTTAGAGCTATAAAGAGAAGACTTTGCAACAATGCCTATTTCAACTGCTGTTAAAGCATATGACAGTGTTTGAGAAATAGACTCAGCATACACAAATTTTGACTCTAACTTCTTATATAAGCCTGCTTTTTTTATGGCCTGCATAGCGGCCTTTCCATAAGGAGCAGTTTTAGGATTAGCAAGGGAA
>NZ_JAEMVE010000003.1 GCF_029216045.1 Sulfurimonas sp. MAG313 | reverse complement strand
ATTTATCATTTCGAACTACTAGAATATTCACAATTTTACCTCATCCTCATGTTTAAGTGATAAAATTATACCAATATTTACACAAGGGTTTATTATTTCAGTTTTTAAGTGGGATTCATATTCAGATCAACCTTACCAAATAAAGGACAGAGCTTTTAAAAAGCAAGAACGCCAAAAAGAAAAATGGAGCTTTATTTATACCTTTATATCGTCTTTATTCATCCTTCCTCTTGCCCTTATTTTTACATCTATTTTCAAGAAAAAAGAGATTCAAACAGAAGGTTTTTTTGGCCTAAGTGTGAACCTAGATAAAGAAGCTGAACTCACCCCTAAATTACTTGAGGACTTAGGGGTTAAAGACATCTTAGTTCGCTTTCCTATGTCGGATATGAAAAATATCGTCAAGTACAGAGATTTTATTAAAACCTTGAATGCTAACTCTGTTTTACTTAACATCATTCAAGACCCCCTCAACTTAAAAGATAAAAGCAGCCTGAAAAAAGACTTTTCACTTATCTTTGAAACCTTCTCACCTTTGGTTAAAATCTTTCAAGTTGGTTCCACTATCAACCGTAGTAAGTGGGGATTTTTTTCGGTAAATCAATACCTTCGTTTTTATCAAGTTGCTTATGCAATCAAAAAGAAAAACTATCCAACACTTAAACTTTTAGGGCCTTCTGTGATTGACTTTGAATACCATTATGTTGTGCATGCCTTGTTTAACTTCTTTTCCTTAAAATTTGACGCAATTTCTGCCTTATTATATGTGGACAGAAGGGGTGCTCCTGAAAACACACAAATGGGGCTTGATTTAAATTCTAAAATTCACCTTTTATATTCTTTAGCCACTATGTCACCAAAAACAAGCAATGATATATATATCACTGAAACTAATTGGCCCTTAACTAATACTGCTCCTTACGCACCTACGTCTGAGCATGAATGCATTAATGAAGACTTGTATGCCTCGTACATGGTACGTTATTACCTTTTATCTTTGTGTTCTAACATGCTTAAAGCTGTTTACTGGCATCAACTTATAGCCCCTGGATATGGTTTAATTGATAACAGAGACCATAAGCTTATTAAAAGGCCTGCTTTTTATGCCTTTAAAACCATGCTTCATCAGCTTCAAAATGCTCAAATTATCTCTTTTAATCAACACAAGTTTTTTTATGAGATAATTGCAGAAGAAAAAGGCGAAGTGACACAAATATTTTGGTGTAATGACAGCACCTATGAGCTTCGTCTTGAAAAAGAACGTGAAGTTATCTCACGAGATGGAAAGCGTTGTATTGAAAAAGTACTGCACTTGTCACATTCTCCTATTTATTGTAAAGAGATATCATGAAAATATTAATCATCTTACCTAACTGGTTAGGAGACGCCTTAATGGCAAGCCCTGCTATTGAGCACTTGTGTACTATGCACCCTGAGGCTCAACTGACCCTAGTAGGTTCCTTTGTTTCCATAGAAGCACTTAAACACCATCCTAAAGTTATTGCTTCATATATAGATGACACAAAAAAAGAAGGCTGGCGTTTAAAAAAATACTCAAGACTTTGCCAAAGATGTAGGAGAGTTTGATATTGCTATTACCTTTAGAAACAATATTTATTCAAGTATTATGCTTTTCTTTACCCCTGCACGTGTAAAAATTTCAAGAAAGTCTTGGCATGCTTCTTTACTTCTTGATAAGGTAGCTAAATTATCCAAAGAAGAGCATCTTAGTATCCAATATAATAATCTCGTAAACCTCTTAGAAGACGTTCCTACTTCTCCCCCAAAAAGTGCCCTATATATCCCTAAACATGAGTATACAAAGCCAACTCTAGGTATAAATCCAGGAGCCACTTATGGTTCAGCCAAACGCTGGTATCCTGAAAAGTTTGCAGAGGTTGCTAAAGAGTTTTCATCTAAGTATCAAATTATAATCTTTGGAGGACCTGGTGAGGTTGAAATGGGAAATGACATACAAGCACGTTTGGATGAGATGGGTATACAAAATTACCAAAATCTAGCAGGAAAAACAAATATTCAAGAGCTATGTTCGTACATAGGGGGCTTAGATATCTTTATCACTAATGACAGTGGACCTATGCATGTGGCAGCGGCTTATGAGGTTCCTACTGTGTCTATCTTTGGCCCTACTCGGCATTTAGAAACCTGTCAGTGGGAAAATAAAAAAAGTGTTATTGTAAGACGGGAGGATGTCCCTTGTGCACCTTGCATGAAAAGAGAATGTCCTCTTAAGCATCATGAGTGTATGACAAACATTGAGGCACAAGAGGTTATAAACGCGGTTAAGTCAATCGTATAACCTAGTCTTAGAATCTAATCTTAAAACCTAAATATCCTGCACCTGAGTATTTGTAAGTACTTTGGTTCTCAAAACCCACTTCAATATGACGGTATCCTAAAAAAATATTGCCTTGTTCTATAATTTGAAGCTGTATTTCTAAACGGCTTTCAAAATATTTACTTGCATCAGAAAAAGATAAAACATTAGGAGCGTAGGCTACATTTGCAAAAAGAGTTAAGGGTAACGTCATATCAAGAGGAAGGGTATAGGCTAACTCAGCGTTAAGGGGTGCGGTCATGTGAGTCACACCTGACACCTTAGTATATGTCGCTTTGAAGCCAACACCAAACCTTAAGTTTTTTGTTCCACTGATCTCTTGACGTAACATAAAACCAATATAGCTTAAAGGATTGGTACTAAGAGTTCCATCCACATTTAACAGACCTAGGGTTAAAAAATATGTATCAGGAAAATCCGATTTATTTAACTCTCCTATGTCTAAACTTCCTTGGATTTCAAGGTCTTCATTGTTTAAGCTCACCGACACATCATGCATAGCAAACAGTGAGGTGCTGAAACAAAGACTTAACATTAGTTTTTTTAACATACACTACCTTCATTTTTAATTCGTTCTATCGTCTTTGTTGTGCTTTTTCCATCAACAAAGTCTACCAATTTTAATTCTCCAGCAAACTCCGTTCCCACAACGGTTTTACCAGCATAATCTCCTCCCTTAACAAGGACATCTGGTTGTATCATTTTGATAAGGTCATGAGGTGTCTCTTCAGAAAAAATCACCACATAATCCACCACTTCTAAAGCCGCTAATAAATAAGCTCTATCATACTCAGGATTAACAGGTCGAGTTGGACCTTTTAATTTTCTCACTGAAGAGTCTGCATTAAGACCTATAATTAAGATATCTCCAAAACTTTTGGCTACTTCCAAATATTTAACATGGCCTAAGTGCAAGATATCAAAACATCCATTAGTAAATACGATTTTTTGATTTTTTGATTTTGCCTTTAAGACACATTTTTCTAATTCATCTCGTGTCTTGATGTGCATATCCGAACTACTTTTATGCAAGGTAGATTCATATTCTTCTATCTCATCCATACTCGCCGTTGCGGAACCAATCTTACCTACCACTACAGCAGCCGCCGCGTTAGCAAAGGCGGCAGAAGAAATAATATCTTGACCACTAGATATAGCAAAGGCAAGAGAGGCGATTACTGTGTCCCCCGCGCCCGTTACATCAAAAACTTCTCTAGCAACGGTTGGTACCTTTATCATGCCTTTATCACTCTGAGAAGTAGAACTATCTTTAAAAATAGCAATACCATCTTCTGAAAGAGTTATCATAGACAGTTCTAGCTCACATTCTCTTCGTAACCATTCTCCTGCTAAGAGTAGACTTTCATCATCATGGATATCTATGCCCGTAGCTTCGCAGGCTTCTTTTTTATTAGGTGTTAAAAAGTGAGCACCCTTATACTTTGAATAGTCCTTCCCTTTAGGGTCAACTAAAACTTTTTTGTTGTGCGTCTTAGCTAAGGAAATTATTTCTTGGCATAAAGAAAAGGTTAACACCCCTTTTCCATAATCTGATAAGATAATCATGTCATATAAAAAAAGATCTTTTTTAATTGCCTTTACAATCTTAGAAACAGACTCAGTGGATATATCTTCTTTAGATTCTTTGTCATATCTAAGTATTTGTTGGTTTGAGGCAATAACACGAGATTTTTTTGAGGTTTGACGTCCCTTCTCAGTGATAAGACCTTCCGTTTTCACTCCACGGTTTTTTAGCATCATCAAAAGTTCTTTGCCTATTTCATCTTGACCAATAACAGAGGCCACGCTCACCGATCCACCTAAAGCGTAAAGGTTATTAACCACATTACCTGCCCCACCTAAAACAGTCGTTTCTTTTGCTATATTTACTACTTGTACAGGAGCTTCAGGAGATATTCTATCCGTACTTCCCCAAAGATAGTGATCGATCATCAAGTCGCCAACGACAAGGATATTTGGTTTTGAGTTACGTAAAGAAGCTGTCATTATTTAACTTCCGTCTCATAAATTCGTCTGATTTCAGGAACATAAGCCTTAATGGCATCTTCCATTTCAAAACCAGGTTCATACCCAAGCATATCTCTACTGGTTTGAATATCAGCTTCCGTATGAAACTGATACGAGCCTATAAATGGATTAGGAATATATTCACATGAGGCAGATGTGCCTAGTTCTTTTTGTAAGATATCTACAATATCTTGAAAAGAACGAGCCTTACCCGTACCCACATTATAAACACCCGATTCCTTAGGATGCATAGCCTTGACATTGGCTTGAATAATATCTTCTATATAAATAAAGTCTCTTAAAATCTTATCTGAGTCTTCAAAAAGTTTAGGGTTTTTACCACTTAAAAGTTGATGACCAAACTGAATCACCATAGAAGCGGTTGTATTTTTATAATATTCTCTAGGGCCATATACATTAAAATATCTAAGACCTACGATAGAAATTTTTGCCGTTTTTTTATATACTCGCGAGATAAATGGTCCATTGATAGTTTTGAAAAACCATACACATTAGCTGGCGCTTCACGTCCCACTCTTTGAGGAGAGGCCGCATTACCATAGGTAGCAGCAGAAGAAGCATAAATCATATTTGCCCCATGAGCTATAGCTAGCTCTAATAGGTTTTGATAGGCATTCACATTGGTTTTGATCATAAGGTCTTGCTCAAGCGCCGTTGTATCTGAAATGGCTGCTTCATGAAAAATATAATCAAAGGTGTAATTTTCTCTTAATTTTTGCAAGGCAACCGCATCGTTAATATCACCAGAGATAATCTCCCCAACAAAGCCTAAAAGGTTTTTAAAGTGTCCAAAAGATTTTAGATTTCCATTAGACAGAGTTTCACCCGACCTAAAGGCATCAAAAACAACTATCTTAGCATCAGGATGATTTTTTTGAAAATAAAAAGCTAGATTCGAACCAATAAACCCTGCTCCTCCCGTAATTAATATTGTTTTTGCGCTTAAATCTTTGTCTGTATATTTCATTGTATACCTTACTCTATCTTTTAATACGCGATTTTAACCAATACTATATGAAAGTAAGATGAGAGAAAGAATAATAAAAGACTTCTAATTTAAGAATTTCCTTTAATTATATACGATTATCCGTATATAATATATGTTATTTATTATACTATTACTGTAATATATCTTATAAAATAAGTTAATATGTATATTTAATACTATAAAATAGACATTAATACATAAATATTAGATAAAACATACTAATTAATGTATACTTTAAGCTTAATTCATATAAACTCATTCTTATGGATTTGGCAGATGTATTCAACATACTTCATAACGCTGTAGAATCTGAGTACATGGGTAAAAAAATCTCTCAAAAGGAGATGGCCAAAAGAATGGGTGTCTCTATGAGGACCTATCAGGACTGGAAGATTGGGAATTCCGCTCCCCAGGCCGCGCGCGTTGTACTTAAGATGTTAGGCGAACTTGAGGATGAAGATATTGTAAGAGTAGTACGTAAAATAAATAAATTAAAGGACTTATAGTGGGCAGTTTAAGTGAGCAAGAACGTTGTGGTTTAGATGATGTATTTTTATCACTTGGGGAAAAACAACTATTAAAAGACAGCATAAAAGAACAGCATTCACGTTTTATCTCAAGTTTGAAACAAATAGCAAAAAAAGGTCTTCCCTTAAGCATTTCTTATATTAAAATGAAAAAAAATATGCTCTTTCAAGGTGCAAAAAGGAATAATTTTAAGCTTTTTTTCTATATTCGCCCTAAAAATAGGGGTTCAAAGTAAAATTTAAGCTAAAAGTCTATAAAGTATTCACAGTTGATTAACTTTAAGGCTTAAATTTCAGCCTTAAGTTAAGACAAAAAACTTCATAGAGGGTCTATAATGAATAAAGCACAATTCGTTGAACTAGTTCAAAAAACTGGTGAGTACAAAACTAAGGTTGAAGCAGAAACTGCCATCAAAGCATTTACTGAAGCTATTACAGAAGCACTTGTTAGTAAAGAAGATGTTTCTTTAGTAGGATTTGGTTCATTTGCAGCTGCATTGCAAAAAGGTAAAAGTGGTAAGGTTCCAGGAACTGATAAGACTTATGTAACTCAGGACAAAATGGTTCCTAAGTTTAAAGCAGGTAAAGGTCTTAAAGACCGTGTTGCTGCAGGTAAATAATTTTACCGTATTCGGCCTAGGCCGAATACCTTCAAACAGATTTCCCTAGTGTTTTTTAAGTCTTATAAACTAACATTTAAAAAAGTCTAGTAACGAGGCCAAGCGTGAGTATTTTCTCTAAATTTTTTTCTTCCTCCACCCCAACCACACAGAGCCCAGATAGAGCTAAACACTTAAACTACCTAAAAAACCTTTTTCCAAACAACCATATCTACACGCAGGTCCCTTTATTTAACAAGCTTGATTCTTATGTCATTGAACATATGATGCTTCATCCTCATATTGGTATTATACTTTTAAATTATTTTGATTATGACGCTGTTATGTTAAAAGGTCTTACGGTCAGTAGCTCTACAGATACGGATACACATGCCGACATCAAAACAGACAGTGCACGGCAATTTATTTCACAACGATTTGACGAGATATTTCACAAACAACTCTGTCCGGTGCGTTCTATTCTTATATGTCCAAACCTAAGTTCAGATGAATTTGATGCCTTAGATAAAAGTTTTCATAAACTCATTCCAAAAGATTCTGTTCTTTTTTCTGACAGTACCGATAGCCATTACAAAAAAGTTTTACTGAAACAAAATGAAATATCGTATGATACACTTCAAATTAAACGTGCACTTTTCAGTGAACTTGTTATGTCTAAAACAAGATTATTAGCTAATGAAGAGCAAGAACGTATCATACACCTTGATATAAAAGATAAACAAAACCTAGTATATGGCCTTCCAGGTTCAGGAAAAACTTCCACTCTTGTTTCAAAAGCCTTATATGAAAAAATGAAAAATCCTAATTTAAAACTTCTTCTTTTAGGAAATTATGTTTGTAATATGCATAAACTTCAAGAACTTATTTTTTCTTTTGTTGAAAATTCACACTGGGGCTTAAACCCTGCGGATATCTTAGTAAGTAGTTCAGAGACCATTAGAAGACGTATAAGTGAAAAAGAAAAATTTGACCTAATTGTTTGTGACGATATAAATGAAGGTGATATCAAACCTACTTTAGAGCTTTTAGAAAAAGAGGGTAAGCTTTTAGCCTCATCACATTATAAGTTTACTGACTTTAATATATTCCCTTTAGAAAAAAACTTTTTACATTCACCTGCACTTTGCGCCGCTTGCGAAGGACATAAGGTAGAGTATCTTAAAGATCATTTGAGTTTTTTAGCAGGTAATACTTCTATGCATCTTATACTCACCCTAGCTGCCTTATTAAAAGAATGTGAACCCCAAGACATTACTGTCATTCAAGGTCAAAAAGACGATTTATTAAATATCAAAGATGAAATTAATGATTATTTTGAACCTATTACCTACCTCTTTGATGAAGATAAGTTAGACAAGGCCATAGGTTTATATCCACTGTCTCATCTTCCATGTTTACTCAATAAATATATCATAATACTTGTTAGCGACACCGATAAATATGACCCCATTGAGCTCATTACACGCGCACAAACCAAGACTTTTATATTATCTGAAAGTGAAGAAGTCTATAATATCATCAACACAATAAAAGGAAATGAAAATGAAATTAGTTAGAAGTTTTATACTATTATTTGCCCTAGTGCTAACATCGCACGCAGGTTTATCTGAGCAGTTATCTAAGAAAGGCTCTTCATCAAGTTCCCCAAAGGTAATCTTTGAAACAACACAAGGAAATATCACCTTTGAACTGTATCCAGATGTTGCGCCAAAAGCAGTTGAAAACTTTCTTGGACATGTAAAAAGTGGTTATTATAATGGGATTATCTTTCACCGTATCATAAAAGGCTTTATGATTCAAGGAGGCGACCCGACAGGAACAGGGCGTGGAGGAGAATCAATTTGGAAGCAAGCTTTTGAAGATGAGTTTGCCCCTAATCTTGTTTTTAATTCTAGAGGAATATTAGCTATGGCTAATTCCGGACCACGAACCAATGGAAGCCAATTTTTCATCACCGTAGCACCAACACCGTGGTTAAATGGAAAACACACTATCTTTGGTAAGGTAATATCAGGCTATAGTAATGTTGTCAAGCTTGAAAATGTTCCCGTAACAACTAGAGCTAACAAGCCCCTTACAAAACAATATATAATCAAAGCTTATCTTAAAAAATAAGGTCTTTGTAACTCTTTTAAACATCTATTTTAAAAGTAAAATTTTAGAATAGACATTCTTGCAAAAGTAATCTCCCTGTAATGATATTGTAATATAATTTCATAATTTATTTTATAGGGACCTTTATGGACATCCACACGCTCAAAAAACTTGAAACTAATGCAACAAAAAGCTCACAATCTGACTTTTTAAAAATGGGAATTGCACTTGTGTTTATCTTAGGTGTTCTTTGGTACGCCTTTGGTGCACAAAATGTTACTAACAATGCTTTTTTAGCGATTGCCGCTGTATTTGGGGCGTATATGGCCTTAAATATTGGAGCAAATGATGTGGCCAATAATGTTGGTCCGGCTGTTGGTTCGAAGGCACTTACTATGGGTGGGGCCATTGTAATTGCAAGTATTTTTGAAGCAAGTGGTGCTCTTATCGCGGGAGGAGATGTTGTGTCTACCATTAAAAAAGGTATTATTGACCCTGCTCTTTTTGTTAATACTCAAGAGTTTATATGGGCCATGACAGCAGCTTTACTTGCAGGTGGTGTTTGGCTAAATGTGGCGACTAAGGTTGGGGCTCCTGTTTCTACTACTCATTCTATTGTTGGTGGTGTTATGGGTGGAGGAATTGCTGCAGCTGGTTTTTCAATTGTTTCTTGGGGGACTATGGGAAAGATAGCTGCTTCTTGGATTATTTCACCTGTTTTAGGTGCTATCATCGCAGCAGGTTTTTTATATACCATTAAAAAAAGTATCATCTATAAAGAAGACCGTCTTGCGGCTATGAACAAGATGGTGCCAATTTATGTCTCTATCATGGCCTTTGCCTTTGCTACGTATCTAACGCTAAAAGGTCTTAAAAAGATCTGGCCAAGTATTCTTGAAACAGTTAATGCAATCACTCCATTTACTCTTGAAATTGTTAAAAAACCTAGCTTATTTGCTGCTTTAGGTATCGGCCTTGTAACGGCTATTCTTACCTATTTAGTTGTTAAACCTATGGTTCAGAAGGCTTCTTCTAAGTTAAAAAATACAGCCAAAGATGCTAATTCATTATTTACTGTTCCTCTTATCTTTGCCGCCGCGCTTCTTTCCTTTGCTCATGGGGCTAATGATGTGGCTAATGCCATTGGACCCTTAGCCGCGGTTGCTGACGCTATTCAATCTTCAGCTATTTCTTCAAAGGCTTCTATCCCTTTATGGGTAATGCTCATTGGTGCGATTGGTATCTCTTTAGGTCTTGCCTTATATGGTCCTAAGCTTATTAGAACCGTTGGGTCTGAGATTACGGAACTCAACCAAATTCGTGCTTACTCCGTGGCTATGGCTGCTGCTATCACTGTAATTATTGCTTCTCAACTTGGGCTTCCTGTTTCCTCAACACATATCGCTATTGGAGGAATTTTTGGAGTTGGATTTTTAAGAGAATTTCTTTCAACCACATCCGCACAAGAAAGAATAGAAGCCGAAGAGGTACAACTTTGTGAAGATATTAAAATTAAGGCAGAACATAAGACAGAATTAAAAGGACTTAAGGCTCATGATCAAAAATCAGAAGATGAAAAAACTCGAATTAAAGAGCTTAAGTCCACTATAAAAGAAGAAAAAGAAGTTATAAAATCTGAAAAGAAGCATCTAAAACGTGCTAAAAAAATAAAATATGTGCAAAGATCAGCCGTAATGAAAATCATTGCAGCTTGGATAATCACCGTTCCAACAGCCGCACTTCTTTCAGCCTTTTTCTTTTATGTTATTAAAACTATAATGACATAATAGGTATCTGCATGTGAGCTTTATTGGTTCTTGCACAAATGTCATTAAGCCTGTTCATTAAGAATAGAAAAACCACCTTCAATTAAGGCCTTGTCTATCATTTCAACCGCCTTAGAGATTGTTTCATAAGCAATGTCTGGAAGTTTTCCACCCCATTGAGCTTCAGCTTGATCAAAACCTTGAAGTATGCCTTTTCGCCCTTCTCTAAGCAGTTCTTCATCTCCGCCTGAACCTTGTATCACAAAGTTAGCTATTCGCTCAGACGTTTGCTTAACACCAAAAAATCCATCTTCACTTACAAGTTGCGTCGCTTCTTCTTGAGACAAAGATGCGATTGGTTCACCTTCATATCCAATATCTGATAAAAAACTTTGAAACTGTTGATAGTCTTGCTCAAAACTCGTACCATTAGACCTTGTATCAACAAGAGATTGCACCTCAGATAATATTTGACTTATCTGAGCAGCCTTGTTTTCTTTGTACTGTTCTTTTACTTCTTCGACTTGCTTAGTTCTTGTAGATTTTTCTAACTCAATTGGCTGATGCACACTTGCATTAACATTAATCCCATTCATCTTATATTCCTCTAGTTTAAAAGAACTTTCCATGATATTGCTTTAGCAAAGGAAGTTCTCTAAAGTATCTATTAACAATATCGGCATATTCTCGTATTTTTTTAATCCCGCTTAGTGAAGAGCTTCATGTATCTTAAAGGCTTGTATATGTTCTTTCACATCATGTGTCCGTATAATATTTGCACCATTATCATAAGCCTTAAGATGAAGAGCTAAGCTACCAGGGAGTCTTTCTTGAGGACTTGAAGGGGAGATAAGGTCAATCATAGACTTTCGACTCGCACCAATAAGCAAGTCTTTTTCTAAGGTCTTGAAATAGCCTAAGTTTTTAATCAAAGAAATATTATGTTCTAAGGTTTTCCCAAAACCAATACCTACATCTAAGACAATATCTTTTATATTAAAGGATTCTGCTTTTTCTATCTTATTTTGGAAAAAATACTTTATCTCTTCTAGAAGATTGCTATATTCAGGCTTATCTTGCATATCATCAGGATTTCCTTGCATATGCATTATGATGGCCTTAGCCTGATATTCTCCCACTAACGTACACACCTTATCGTCTTGAAGTCCGGTAATATCATTAATAATACGAAATCCTCTTTCAAGGGCATAGGAGATACAAACAGGGGAATACGAATCTAAGGACAATTCAACTTTTTCATACAGTTTTTGCTCATAAATAAGGTCTAAAATTGGACGTAATCGCTCAAGTTCTTCTTTTTCATTCACCTTTTTTGAACCGGGTCGAGAAGACACCGCACCGATATCAATAATATCCGCGCCTTCTTCTAACATCCTTTGCATTTTATCAATAGCTTGTATCTCGTTAAAACGACTTTGTGCATAAAAGCTATCATCATTTGCATTTAACACACCCATTATCTTTACTGCCATCTTATCTCCGTATAAATTTCATCAATAACATAGATAAAACAGAATTTATTCGAGCGTTTAAACCTACTAATTTATACGCCATTTCAAAGCTATTTAATTGGGCTACATTTAACATGATTTCTTCTTCCATGGCCTTATTATACAAGGCTTGAATCAATTCTTTAGCCTCATGCTTTGGGGTACGTTCATGTTCTTTAATAAAATCAAATAAAGACGACAGTTCTAGTTTTTTTAAACTAAGTTCTAAGACTAAAGCTTCTTTTTTCTTAGTACGTGAAATGAGGGGAAGACGGGAACGAACCGTTGGAAGTAAGGCAGATTTCGACTCAGCTATGATAACAAAATCTATATTTAGAGGAGGTTCTTCTAAGACCTTTAATAAGGCATTTTGAGAGGCTTCATTAAAGGTCTTTCCCGCAAGAATGATAGTTTTAACCTTAGCTTCTGCGATGTAAGCTTCTTTAATAGCTAAGCGTGCATCATCAATTAAAAAGTCATCTTTATAAAAGGGAACCACTCGCTGAGGATAAAGTTTATCTTTGAGTACTTGAACCTCTTCTTCAACACTATCGCTGATGATAATATGTGAAGAAGTTAATTCGCTCATTCTACTATATCTACTTCACCAAAAAGTACGGCATTAAGTGTTTTGTCAAAGACACGGTATAAATGTAAAAGCTTAATATCTAAGAGTTTATCATATGAGCGTAAAGGAAAAGCATTTTGAAAGTCTTCATCCATTATCCATAAAAAAGAGCTGTCTTCTCGTTTAGCAATATCGGAACGTCTACTATCACCCTTTCCAATGTACCAAAAAAAGTATTCATCCCCATAAGACATAGACAACATATCTGTTAGCATATCAATCTTTTCACCCCCACTTATCTCATCATAATGAGGATATACCTGATCCAAACTAACAATAGGGATAATAGGTCGATCTTGAGAAGGATTATTAAGCGTAGTACTAATATAATGGGCGAACCATTGACGTTCATGATCTGTAATAAGAATAACCGTGCGACCTTCTACTATTTGTTTAATAGCTTGAGCTGCGGCCACTGTCCAGTCAAAACGTAGTTCTTCTAGCCATGACATCATCGCCTCATCTGAGCGAATAGTGTCAAGCGTCCATTTAGAAAATTGTTGCAAGTGCTATGACCTACTTATCAAGTTCAAAAGCGTTATGTAAAGAACGTACGGCGAGTTCACTATACTTTTCTTCAATAACCATAGACACTTTAATCTCAGAAGTTGAAATCATTCGAATATTAATATTTTCTTCAGCCATAGTAGCAAAGGCCTTTGCTGCAACACCTGCATGTGACTTCATGCCCACACCTACAATAGACACCTTAGCAATAGACTCATTAAAGTCTGCGCTTTTAATCTCATCTCTTTCTTCAAAGATTTTTACTATATTTTTAGCCATTTCTAACTCATTAGTAGGAACAGTAAAGTCAATATTAGTTGTCCCATCATGGGCCACTGTTTGTAAGATAACGTCCACATTAATCTCGTCGTTTGCAAGCGTAGTAAAAATATCGGCTGCAATACCAGGTCTGTCCGCCACACCTATTAAACTTACTCTTGCTTGATTTCTATCTAATGCGACTCCGCTTACTAATGGTTGTTCCATGATATCTTCTTCCTTCGTGATTAAAGTTCCTTCTGCATCTGAGAAGCTTGAACGTGTAACTAAATTAACATTGAGTTTTTTTGCCATTTCTACCGAACGACTTTGAAGCACCTTCGCCCCTAAAGAAGCAAGTTCTAACATCTCTTCATAAGAGATTTTATCCAGCTTTTTTGCGTGAGGTTCAATTCTTGGGTCTGTCGTATAAATACCATCAACATCGGTATAAATTTCACAAAGTTGCGCTCCAATAGCTCCTGCAATAGCGACAGCTGAAAGGTCAGAGCCTCCACGCCCAAGCGTAGTAACAATACCTTCTTCATTAACCCCTTGAAAACCAGCAACAACAACGATTTTACCTTCGCTGAGTGCCTTTTTCATATTGGTAGGATTAATATCTTCAATACGCGCCTTAGTATGCTTAGACGTTGTTAAAATACCTGCTTGTCTACCCGTCATAGCTATGGTCGGATGACCCATCTCGTTTAAAGCAATGGATAACAATGACGCCGTTACTCGTTCCCCTGAACTTAAAAGCATATCCACTTCAGCAACTGAAGGCGTTTTTGAAAAATGCTCCGCGTAACCTACAAGCTTATTTGTTTCACCACTCATCGCTGAAACAACAACAACAACATCATTTCCTGCTTGAACTGTTTTTTGAACACGATTTGCTACGTTTTGTATGCGATCTAAATCACCAACACTCGTGCCACCGAACTTTTGTACCATTAACATTAGAAGTATCCTTCTTCTTTGAAATACGAAAGAACTTTCTCATATACAGGACGCTTGAAGTGCGCTATATACTTTGGAAGTTCTGTAAAATCAACAAATTTATAATCTGAAAACTCTGGGATTTCAGTATGTATATTAAGCTTTGCATCAGGATTTAACTGTACAAGATAATACCTCTGTCTTTGCCCTGCAAAAGGCTTCATTTTTTTAGCTATATGAGAAGGGAAGTCATAAGAAATCCACTCAGGAAATTCTGCAATGATTTTTACATCACGTGTTCCTATCTCTTCTTCTAGTTCTCTAAAAAGTGCTTCTTCAGGAGTTTCTCCCTCATCAATGCCACCTTGAGGAAATTGCCATATATTATTCAAATCACTTCGTTCTGCTATAAAAACTTCTTTTTTAGCAGGGTAGTGTGGACTAAGTACAACAATAGCGACATTAGGTCGATATATTTTTTCCATTATTTCCCATTTATACTTCAGTAAAACATACCAAAGAAATTATGCTAGAATTCTACAAAAATAAGCATTAATGGCACGTTAAAAAAGGGGAATACATTTTATTATATATACACATACCTTTTTGCGATAGCAAGTGCCATTATTGTTCCTTTAATTCTTACGTAGATAAGTTTGATCAGATCAGCGCGTATATGGATTCTTTGTATATACAATTTGAACATGAACTCAATCGATTTAATACAACTAACAAGTCTATCACTTCAGTTTTTATCGGCGGAGGCACTCCTTCTACTGTAGAGCCTAAGTTATATGAAAAGCTTTTTGCAAGACTCAAACCTTTTTTAGCAAATGATGTTGAAATAACTACTGAGGCTAACCCGAATTCGGCTTCAACAACATGGCTCAAAGGAATGAAAAAACTTGGGTGCACACGAGTAAGCTTTGGCGTTCAATCTTTTAATGACACAAAACTAAAATTTTTAGGGCGAGAGCATACTTCACAGCAAGCCTTAAAGGCTATCCAAGCTGCTCATGATATAGGCTTTGAGCATCTTTCCTTAGACCTTATATACGCCACTAAAATGGACACTAAAGAAATTTTAGAAGACGACATAAAAACGGCCTTTAGTCTTCCTATAGATCATATCTCTGCCTACGCCTTAACCATAGAAGAAAACACTCTTTTTGCTGCCCACCCAGAAGTAGCTAAAGAAAAACTTGAGTTAACCACTTTTTTTATTGACTCCATAAAGAACAAAGGTTTTGAGCATTATGAGATATCTAATTTTGGAACCTACCAATGTAAACACAATATTGGATATTGGGAATTAGATGACTATATGGGAGTGGGATCAGGCGCCGTTGGGATGCTTAAAAACAAGCGGTTTTATCCAAGCACTGACATTGATAATTATATTAAAAATCCTCTAGATATAAGAACTGAAGACTTAAGTATGGAGGACTTAAAAACAGAAAAAATCTTTTTAGGTCTGCGATCTAATGTAGGTATAAATATTAATGCACTTTCATCATCTGAGAAAAAACAAGTCGATATTTTACTACGCGAAAACAAGGTAAATCAAATCAAAAATACGATTTACAATACAGACTTCTTACTCAGTGATGAAATAGCCTTATTTATACAGTCTTAAGACATTCTACTCAAGACAGTTAAGGCGGAAGCTACTGAAACAGCCACGGCCAAAACAAAAGCACCTACTTTTAGCTGAGAAACCATTATAAATTCCTTACACTATAAACGCTCATCAATCTGAAAGTTTTTTTTAAAACTCAACATTATGACTCTATACAAAAGAGAAATAGCAAAGAGTATTCCATACCTTAAAAACTAGAGTATTTATTACGCCACCAACTAAATATCCATCTGCTTCATAAGTCAAGAACTTTTAAACTGCTTTTAGGTAAAATTGCGAATAAATACTGCACTTAAGCGTGTGCATCTTTCTAAGACCAACAAATAGATTGCATCTTTAGAAGTATAGGTATATAAATAATAATTTTTAGGATGTGACTATGTTTGGAATGGGCTTTATGGAAATCATGATTATTGCCGTTATCGCAGTAATCTTTTTAGGGCCGGATAAACTTCCTGAAGCAATGATAAACATTGCTAAGTTTTTTAGATCTATGAAATCCACCGTAGCCGATGCTAAAAGCTCTATTGAGCAAGAAATGAACATCACTGAACTTAAACAAGAAGCACTTTCGTATAAAGAAGAGTTAATGTCCGCGAGCGATGAACTTGGTCGTGTTACTTCTCTTGCTAATTTAGACGATACCTTTGATGATGTCAAAGATTCTATTGCTAGTATCGATGCCAAGCCAAAGACACCATCTATGTACGCGGAAGCTTCACAAGAAGCTCATGAAGAACCAGCCAAAGTAGAACCTGAAGAAGAACAAGAAAAAGAAGTCACCTTCAAAAAGAAAAAAACCAAAATACAACCTCAAGAAAGTGAAGACAATTAATGTTTGATGATATTCGTCCCCACCTTATAGAACTTAGAAAACGTTTAATAATAATAGTCGGAACCTTAATTGTATTTTTCGCGGTATGTTTTTATTTTCATGAAATCCTTATGGCTTGGGTAGATGCTCCCTTACGTGAAGTCTTGTCTGCTTATCCAGAAAGTAAGCTAATCAGTACTCAAACAGGGGGAACCTTCTTTGTTGCTATTAAGGTTTCTTTTTTTGCAGCCCTTCTCTTTTCCATCCCTATTTTACTCTGGCAAATTTGGCTTTTTGTAGCCCCTGGCCTTTATGCTAATGAAAAAAAGACCCTTCTTCCTTTTATCTTTGGAGGAACAACAATGTTTACCATTGGTGTTATGTTTGCCTATTATATTGTTGTGCCTTATGGTTTTGAATTTTTAATTGCCTTTGGTTATTCCGCTAACTATACGGCTCTTATTAATATTGAAGATTATGTAGGATTTTTTACCAAAATCATGTTTGGATTTGGATTATCTTTTGAGCTTCCTGTCTTTTCATACTTTCTAGCCCTTCTTGGACTTATTGATGACAGAATGATGCGTAGCTTTTTTAAATACGCTGTTATCATCATCTTTGTTGTTGCAGCACTATTAACACCACCAGATGTTTTAACTCAGCTTCTTATGGCAGGACCACTTATTATACTTTATGGTTTTTCTATTTTAATTGTTCGTATGGTAAACCCTGCTCCACCTCTTGATGAAACGGATGAAGACGAGTCCGAAGGACTTGACGAAGACAAAGAGAAGTCCCCTAAACTCTAATGGATCCACTTAAAACACAGTCGTATGATTATACTCTTCCCCAAGAATTAATCGCGACAAAGCCAGCTTCCCCGAGAGACTCATGTAAACTTCTTGTTTTCAACCGAAAAGATCAAAGTATCACCCATACTGTATTTTCTGAGATAGACAGCTACTTGCCAAAAAACTGTTCTATACTTTGTAACGATACTAAAGTTATTAAGGCACGTATCTTTGGTAAAAAGATAAGTGGGGGAAAGATAGAGCTTCTCATTAATAAACCCCTTTCATCTACTGAAATTTCTTGTTTAATACGTGGAAAAGTTTCACAAAATGCAGAACTATTTTTTGATAACAATCTTACTGCGCGGGTTATTTCCTTAGAAGAAGATGGTTCGAGAAAAGTAATTTTTTCCCAAAATAATAAAGAGCTTTGTTTTGAAGAATTAATCCTTGTTCTTGATGAGATAGGGCACATTCCCCTTCCTCCTTATATGAACAGAGAAGACACCAAAAGCGATGAAGATGAATACCAAACGGTTTTTTCTAATAAAGCAGGCGCAGTAGCCGCGCCTACTGCTTCACTTCATTTTACACCTGAACTATTTGAAGCCATAAAAGAAAAGCACCAAACTGAGTTTCTAACCCTTCATGTAGGTGCAGGTACGTTTAAGCCTGTTGAAGCAGATATTATTACAGAACACCCTATGCATTCAGAGTATTATCATATTCCCCCTAAGGCACTAGAATTGATTCATTCAGATCAGCCTATTTTAGCCATTGGAACAACAGTAACACGTACGGTAGAATTTTACGTGAGAGAAAAAAGATCTGAAGGTGAAGCCAATCTTTTTTTACATCCGCACAATCAACCTAAGCGTATTAATCATTTACTTACAAATTTTCATCTTCCAAAATCAACCTTACTTATGTTAGTAGCATCTTTTGTTGGTCTTGAACAATCTCAAAAGATTTATGAAGAAGCTATAAAAAAAACAATACCGATTTTTTTCTTATGGCGATGCCATGTTGATTTTATAAAGGGCATCTCTAAATACAAACCACAATATACCCTTAACTACAAGGTGAATAATTTACAATCTTTATACAAGAAGTTAAAATGGGCTATTCAGGTATTTTAACCAATTTTTAAGTTTTTTTTTCATAATTAAGTTATTATAGGGTAGGCGACAAATTTAATTTGCCAAGGGTATAACACTCACTCTATTTCTACCACTATTTTTTGATGTATAAAGTGCTTTGTCGGCTCTAGTTATTATAGATGCAATAGAAGTGTCTTCACTTTTTAAGAATGCAATACCTAAACTTATAGTCACAAAGAGTTCTTTGTCATTTTCATATTTCATCGCTGTTTTTTCAATAGCTACACGGATTTTTTCAGCAATAATTTGAGCATTTTTTAAACGTGTATTTGGCAAGATTAAAGTAAACTCTTCCCCACCATAACGTACAAGAACATCACTTTGTCTAGTAAGTGAAGTAAAAATATTTGCGACACTACTTAAAACTATGTCGCCAGCATCATGACCATATGTATCATTGACAAGCTTAAAATGGTCAATATCTAGCATAATGACACAAAGGTCTTGTGCTTTACTTTTTGCTTCATTAAAATAAT
>NZ_JAEMVE010000119.1 GCF_029216045.1 Sulfurimonas sp. MAG313 | reverse complement strand
TGGTAAGGTTGATCTGAATATGAATCCCACTTAAAAACTGAAATAATAAACCCTTGTGTAAATATTGGTATAATTTTATCACTTAAACATGAGGATGAGGTAAAATTGTGAATATTCTAGTAGTTCGAAATGATAAATTAGGTGATTTCATCACTGCCTTGCCTACTATGTATGTTCTCAAACAGCATAACCCTCATAATAAAATAATAGCCTGCGTGGCTCCTTTAAATAAAACCTTGGCAGAATCTATGCCTTTTATTGATGAGGTGATAGTGGATGACACCCCTTCTTCCTTTGCTCTTTCAAAGAAGTTAAGACAAGCTAAGATAGATGCCTCGATTACTCTATTTTCAAATACTAAGGTGGCCTTTGCTCAGTTTTTAGCAGGTATTAAAATACGAATAGCTCCCGCCACTAAAATTGCTCAAATTTTTTATACAAGACGCATAAAACAAAGACGTTCTCGTGTTGAAATGACAGAATTCGAATACAATTTACAATTAAGCAAGGTTCTTTTTCCAAAGATAAATTTAAGTTTTCCCTCTCCTTTAGTTCTTATCGATACAGAGAAAAAAAATAAAATCTTTGAAACTTTCAAAAAAACGTACAATATAACCAAAGAAGTAATCGCCTTTCATCCAGGTTTTGGAGGTTCTTCAGATGCTAACTGGAACATTTATGAATATATTGAACTGTCACAACAAGTAGGCAAAGATTACCAAGTCGTTTTTACCTTTGGACCAGGCGAAGATGACTTATATGAGATTGTAAAAAATGCTTCCTTAGAAGAGGTGGTTTTATATAAATCGCAAGGTTCAATCATGGATTTTGCAAGTTTACTAAGCTCATTTAAACTCTTTATATCAACATCAACAGGACCCTATCATTTAGCCGCAATGGTAGGCATACCTACTATGACATTTTTTGCTGATAGCTTGTTTGCTTCAGTTAAAAGATGGAAGTCGATTAGTGATGAAAAACTTCAAATGGCGTATATGATTTCTAAAGATGATGTTAAAAGAGAAAAACTTTTTACAGAGGTAAAAAAGAAAATAGCTTCGATTTAAAGAGAAACTATTAGGCTTTCTTTCTTATTTTCCTGTGAAAAATGACTTTAATTTTCTTCTTCTTAGAACATGCGTTTTTAGCTTAGCGTCGTGTAAGATGATTTCGACTATAGCCTTGTCTTCATTTAATGAAGCAACTACAGAATACTCTTTAGCAATGGTTTTTAAATCGTGTTCATTAAACCAAAACTTATTAAAGTTTTCTAAACCTTCATAGCCTTTAATGTCTTTAAACTCCATTCTGTTGATGTCTACGAGTGAAAAATTATAGGTTTTGTTTTGTCTATTGATAAGTACATTCCCACCTGAATAATCGACATGCCAAACACCTTTTTGATGGATGTCATAGGTAAATCTTGCAAAAGCTTTTAAAATTGAAACTTTGTCTATAGGAGGAGTGTCACGGATGTCTGCCATGGTAAGCTCATAATCAAACTTCTCAGATAAAAAATAGCTTTCTTTAAAAAATCCGTTAGTGTAAAATTCGATAAAACCTATAGGAGAAGGTGTTTTTACTTGTAGTTCTTGAAGTTTAAGAGCATTAAAATAAGACTTATAGGCCTTAGACTTTCGTATGTAAGCATAAGCAAATTGATTAATTGCATTAGGGATTCTAAAGGCTTTGACAACGGTGTCAATGTTATGTAAAGGGATGATTTTCAAAACATTACGAGCCTTATGAATAATCTCATTGTCTTTAGAAAAAACTTCTTTGATATTAAAAAGTTCTTTTTCGAGCTGAGGATAGGACGGGTGGAGTTTGTATTTAATAGCCATAAAGTTCTTAGCCTAATGTGAGTTTATAAGATTATAACATTAGATTTTAAAAGCAAAGCTAAGTTTAGTATATTTGTCTATGAATACGCTAAACTTAAAAAGGAGCTTATTTACAAAAGGCTTGGGACTTTTTAATATCATAGCTATCTAAAATTATTCCATCTCGCATTATCATTTCTACAAGTAGAGAACTTTTATCTGCTGTGATGAGTAAAGACCCTGAGCTGAAAAAACTAAAAGGCATCATTGGATGTTTAACGTCAAAGGGATTAATACCCTCTTGATTTTCAGATGAAGACCCTGCAACATTGTAGATGGTTCCTGCGTAAGCTACCTTGTTTATACATTTTGTGTAATGATGTAAATCGTCTTGAACAACATGCAGAGTTTTATCAAAGCTCTGACTGTAGTCATAATGTTTATGCGAGAGTAAAGAACGTTCATATACATGAGAATGTCCACTTAGCACTAAGTCCACATCATACTTTTCTAAGATAGGCACGATGTTTTCACGCATAGTAACCATGCGCCCTCGTGAGTCATAATAACTATCTGAGTCATGACTTCCTTTGGTGTAAGGAGGATGATGAAAGGCTACTATAGTCCATGTTTGTGTATTTTTTGATAGGTCTCTTTCTAGCCATTGCGCCATGTCCCCATCTTTATCCCTACTTACGGTTTCAGAGTCCAACATAACAAAATGCACATTGCCATTTTCAAAACTATAAAAGGATTCATTTCCACTAGCCTCCCCACCGCTCTCACCTTGAGTAGGAAATTCAAAGATATCATAAAAAGCCCAGCGCCGTGCATCATGGTTTCCAATAACGGGCCATAAGACCTGTGTTTTAAGAACGTGTTCATAAGGGTTAAAGAGACCTTTAGTAAAGTCTTTTTGTGTACCTGAGCGGTAGGCATTATCTCCTAACATTAACCAGGTATCTAAGCTTCTATCTCCTAAATAACGTAACATTGAATCTCGTACTTCGCCTTGGGCCACTGTAGCCTTTCCAGAATCTCCTAAGACCCAAATATGTTGCTGTAAATTTTTATTAGGATTTAGGGTTGAAAAATAACGGGAGGTATTATCAATTTCTAAGCTTTTTGATTTAACCTGATAGGTATACTTTGTTGCTGGGTCTAAACCTGTAAGTTCTAGTCTATGATACTTTGATGATTGAACTTCACAAAGTTTTATGCTTGTATCTCCATAAACAAGGCAACCCTTTTCACTTTGAGGGGTTTGCCAAAGTACCACAATTGAATCTTGTGTAGCCTTTTGTAAATAGGGTTGACGAGTTTCAAATGAATAGGTCCCATACAAAACTACTGCTAGACGACCAAACCCATAAAGTGAACCAGCTATAAGTAAAAAAACAAAGAGGTATTTTAAAATCTTTTTAAGCATTTTTTCTCCAGAAATTTTTAATAAAGGTATTATAGTTATGAAGGGGTTATAAGTAGCTTTGAGAAAGTGAACTATACGTTTTAGAGGTGCTATTAAGTGAATCTGTGATAAAATAATTAATAAAATTTAATATGAAAAAGCCGAAGTCTATGCAAAAAAATATTACCGCCACTATCATAACACTTAATGAAGAAAAACACATTAAAGAAGTCATTGAAAATGTTCAAAAAGTGTGTGATGAAGTTATTGTTGTTGATTCGAATAGTACGGATAAAACAGTAGAAATTGCAAAGGCTCTTGGGGCAATTGTTATTGAGCAAAAATTCCTCGGTGATGGTAAACAAAAAGCATTTTGTGAACAATTTTCGAAAAACGACTGGTTGTTGAGTATAGATGCAGATGAGCGTCTAGAAGAAGAAGCTATTAAAAAAATTCAAGGCTTAAGCTTAAATAAAAACACGTATGAGGCCTATTCATTTAGACGAAAAAGCTTTATTGGAAAAAAATATATCCGGCAATGGTACCCAGATAGGGTTACAAGGTTATATGACAAAAGTAGGTGTGTTTATAACGTAGATGGTGCGCATGCAAGTGTGCAAAGTGATAATGTTAATGACCTTAATGTAGATATGTTGCATTATTCGTTTGAAAATTTTGGAGAGTTAGTTGAAAAGGCTTATCGATATGCAGTAGAATTTGCACATATTAGACATAAAGAAGGGAAACGTGCTTCTTGGTATGATCCTTTTATTCATGGACTAGGGGCAATGTTTAAGGGTCTTATTGTTAAGGGTGGAATCTTTGGTGGACTTCATGAATGGCATGTCGCCTTTGCCTCGTCTTATAATGCTTATATGAAATATGTTGTTATGTTAGAACTTCAAGAGAATGAATATAATGAAAAATAAAAATGTTATGGAATTGTGTCTTTCCCCTGATTTAGGTGGGTTAGAACTGTATATGATGCGTGCGGCTAAGTCCTTAAAGGGTCGTTTTAATGTTATCAGTATAATCAATACTAAGGGAAAGTTAGAATCTTATTACAAGGATACAGAACACAGATATGAGCTTCTAAGTAAAAACTCTAATCTTTTGATGATTTCTTCGGCTAGAAAATTGGCCAAGATTATGGATGCTAATAAAATTGATATAGTGCATTTGCATTGGACAAAAGATATTCCTATCTGCGTATTGGCAAAAAAACTTTCAAAAATAAAGCCGAAACTTGTTCAAACAAGAAATATGAATATGACACGTTTTAAGGACTCGTTGTATCACCGTTTTTTATATACAAATATAGATATGATGCTTCCTGTAACTAAGAAAGTTGAAGAGCAGATAAACAAATTTATTCCTGAAGATATAAGGCCATGTATTGAAGTGCTTTATATGGGAACAGATAAACTTAAACTTTTAAGTGAAGAAAAAATTTTGATTTTTAAAAAAGAACATGGTATGAATGTTCCTTTTTCTGTTGCTATGGTAGGACGTATAGAAGAAGATAAGGGACAATATTTATTAATAGAAGCACTATCCAAACTTGATCGGGTTGAGGCCTTTTTTGTAGGTCGTGAAATGAAAGAAGGGTACATCCAAAGTTTAAAAGAACAAGCAAAAAAACTTGGTATAGAAAACAGAGTGCATTTCTTAGGATTTTTAAAAGAACCTGCTAGTTTTATGCAAGCCTGTGATGCTATGGTTCTTGCAACACCTTGTGAGACCTTTGGTCTGGTTGTCATTGAAGCCATGGCGGCTAAAACAGCTATGATAGCGACTAAGGCTTGTGGACCTTTAGAAATTATTGAAGATGGAATAAGTGGTATGCTGTTCGAAAATAATAATATTGATGAACTTTCAAATAAGATTCAATTATTAGCACAAGATGATTCTTTAATAAATAAGATTACTTTAAAGGCGCTAAAGGTCACTGAAGATAAATTTGAGACAGTTAAACAGTTTGATAAACTGGGCAACTTATTTACGGGTCTTTAAAATGAAAATATTATATGTTAATAAATCAAAATTTGATTATATGCAAGATTTTATATATTCTGGTTTAGTAAAAGTTATTGGAGCAGAAAATATTATAGAGTCACCTTGGAATCTCAATTTTCATTGGAACTATCGAGTCTATCCAAAAAATATAGGTGAATGTAAGGGAACATTATTTAAATCAGTTCTCTCAAAATTAAGCCAAAAACCATTTGATGTGGTGATTGTTTCTTCTTGCTATCCCGATACTATTCGCCATTATTTTGAGATTCTACCAAGTATTCCTAGTGATGTTGTAACGGTATTTATAGATGGGGGAGATAGACCTGAAGTTGGGGGTGACTTCGATCGTTTAGGAGGAATGGATGTTTATGAAAATGTTCTTTCTCAACGTCCTTTTGATTTAATTTTTAAAAGAGAATATTTATTAGATAAAAAATATGATGAAAATGTATATCCCTTGACTATGTGTTTTGATTTTAGAAATATTCCTCCTTTGAAGGGGACCTTTAAATATGATGTAGCCTTTTGGGCAGTAGAGTCTCATGAGATAAGAACTAAGGTCTTAGATCTAATTCAGAACAAGTTTGATTGTGAAAATAATGGCACTATAAAAAGTCAAGTGATGAAAAAGTATAAGCGTAAAGGGATGTTTTATCTTCAAGAACTCTCTGCATGTAAGATTGGTCTAAATTTTAGAGGTGCGGGATGGGACACTCTCCGTTACTGGGAAATTCCAGCACTTGGTGGTTTTATGATATCTCAGCGTCCTCAAATCAAGATTGATAATGATTATGTAGATGGAGAAGATATTGTTTATTGTAAAGATGACCTTAGTAATCTTGTTGAATTATGTGACTATTATTTAAGTCATGATAGTGAGCGTGAGAAAATCGCTGCAAAAGCAAAAGAAAGAACGATGAAATACCATACAAATATAAATCGAGCGGATTACATATTAGAGAAGATAAATGAACTTGCGACTTTTATATAATCGAAAAGATTTCCCCGTACCCTTGGGTCGTGTGTAATAAGAATAAAGAATCCGCTTAAATACCCCGTTTCGAGTTTACTAGAAAATTTAGCGTTAAGCTAAATAGGCTTGCCTCGTGGGATGCTTATTGTCTGAAGCGATTTTTTCACGGTTCACTTGTTTTTGATATATACTATCTATTTTGGGACTGACTATAGGGAATGTAGACCTTATAAAAGCCTAATTTTTTTAAAAATAATATTTATTTTTAAAAATCATCTA
>NZ_JAEMVE010000118.1 GCF_029216045.1 Sulfurimonas sp. MAG313 | reverse complement strand
TAGCTTTTAAATAGCTAATCGGTTTAATATCTTCACTCAAATGCATGCAAAATCCTTTTAGAGTCTTTTATATATTGTACCATATTAAATTTTAATTTAGTACTATCTGTGAAAAACAAACTGTGAGGATAACGGCTGTCGTGAGAAATAGGAAGCCGCGCTTTGGCTTCCTATTTCTCTCCACGGAGACTGTGAAAAAATACAGCCATTCCGTCTCAATAATTTCTAATATTCACTAATTAGTCAGTCCTGAAAACCAATTGTCAAGCCAGCCTAAATTTTATAATACAGGTATTCTACCACACCCGTAAAATCAAGAGATAAATATGAATATATTCTTCTCTTTTCTTAGTCTTTTGTTGCTGTAAAGCAGTAACAAGAAGCGCAATACGCACAAGAATAAGCAACCGAAGAAAGTTATTCATCCATTTCTTCAGATTAAAGGCACTTGCCGCTAATAACAAGTTAATCTCATCCCCAATAAACCCTTTGAGATAGTTCCTTTGCATTCTATGGTCAGACTTTAGATGTCCTATCACAGGTTCTATAGCTGCTCGTCTTCTAAACTTCTCACGCTTCACTTCTTTTTGATATTTACTATCTCTTTTAAGTACAGTTCCTGGAATTGAAATTTGTACATCAAGGACTTCTTTTCTCCCTCGGTATCCTCTATCACACAAGGCTTCTATAATAGGTTTTGTGCGATTACTAATCGCTGATGTTAAAGCAGCGTCAAGGGTTTTAGAATCATGTTCATTTGTGTCATGAGCACATACCCCAATAATCACATTTGAATTCTTTGTAGTAACGATAGAGGCCTTTGTTCCATATTCCCATTGTTTATGGTCTTTACCTTTTCCTACTGCGTAAGCATGGTCTTCATGTAAGGAATAAATCTTATTTTTACTTTTTCTTTCTTGAAGAAGTACCCTCATATACAGGTAAAAGTCTTGAGCGTATTTTTTATGTTGTTCATCATTAAACTGTCTGTCCATATCTCGTATCAGTGTCTTTGCTATTGTCTTTAGGCGTTTCATTGCGGCGCGTGCTTTTTTACGCTTACGCGGATGTCTGAAGAAGCGTAAGGAGATACGATGACCTTTAAGTTCTTTGATATAAGTTCTTCTGAGTTGTATATCTTCACGCTTTGCGGTTTTATGAAGATGATTGATTATCTTGATGGCGAGCTTACCATCAGTGGGATAAGTGATATTATTTTCTTGCACAGTGGTGTCGATAATGACTTGTTTCTCTTGAGCTGCTTTACCATGTAAGCCTACACTCATACTAAAGATGACTTTCATACCTTCTTTACCAATACGTTTACGAAAGTAAACTAAGTCTGTTGCGTGACAAGGTTCCATTATCTGAAATTCGTCCATTCCACTAAAATATTGGAAATAAGGATTCTATTTCCATTGAACGACTATCTCTTCATCACTAATATTTTTTAGTTGCTTTAGAAGTAGCAAGCCTACCATTAGTCGTATAGGCTTTGCTGGTCGGCCTTCTTTGGAATAATACTTTTAAAACTATCTTCAAAAATACCCCAGTTGATGGTATCGGCTAAAGCAATTAATGGATCATTCATATCAAGCATTTGTGATAGAGGACTGTGAAAAAGATTGAGTTGT
>NZ_JAEMVE010000117.1 GCF_029216045.1 Sulfurimonas sp. MAG313 | reverse complement strand
ATAACAAGAACTATAAAGAAAATATACTTTATTTATTTCTTCAATAAACCCCTATAAATAGCTATTCATAGATTAGTATAGACTATAAGAAATCAATAGACTACAACGCTGGCAGTGAAGAGGTCAGTGGTTCGATCCCGCTATTCTCCACCATCCACACTTACCTACACTACGAACTTCTCGAGCTTTTACTGAACTCATAACTTTTCACTTGTTTTTCGACTGTGCCCGTATTGTGCCCAAATAGGTTTGTCTTTACATCTATTTTAGATGCTCTGATTGAACAAAATCTGCATAGGTTGACATAATCATCCTTGGACTTGCGTGCCCAACCATCTGAGCAATTTGCAAGATACTAAATTGGCTAGAGTTCAGCATTGCTGTTATGAACGTATGCCGCGTGTTATACATTTTCTATATCTAACGCCTGCTTTCTTTAAGGTCGTCTTTCATTGTCTACGAAAGTATCCACTATCACCTAAATGATCACCATTTTTATTAAACAAATACAAGGCCTTACTTGATTTTAAACGTTCATCTAGAAAAGATTGCATGATATCAAATATTGGAATCGAACGTATCGAGCCTACTGTCTTGGTCTTTTACAATCTTACGTGTTACTGTACGACGAATATGAAGCTGTTTACCAACATCAGTTCTCATCAAACCCAACGCCTCTCCGCTTCGACAACCTGTATTAAAATAAATTCCAAGAAATGAATGAAACATGCCATGTTCATTTGCCATTATAAGCTCAATTTCTTCTCTTGAAAACGGGTCAATTTTAGGCTTACCTAACTTACCGAAAGTCACCTTTAAGTGCCTGACCATAATAAATGACATATTCAACAATCTTTAAAAGGCTTAGGTTCAAGGCAAACTTTATTTGGCGATACGAGTATCGTTGAATGAAGTTTAACGAAGAAGATGAGTCTTTTAAAGGTTGCCCTGCGGGTGAAAAAAGAAACCACGATTTACTTCGTTAAAAGCCCTTGAAGCTACTTGTAGCTCCTTCGGTCTTTCGCCTTGTATATCATGATTTCTTTTCTCATTGAATTATGTCATTTATTATGGTCAGGCACTTATCAAGGAAGTATATTACAAAAAATTAATCACCAATATTGACGGTATAACGTATATTTCTACCACTCGTTCCTTCGAGCTGTTTAATACACTCAAAGTTTACTAACTGAACCAAATCTCTTGCTGCTGTCGCCTTACTTACTTTTGTTATTGCAATATATTTTTTGGTGCTAATGCCACCTTTAAAGTTTTCAGACCCTATATCAAGGATTTTATTTAAAACTTTTACTTGTCGTTCGTTCAGGACTTGGTCTCTGTGTGCATTCCAAAACTTTGTTTTTTGAATAAGGTAGTTGATGTTTTTAGAAGCATGAATCATTGCATTCTTTAAAATAGTTAAATGCCAACTTAACCAAGGTGTTATATCAAACTCCTTATTAATAAAGAGGTTAGTTGTCTTATCTAAAATATCATAGTACCCTTTTCTATCAGCACTGATAGCTGTTGAAATGGAATAGAGTTTGAACTCAGTCTGTAAAGTTTTAGATAAGACATAGTCTGTTATAGCTCGAGATACCCTTCCATTACCATCATCATAAGGGTGTATCACAACAAACCAAAGATGCGCAATTGCACTTTTTATATATGGGTTTTCATCATTATCATTACAATACTTTAAAAGCTTTTGCATACCTGTTTTTATTTCAGATTTTGGGACTGCCTTATAATGAACTTTTTCAAAACCCATAGCCCCCGAAATCACTTCCATGTCATCGTGCTCTCTAAAAGTTGCAATGTTAATCTTAGTCAATTTACTGTACTGATTTTCAAAAAGGCAATTATGCCAACCATGTAGTCTTTCTAAGGTTAAAGGCTCTTTGTTTAGACTACTATCAATCAGTATCTCTATAAGACTGTCTGTAGCAGCGGTAGAATGCTTATCATTTCTTGCATCAAAGTCTTTATCAAGCTTTTTTCTTAATGAAGAACGAACACTTTCTCTTTTTAAAACTTCACCCTCTATTAATGAGGTATTGATAGCTTCATCTGTTAATGTGTCAATTTCGAATTTTCGTATATCCTCTTGGCTAAACAGTTGTGATACCCCATCAAGTTTTCCTCTGAGGTAATCTATCTCACCCATTAGAGTATTGAGTGCTAAGACCTTATAATTAAACTTTGGAAATTCAGGGTGTTGCCATATCCATTTTACAATTTGTTTTGACACATTGAATCCTTCGAGTCGATTAGTAGCCCTAATAGTATCATATTATGAGTCGTTTATGCTTTTTAATCGCATCATTTATCGTAACCTACAATTTAAAAACAAGGTCACTTTAATTTTTAGGGGTCTTTTAAAAATTTATCATCTAAAACTATACAATACAGGGAATATTCGATAGACGACGTCTCTACCATCTACACTATGAACTTCTCGAGCTTTTATCAAACTCAAAACTTTTAATTATTTTTAAACAGTACCAAACAAATTCGAATTTATGTCTATTTTCAGATGATCTTATTTAAAAATGAGCATAGTTTGGCGTAATAAGCATAACACATTCTGTCACCTTCTTAATCTATACTTCTTTTAACAAAAAAAGATGGAGGTTCCAAATGGAATTTATAAAAGCTAAACCAAATGAATATCTTGTTGTGGCAAAGTCCGGTAAAATTAAAAATTTTGGTGTTGCTCAAAGTGTTTTTTTATGGCCTGGTCAGTCACATATTATGGTGCCTAGTACACAGATAGAAGCGCAGTTTGCTATGACACAAGAAACTAAAGATGGTATTCCCTTACGCTTTAAGGGGATTGTTGTTTATCATGTGGAACATCCTGAAATTTCGGCACAGCGCTTTGACTTTTCGGGAGATACTGGAACGAATGATATTAATAAGCTCATTGGCAATGTTGCACTAGGGGAGCTTCGAGACAAGGTTTCTCATATGAGTATGGATGCTTGTATTAATGAGCGTAAGACCACCTTAACGGACGCCGTTTCATGTGAATTGGATAAGGTCGTTGAGAGTTGGGGTATTTCTGTAAATGTTGTCCAAGTGGCGCAAGTGTTTATCGTAGAAGATGAGATTAGAAAACAGTTAGAAGCTGAAACGCGAAATCAATTACGTGCTAACAGTAAGCTTTCTGACATCAAAACAGAAGAAGCCATCACCCGAGAAAATGCAGCCTCGCAACTTAGACTCAAAAAAGAAGAGTTTGAGCATCAAAAAGAGCGTATGAAAATAGATCTTGAACGCAAAAAGCTTGAGCATGAAAACAAGAAAAAAGACATGGAACTCGTTACTCCTTTTAAAGTATTTGAAGCGGAACAAGACATGATAACGATGCAAAAGATGATGGAATTGTATGATCTCAAAGCAAAAATGAATCTTCT
>NZ_JAEMVE010000116.1 GCF_029216045.1 Sulfurimonas sp. MAG313 | reverse complement strand
ATAAATATTTTCACGCTATTGTGAATTAAAAAAACAAGGAACTAACAATGTCAACAAAAGCAAATACTTCAAGTGTAGAAATGGATGATGGGGTAAAACTCGCATTTCAAGGACGTACACGCCAAAAAGCATATAGAGGCACTACTGATCCAGCTGAGAAACAAGAAGCTGGAAAACGTAAGGATACTAGCGCGAGCGCTAAGGCAAAGATTAAGAAAAAAGCTAAGTTAGCAAAAGCTTCTCGTAAAAAGAATAAATAGATAGTCGCTTGAATATTTCAAGCTTAAAAGAAGTCTCTCTCGAACTAAAGGCTTCTTACGAATAAAACTTCGAATTCTAAAGTCTTTAAGGGGTAGTTCCTCATTAAGGCCTTGACCTGTTTATAAGATAAAACATTTCTTCCCCCTGAAACCCCTGACTTTTTAATATAGGTAAAAATCTCATCTATCTTATCAAATGACAATTCATAGTTTATCACTTCTATCTCACATCTGAAATATTGATTTAATAAGTAGCTAACTTCTTCTGAACTCTTTAAAGGAGAATCTATGCCTGCTGTTTCTAAAAGCGTTTTAAAGGTGTTTGAGGTAAAGATGGCAAGGGATATGGGTGCGTTTAGCTGAGAGATCTGGTAAAGAACCGCATCTAAGTCTTTAGCCCATTGTAAAGATGAAGCTGAGAAAACATGTTCATAGTTTTCTTTTACAAGTTCCTCAAACAAAGTATCTTCGTTAAAGTTTCCTAAATTGCATTTAACTTTGTCACTTTTAGGATGCAGATCTAACATCTTTTGAGAAAAGTCGATAGCAGTAAACCTATTATAATCCCAAAAGACCTTTTTATTAATTGCACCATTTCCACAGCCAAGGTCTAAGATTTCTTTTGGCTGTGATTGAAGTTCATTAATAAGCTTTTGGGCTACCTTTTCTTGTATGACATTGTATTTCCCATATTCATGTGCAAAACGAGAAAATTCTTTTTCTATTTTCATTTTCTATTGCTTAACATTGAAATAACAAATATTACTAAGATAACAAGAACTATGGTTGCGCCTGAAGGTAATGAATAGTTATATGAAAGCGTCATTCCAATTAAAACGGCTGAAATCGAAAATAAAAGTGACAACAAAATTGTTTTTGAAAAGCCCAATCGAAAACGTAAGGCTGAAATAGTAGGAATAACCATAAGTGCACCAATAAGTAAGGTACCCACCACTCTAATAGATAAAGAGATGATAACTGCGATAATCGTTACTAATACGAAGTTTAACAACTTCACCTTCAAGCCACTAACTTGAGCCACCTCTTCATCAAAGGCTATAAAATAGAACTCTTTAAAAAATCAAATTAAAACGGCCATAGCTAAGGAGCCAAAGACTAACATTACGATTAGATCTTCGTTTGTAACAGAAAGAATAGAACCAAATAAATACGAAAATAAAGAAGTATTAAAGGACCCGGCCACGGATATAATAATAACAGCTAAGGCTAAAGAACCCGAAAGAAAGATGGCTAAGATTGAATCCGAATATAAGCCTAGGTAAGATCGAAGATATTCTATTAACCAAGCTGAGAGCACAGAGACTAAGACGGCTACCCATATAGGATTTTGTCCTGTAACCATACCTATAGCTACACCTACAAGGGCCACATGAGCTAGGGTTTCTGTAAGCATAGCGTATCTTCTTAAGACTATGAATGAACCTGATACTGAGGCTAGTGTGGCTATTATTATGCCTGCTAGGAAGGCATTAATTATAAAGTCGTATTCGAACATTTCTAGCATCTGCTATTTTCCTTTTTTAATTTAACAACTCGTTGTTGTTTTAAAGGGGGACACAACTTTAACCTTATCCCTGCAAGGGGTAAAATTAAAGCAATATCCCCGTAGCCAAGTTCATAACTATACTTGCTTTGGTATTGTCTTTATTCACTATTTTATTTTTAATGATGATGGTGATGTACTAGGTGGGCATCAATTCCATATAGCTTACTCATTTCATCACAGGAAAGAACTTCGTGAGGATTGTCACAAGCGAGTAGAGTTTGGTTGATACACAACATGGTTTGTATGTCATCTGCAATGACACCTACATCATGAGTTATAAATATTATGGTCATTCCATCTTCTTTGTTTAATTCTCTTAGCAGAGTATAAAAACGGTTTTGTGACACCATATCAACTCCCGTGTTGGGTTCATCTAATATAAGGACTTCAGGCTCAGAGGCTAAGGCCCTTGCTATCATCACTCTTTGTCTTTGTCCCCCTGAAAGTTCACCTACAAGCTTGTTTTTCAGATTGGTCACATCCATTTTTGACATGGCTGCAACAACGGCGTCCTTATCTTCTTGTGATTCTCTCGTAAATAAGCCTCTTTTTGCTGTTCTTCCCATTTTAACCACTTCTTCTACAGTAGCAGGGAAGTATTGATCTATTTGAGAAACTCTTTGAGGGACATAACCTATCTTATTCCAAGACTTAAAGGCCTTTTGTCTTTGTCCAAATAGCTTAATCTCGCCAGAACTTTGTTTTTCTAGCCCCAAGAGTAACCTTATGAGAGTCGTTTTTCCTCCTCCATTAGGACCAATTACTGCAGCATATTCCCCTTTTTGAATCACTAAAGAAATATCTTTAATAATCTCACTTCCATTAATCATATATGAAAGTTTATTTACTTCAAAGACAGCTGTATCGAAGGTCATTTGCACTCCATTGCTAAAGTAAGTTTTTCTAGGTTTTCTTGCATAAGAGCGATGTATCCCTTAGATGCCTCTTCTTTTGTAACATTAGAGAGGGGTTGTAAAGAGTCTACCTTAGCCCCTGTTTCTTTTGCAATAGTGCGAGAAATTTTATCACTAACAAAACTCTCAAAAAAGATTATTTTGATGCCTTCTTTTTTCACTAAGTCTGTAATTTCTTTCATTTTTTTTGCACTCACTTGTTCTTCAGGAGAAAGACCAGTAAGCGTATGAGAAGTAAATTTATACTCATTTCCTAAATATCCAAAGGCATTATGATTGAGTACAATTTCTCTTCGTTCACAATGTTCTAGTTTTTTAGTATACATTTTTTTGCAAGATTTTTAAGTCTTCTATATACGCTTTAGAATTATTTTTAATCATGTTTTGAAGCTCCGGAAACTTTTTTTCAAAGCTGTCGGATAAAACTAATGTCATACGAATCATATTTTCGAAGTCTAACCAATAATGAGGATCACTTTGTTCATCTTGATGAGCATTCTCATGATGGTGTTTTTCAGACATTTCTTGTAGCTCAATATATTCACTCATATTAAGTGCATTATCATAATTTTGAGTAATCCATGGCTCCATACCTAATCCACTATATATAAACAGTTCTGCCTTAGAAACTTGTATCATGGTCTTTACGGAGGGAGTGTACGCATGTGCTTCAACACCAAAAGGAATTAATTTTTCTATATCAATCTTATCTCTTAATAATTTACTACTTATCTCATAAAGTGGAAAATTGGTCACTGCAATAAAAGCTTGATTGGAAGAATATACTTTTTTTTCTAGCAGTGTACTTCCTATAATAAATACAATAAGCACTAGCAGAACTACAATAATTAAGTTTTTTTTCATTCACACACTTTCGAGTTTAATATCAAGAGTGTATTATATAGGAATATTCACATATTGTGTAGGTTTAAAAAGCTAAGTATTCATATACTTAGCTTTTTTATAAAAAAATTATCGTATTTCTAGGCCAATAATTTCTTTAAAATTTTTATTTTTCATCTCTTCTTCAAGATGAATCGCTGCATTTTTATATGCTGTTTGCATAGAGTTTGTGTACCGTTCTTTTAGTATAAGCACCTTACCCCCAATAGATTTATTCTTAGCAAAAGCTTTTATATCTACACTGAAAATACCAATTTTTATATTATAACCTGCTGTCGTAATTCTAGTATCCGTATTGATACTAAGATTAATTGATTTTTTTGTTTTGCTTGCACTTAGGGCCAAACCTTTTTCAGAAAGAAAATTTTTGATTTTTGTAATAAACTGCTTAGAATTCTTATCTCCATATACGTAAAATATCAAAGTGCTTTTTATGCTTAAAAAATTTTCTTTTATCTTTGAGATTTTCTCTAAATAAAGTCCTTCCTTAAACGACTTGTCTACAGCAGAAGCGACTAAAATACTTGGGAGCAAAGCTTTTGCCTTAATATCTAAATCAAAATATGTGTTATAACTTTTTAGATTGTTGGCTGAATTTAAAGAAGCTTCATTTCTTTGTATATCATTCAATTCTTTATCTATAAAACTTTTTAAACCCTTGGCAAAATTAGCCTTATTGGAGCGTATCATCACCACTGTTTCGTTATAACGTATTTTTTCTACAAAGAGCACTTCATAATTATTTATACGTATTTTTGAGATACTTGTTTTAATATTGCTTTCAACTTCTCGAGTTGCATAAGACGATTTTACTTGCAGTTTACTTTCAAAACTAGACTCTATAGATATCCCTAAGGTTCCAATCATATTGCTTAAAGCATTTCTTACCGCTTCATCTTTTGTCTCTGCGTTTCCTGTAGCATACATAAATATAGCATCATTTGATTTAGGGTTATTGTACCAAGAAGGATAAGGTTTAAGAAATACTTTAGAAGAGACAGGGGCAGGAGGTTTTCCACAACCACCCGCAATTACCAGCAATAGATTTGTTATTACTAAGTAAATAAAAGTTTTATACATTATCTATTAATTTGTGCTTTTGCTTGATCACGTTTAGCAATTAATCTATCAATACGTAAAACAGCTGAGTTAATCTCAGCAATAGGCGCCTCAGTTAATTCATCCGCCATAGCATAAAACTTTTTAGCACTATCAAATTGAGCACGTGCTTCTTTAATTACACCTAAGTCATAAGCAACAACATAACTTTTCCCATTTAAACCATCATTAACCTTAGTTAAGATTTTTTCCGCCTTATCCATACGACCCGCTTTGATTAGAGCTAAGGCATTTGTAAAACTTTTATTCGTTGATTCATTAATTTCATATTCCACCTCGTCTAATATAGTCACATTGAAATAAAAATAATGAGGCGTTAGTTTATAAACAAACTCATTTGCAATTTTATTTGATAACATTTGTAAGGCTTGGCCTTTTGATAAGATTTTTTTATCTCCTGTACGTATACTTAATAAGCCTAAATTTGTAACACCATCCTTACAAGAATCACCATTATAGTTTTTTGAAATGGTATCGGCATATACTAAAGAGCCGTCTTCCATATTTACTATATTAATGCTTCCACTAACAGATGCTTCGGTTGTACGGCAGGTAACCTTATAATGTTTATAGCGAGCACATCCACTTCCATCTTTATAATATGAAAGACATTTTTCTCTTGCTTCTTCATAACTTCCTTCATCCCCTGAACTGGTTACTTCCCCATTAACTAAAGCCTGAGCTCCAACTAGCTTACCTATCTTTGTAGCCGTTGTTTCGTCCATCAATTCTGATGATTGTAGTTTTTGCTCAGCCATAACCTTAGCCAAATCTTTTCTACTTAAAACTGTAAAATATCTTTTTTTGTCTAATTGATATTTTGCGATTTGTGTTTCAATTTTTGCAGACAACCCCACATGATCATTCTTAAAACTAGTAATGGCTACTTTTTTCTTTGATGCCATTGCCCCTACTTCTGCTGGATTTAAAGCTTTAATACGTACTTTTTGAGCACACCCCGACATTAAAATTATTAACCCCAATAAAACACAATTTGAAATTTTCATTCATACACTCCCTTATTTGATTTGTTCATACTAAACTAATAGAGCTGTTAGTGTACCAATAGTTTAGTTAAAAAATATGATTCTAGATGAGTAAGTTACATATTTACTCAAACTACTTGGGACTTATAACTTATAAAGTTTTTCTTCGCTATAATTGCGCAATTTTATTAAAGGGCTTGACCCTATTACAGGAAACTTAATGACATCTATTTTGCTCATAGTTCAAATCGCCATCGTGGTATTTTTAGTAATCGCCGTACTTCTTCAAAAAAGCTCAAGCATCGGTCTTGGCGCATACAGTGGATCAAATGAATCTGTTTTTGGAGCTAAGGGTCCTGCTAGTTTTTTAGCTAAGATGACCTTCTTTTTAATGTTTTTATTCATTTCAAATACCGTTGCAATGGGTTACTTTTATGGTCAAGAAAACCAATCATCTGTAACAGATTCTATAATTGAAGACACAACTATTGCAGCACCAGCAGTCGTTGAAACTGCGATAGAAGACATTCAAGCTCCCGCTTCTATAGAAGCAAACACAAGCAAATAATGAAAACAGCGCTACTTTTCGCGCTTCTTTCACTTACTTTATACGCGGATGCTCACCTCTTTGTATATCACCGTTTTGGTGATTCTAAACATGCTTCTACAAATGTCTCTCTTGAAACTTTAAAAAAGCAATTTGATTATTTTAAAAATAATCATTATGAAGTCATTCCCCTTTCAAAACTCAATCAAGCACTTAAAGATGAAATGGATATTCCAGATAACTGGGTTGTCTTTTGCATAGACGATTCGTATAAAAGTTTTTATACGAATGGTTTATCTCTTTTTAAAGAATACAAATATCCCTTTACTCTTTTTGTTTATATAGAAGCAACCAACAAGGGGTACGGGGACTTTATGACTTGGGAGCAGATTAAAGACACTCAGAACTATGGAGAAATTGGTCTTCATTCTTATGCACACAAGCATATGGTGTCGATGTCTAAAGAGGCCATTAAAAAAGACACCGACAAGGCGTTTACTTCTTTTATATCTCACCTAGGATACAGCCCTAAATATTATGCCTACCCCTTTGGTGAATTTGATGAACGTGTTCAAAAAGAAATTTCATCTTATGGTTTTGACTTAGTGTTAAATCAAAATGTGGGAGCAGTTTCGTCTAAAAGCCCACGAGGGGACTTAGATAGAATTGCTTTAACAGGAGATGTAAATCTTAAGTATAAGTTACGTATCAAATATTTAGATGCCCAGTGGCATTCTCCAAAAAACTATCCTGATAATGCCAAACTTAATGAAATTCACGTTACAATGCCACCATCAATTAAAAAGGCTGAACTCTATGTAAGTGGAGGAGGCTGGGAATATATTAAACTCAAGGATGGTGTCTTTAAAAGCACAAAAACCTATCCTTTGAAGTTTAAACGTACCCGCGTTATCATCAAGTATGGAAATGCTTATACTAGTAAGATTATCGTTAAAAAATAACCACTTATAATAAGGAAAATAATGACAGCAGAAATTCAAGAAGAATGTAAAATGAATATGGACGGCTCAATTGAGCATATGTTTCATAGTTTTAAAAGCCTTCGTACAGGTAAGGTAATGATCTCTATCTTAGATGGTATTAAAATTGACTATTATGGGACACTTACTGCACTAGATCAAGTAGGTTCTGTAATTGCAACAGATGCAACTACTATCGTTATTAATCCTTGGGAAAAACCTCTCGTAGCGGATATCGAAGCGGCGATTTCTAAGGCAAATATTGGTGTTAATCCAAATTCTGATGGCGAAAAAATTATTTTAAACTTTCCCCCAATGACCGTTGATCAACGTAAAGACACCGTTAAAAAGATGAAGGGAATGGGGGAAGACACTAAGGTGTCTATCCGAAATGACCGTCAAAAAGCAAATAACGATATCAAAAAACTAGAAAAAGAAAAAGAGATCACTGCAGATGACTCTAAGGCAGCTCAAGACGCTATTCAAAAAATTACTGATGGTTTTATTTCTACCATTGATTCTACTTTAAAAGAAAAAGAAGTAGAGATTTTAAAAGTATAAAATACAGGTAGAAGGGTAAATGTGTAAAAGGGTGAAAAGAAGAAAGTCTTTTCTTCCCCTTTCTCGCTTCCACACATCTTCCCTTCCCCTTTTCGGAGAAAACAATGGATGTTAAAAAAATATATATGGATGCGAATGCTCTTTTAGAAGGGCATTTCAAGCTTAGTTCGGGAAACCATTCTCAGTTTTATCTTCAATCCGCTAAGGTTTTAGAAGATCCTAAAAATGCCAAGAAATTAGCCGAGGGTGTTGCCCAACAAATTAAGGCAAGTGGTCTAGAGATTGATACTATCTGTGCCCCTGCTCTTGGCGGTCTTATCGCTGGATTTGCTCTTGCTACAGCTCTTGATAAACGTTCTATCTTTGCAGAACGTGTAGAAAAAGTAATGACTGTTCGTCGTGGATTTGAGATATCTAAAGGTGAACGAGTAATGATATGTGAAGATATTATTACCACAGGTGGTTCTGCTATGGAAGCGGCTAAGGCTATTGAAGATATGGGTGGAGTAGTAGTTGGTTTTGCGGCTCTTGCTAATCGTGGATTTTGCGATAGAACTAACTCAGATATAACTAAAAAGCCTAATTGTAAACTTCCTGATGGCGTGCCATTCTTTGCTCTTGATGACTTCACTTTTGAGATGTATACACCACAAGAGTGTCCCTTATGTAAAGAAGGTAAGTCTGAAGCTATTAAGCCTGGGTCTAGGGGAAACTAGTGAAAACTGTTTCCTTAATATTTGTCCTTACCCTTAGTTTATACGCAAATGAATCAGAAGCTTTTTTCAAAGCAGATAAAAATAACTATCTTTTATGCCGCGCAGGATATGAAACTTATATCATGCTTTCACCTTCTAATGCAAGCATAGAAAGTATAAACGAAACCAAGTATATCCGCTATAAACAAACTGATTATTACTTTCCACTTGCAGGATGTAACCCAGTCACTAACCACAAGCAAGCTATAATTTTTTAACCTTAAGAAGGCCTATTAAAATCAAGCTTGCACTTAATACTGTGTCGCACTAAGATTTTTGCCACCTCTTCTTTTCCATCCACCATAGCATGAATAGGCAAATCTGCTAAAAGATGTTTTTCTTCCAAACTCACTACCTTAACAATTAAATTAATAGGTTTTTCGTATTTTGATATAGCCTCAGAGATAAGACGTTTCTTTTCTGCATTATCAAGGGTGATGATAACAGCGCCGGCTTCGTCTGCATGTAAGGCTTGTAAAATACTTGCCTTAGACATGTCCCCATAATAAATCTCTT
>NZ_JAEMVE010000115.1 GCF_029216045.1 Sulfurimonas sp. MAG313 | reverse complement strand
TTCTTATGTAAAAAATGGTAAAGGTGAAGACGCTTTAATGAACGACTAACCTTATAAATATCCTTATATCCTTGCGTCTCTATAATAAACTTACCTGTAACTTTTGGTGCAACTACTATTTCAATGAGCCCATCGTCTAAGCAGTTAAATACCGCATTTAATCTTTAAGCAATACTATATTGTTATAATATTTTATAATAGAAAAGGATATATTGTGCTTGATAATATGAACTTCTATAAATTTATGCATAAACAAATTTTAATTTTAATTGCTTTATTTGCTGGTACATCGACTTCTTATGTAATATTTGGTTTTATTTATGATACTAATAAAGTTGAAATTGTATGGTATGTACTAGTTTTAGCTGTTTCGTTTTGGGGATATTTACTTCATAAAGAATATGCAGACAATGAGCTCACTATAGAAGAAAAAGAAAATTGGTTAAACAGATTAAGATATTTTATATTTTTATATTTTTCTACGTGGACGATAATGTTTGTAGTGTATGTATCTAAGGATAATATAGAACTTCATTATTTAGCAATATTTACACAACTGGGAGTAGCTGTTGTAGCTGCTACCATTCTTGTAACAGAAAAAAAGCTAGCTTTTTTTATTTTAATTTCTTCAATGTTTCCTATTACAGTTTATTTACTTTTAATAGGGGAGTTTTATAGTTATATTATTGCATTTTTAACGATAGTTCTTTCTGGGGTTCTTTTGTATGGTTCAAGAAATACCTATAGCTATTTACAAAAAAGTAAGTTTCAAGCGTATCATGATTATTTAACGAAGCTTGGAAACAGAAGGTATTTTATTGAGCTCTTAGAAGATGCTATTAAGATACAAAAACATAATGATAATTATATGTATTTGCTCTTAATTGACCTAGACCATTTTAAAACTATTAATGACACATTGGGACATGATATTGGGGACTTGCTACTTATAGAAGTAGCACAAAGAATGGATAAGGTATCTAAACTACATAATAATAATGTTTCAAGATTAGGGGGCGATGAATTTTGCATATTGAGCCACAGTTATCAAGATAAAGAAGAATGTTTAAAGAATGCGATTAGTTTTTCATCAGATGTATTAGATGTTATTAAGAAGACCTATATTATTGATGAGCACCATTTATATATTAGTGCAAGTATTGGTGTAAGTGTTATCGACAATCCAAAAATGACAGCCAATACATTTATTAAAGAAGCAGATATCGCAATGTATGAAGCCAAGTCAAGAGGTAGGGATGGTTTAATAATCTTCAATGAAGAACTTTCTGTGAGAGTAGAAAGAAAGCTTGAGATAGAAAGCTTACTTTATTTTGCCCTTGAAAATAAAGAGATTACATTAAAATATCAACCCCAACTCGATCAAAACTCAAAGGTTGTTGGATGTGAGGTCTTAGTTCGTTGGACGAGTGAAAAACTGGGTGCTATTTACCCTGATGAATTTATTCCTATAGCAGAGCAAACAGGCATTATTATTGAATTGGGTGCTTATATACTTGAAGAAGCTTTTAAAACATTTTCACAATGGGAAAAGAAGGGAATATACCTAGAGCAACTATCTATAAATATAAGTATGAGACAAATGTTTCATAGGACATTTGTAGAAGATGTGAGAGAGTTAAGTCATAAATACTTAAGTAAAAGTTTAAGAAAAAAAGTTGTTTTTGAAATGACAGAGACAAGTGTAGCGGAGGATATTGATCAACTTATAAAAATAATGACGAGAATTAAAGAGTGTGGAATTACATTTTCTATGGATGATTTTGGTACAGGGTATTCATCATTAAGCTACCTTCGACAAATACCCATAGATGAATTAAAAATTGATAAATCATTTATTATTGACTTAGCTGAGGATAACGATAAAAATACCAAAATGGTAAAAACCATATTAAATATTGCAAAAAATTTAGATTTAAGTATCGTAGCTGAAGGGGTAGAAACACAGGCTCAAAAAGATTTTTTAATCAAAGAAGATTGTGATATTCTTCAAGGGTTTTTATTTGCTAAACCAATTAATAAAGATGAGTTTGAAGACTATATTAAAGACATGAAGTAAGCACGAAGGTACAGCCTAATACTAAAATGGTTATAATATAATAGAGGTGAAATTATGAAATTATTTATGTTAATGATGTCCTTATTGTTGTTAAGTGCTTGTAGCTTTAAAAGTGAAGAAGAACTGTTTAAAAGGGTAAAGATTAATGGTCTTATTTGCCCAGAAGGATTTTCCACACATCAGGTGAAAAAAGATCTTAGTGAATGTCAATATTATGATCAAAAAAAAGCTGCTGAGGCGGCAATGCCTTCTATTAAACCAGAGTGTGTAAGCTGTTTAGAAAAAAAAGGGTATAAATTACAATAATGAACTATGGTGTTTTAGTCTTCTCTTTTTTTTCTTATAGGCTGTGAAGGTTTTAAAATAAATGTGGCTATGTGCGAAAGTATGCAGCCAGGACACGTTTCTAGTCAATGCCAAAACTATGATGATGAAAAAGCAAGACTAGCAAATCTTCCTCTTTATGATGAAGATGGAAAATGTTTAAAATGTGAAAAACC
>NZ_JAEMVE010000114.1 GCF_029216045.1 Sulfurimonas sp. MAG313 | reverse complement strand
GCTTATCCTATAACGCACTTTCGACCCCTTATACTAAAAAAATATTTGATATCCCCATAGCTATGACCTCAGTGCAAGGGCTAATGTGCAACACCATCTTCTAAGCTGGGTGCTGCGCACCGCTTGAAGACTTATTTATTGGGATGGGGATGAATTAGATTGTATTGATGGGTTTTATAAATGTGCAGAGTTTAAATATATATCAGGTTGTCGTGATGATAAAAATTTAATAACGCTTATTGGAGCAACTAATATTCCTTGCGGTTTAACAATAGATGAAATAATAGAGAAGTTCAATGTTAAAAAGAAAGCTCAATATCCACTAACGAGGATGCGTTGGTGTAAAGAGATTCATAATATTGATACGGTTTAATGGGCAGGTTGATTTGGTTGTAATATTCTATGTCAAAATATAGATTTACATACTTGAAATCAGATAAATTTTTATTAATATTTTCTTGTATTTTGACTTTAAAATCGTTAAAAAGATAAGTATTGAATTTAATTTCTTTAACGAATAATTCTAAGTTATTCTTAATAATTTCTTTGTTTTCGTTTGAGAGTTCAATGAGAGTAATATAAGTTACAAGTTTACCGATTTTAGGGTTCTCGTCAACTATCATTAACTCAAAGTTAAGTAGCAGTAGATTATCTTGAAGTTTGTAAAAAATAGTGAGGTTAAAGTTGTCAACTGGGTTTTGTATATAGTTATGGATTTTTTCATTTACACCCTTAAAAATTCTTACAGAAGTTTTTAAATATGACATAAGTAAAATAGTTTTAGTTTAAAAGAATATCGCAAGTTAAGAAATTAGTTTGTTAGTTGTTTGAAATAATAAGAACCTGCAAAGAGGTTTTCGCCTCTCGCAAGGTGTTTATTTAGCTACAAATGTGATTAATTATCGCATGTTCCACAGGATATAAAAGGTTCAGCAAATAGAAATCTCAAACATTTTCCACTTCCTAATCTTTGCTCTTCCAGTGCCTTAAAATCAATCTCGCTATTCCTTTTCTTTTTCATGCTTTTGAGACAAAGTTAAGGCCTCAATTTTGCACCGGCAATATGCCGTTGGTCGAATGCTTACGTTGCATTTTCTGCACTATTGGTTATAAAGTTATTGCTCATTTATCTATTTTCAGTTTGTTGTATTCTTTTGTTGCTTGTTTTACTATTTGTAGAATTTCTGCAAAGTTTGGGCTTTCTTCAGGAATCATATTGGTTTGCATGCTTTTATAGTCGGCTTCCCAATCCTTTAGAAATTCTTCCGGTGGAATTGGATTTAGATTGGGCGGATACAAGCTGTTATAATCTACTCCCCTCATCCCATTAAACCGTTCTCTATGTTTTATGATTGATTTAATTAGCTTTATATCGTAGGCTTTTTGTTGATGCTCACTTTGGTATATTCTCGCAATATCGTATAAATGCCTGCTTAACCTGCTTACTCTAATCTTTTTTGGTGGTTTTTTGAAACTCTTCATGCAGTAAAAACAGTTTTTCTAAAAAGGTACGCTCGGGATTTACACAAGGTATGGTAATGGGTGCATCTGCAAACGGAAGATTTTGATATTGTTCGCCCACAAACGATTGTAGCTTACAATTAGAAAAAGGGTCTTTTAACGAGCGACTGCCTAATTCTACTTTTACCCTTGGCAATACATAAGTTGAATGCTCAGTAACCGCAGGATACTGAATTAAAATAGATACAGGGTCTTGGTCGCCATCTCCCAAATTTTCAAAATTAAAACTTACATCGGAATAACCTTTTTCTTTAAATGCTTTTTGTAGCGATTCATAAAAAGCAGTAGTTACAAACTCGAAAGATTTTTGCCTTAATTTTTTTTACTTGCGATTTACTAATCAAGCCACTATCAAACCCTAAAAATTCTCTACTTAAAGCTAAATCTATATCTTCTGAAAAACGACTAATTAGCTGCCACGCTTTGCTTAAGGATGTACCCCCTTTAAACAATAAATGTTTTGCCATATCCATTTCAAAAATTAAGGCAAGCGTTTGTGTTACCCACCAGTCTTTTTCTGCAGCAAATAGTGGCAGGTTTTGCTTTTCGGATACCTGCTCAAGTATTTCCAGTTTATCTTTTTTGCTTAGTTTGTAAAAGTTATTTTCTTCCATTTATAATACTTTTGCCATTATTTCAGCAATCCATTGTGGTGCTAAAGCTATATCGTGTTTTAAATCTTGGTTATCTTCTTGTTTTAATAGGGTATGTATTTTTTCTAATTCTTGCTGCGTTACCTTTTCTTTGCCTATTTCTTTTAATGCTTGTACTACCAATTTGCTAATTTTTCCTTTTAAGGCTAAGTTTTTTGGGGTTGATAGTGGCTTGATTAGTAAATCGCAAGTAAAAAAATTAAG
>NZ_JAEMVE010000113.1 GCF_029216045.1 Sulfurimonas sp. MAG313 | reverse complement strand
GACCCGAAAATGTTTCCTGAACAAGACGGTTCTTCTGTGTTTGGAAATATTCCCTTTCCTTATGTGGAAGGTCTTAGAATTGATGAGGCGATGAATCCCTTGACGCTGTTAAGTGTAGGACTTTATGGTAAGACACTGCCTAAGCAAAATGGCGCGCCTATTCGTTTAGTAGTGCCTTGGAAATATGGTTTTAAAAGTATTAAGTCCATTACGAAAATTCATGTAAGTTCTTCAATGCCACGAAGTACTTGGAATGAAATGAACTCACGAGAATATGGCTTTTACTCTAATGTCAATCCCAAAGTTTCTCACCCGAGATGGTCTCAGGCAAAAGAACGTCCTTTAGGTGCTTTCTTTAAGAAAAAAACAGAAATGTTTAATGGTTATGAAAAAGAAGTAGCCTCCCTTTATAAGGGAATGGATTTGAAAATTAACTTTTAAATATAGCTATACCTTGGCATAATAAATGACGAAGGAAATAAACATAAAAAAAATTATCTGGTTTGTAGCCTTTTTACCCTTGTTGTATATTATTTATAAACTGTCTTGGGGATTTGAATACCCTCGTTACGTGGCTAGTTTTATTTACGAACAGGGAGGAAGCTTTTTAGGTAAATTTCCTAATGACCCTTTAAAGTTTATAGCGGACTTGCTAGGTATTACCGCTATCCAATTTCTTATAGCTACCTTGACCTTAACACCTCTTAGAATGTATTTGAAGATTAACTTGATTAAGTACAGACGACTTATAGGTTTATGGACCTTTGCGTATGCTTTTATGCACTCTTTATTTTTCTTTATTTCTGATAATGAAGGAAACGTAAAGATGATGATAGAAGATGCGTATAAACGTCCCTTTGTATTTTTTGGTTTAGCTGCATTTTTAATTCTTTTCATGATGGCCTTAACCTCACATAAAAAACTTTTTCCTAAGTTTTTAAAATGGCATAAACTTGTATACCTAGCGGCTGTTTTTATATCTTTGCATTATATGATGAGTCAAAAGATTATTGGTTTAGATGCAGCATCTTATGTGGGCGTATTAGTAATGCTTCTAGTCTTAAGACTTTTAAAACGCTAAGAAGCTAAATATCGTCTAGAAGTCTTAGGTATATTTATTTTTTAATAAAGGGATACAACTGATTATTGGTTGAGATAAGTTTACTAGAAAGACTTTCGATAATATTTTTATACACCTTTACATACGATAAAGAGTTTGAACAGGTGATGCTAGACTGCAAGGTTATGGATAAAATAAAGGCATCATCTGAAGCAACAGTAGCTCTCGCGGTTCTTGCTTCTCCGGTGATAGCACCAATCTCACCAAATACCATGCCTTCTTCAAGGGTTGTAAGATGAGAAAAAGGATCGTCTCCTGTGACTTGCTCATTGTAACCGTAAATATCAATTTTACCATTAACGATGTAAAAGATTTCTTTTCCAAAGTCCCCTTGCTCAAAAACATGATTTCCTTTGGTAGGCCGCATAAAATCAGATTTTTCTGTTAGCCCAACAATTTCTTCATCACTTAAATTATCAAAAAAGTGAATTCTTTTACGAACGGCTAAAAGCATACTCATTTCACGAGAAATCTTTTCTCTGTTTATTGGGTCAAGGTTCGCACCAGGAGTTAACATTTTAGTTAATTTATCATATTTTATTACAACTACGGAAGGAATGACATTGTCTTGAAGTAGTACAATCTTATCCATTTTATAATCTATAATTTTTTGAATATATTCTTCAGCCTGATTGATAAACTGCTCAGGAAGCAAAATCTCATCAGAATTAATTGGTAAGCTCATTTAAACTCTTTAATTTTATTATAGACTATTATACTCTATGAGTATTGAAGCAAAATTAAATCTTTAAGTTAAATTTTTATATTGACGATAAGCCTATGTTATACTTTTAACACAGATTAGGAAATAGGCACAATAAACTGTCCTGAATTTCAAAAGGATGTAATATAAAATCATACGATATTGTGGTCTTAGGTGCTGGTGCTAGTGGTTTAATGTTAGCAACACAACTTTATAAAAAAGGTTGTACAAATATTCTCTTAGTGGAGCATAACCCAAAAATAGGAATGAAAATTAAGGTTTCTGGTGGAGGTAAATGCAATGTTACTAATGAAAATGTTAACTTTGATAATTATCTAGGTGAACATGATTTTGTTAAAAAGGTCTTAAGCGCTTTTTCTCCAAAAGCGCTTTTAGAGTTTTTAAATACAAGAAATGTTTATCCTAGTATACGTTCCTTAGGTCAATACTTTTGTAAAAAAAGTGCTGATGAAGTAATAAGCGCTTTAGAAATTGGTATAAGTGAAAAGACCTTATTATTAAATACAAGAGTACAATCTATTTCAAAAGACAGTGCTTATATAGTACATACAAATAAGGGTGATATTGAAGCCAAGCACCTAGTAATAGCGGTAGGTTCTTCTGCTTATCCTCAAGTTGGTGGTTCTGATATAGGTCTATCTTTAGCAAAAGACTTAAATCATACCTATACTGCTTTTACACCTGTTCTTGTTGGTTGGACAGTGCAAAAAGAACAGTTTTGGATGAAAGAGTTATCGGGTATCTCCACTTATGTAAGCATAGATGTAGGACATAAAAAACTTTTTGGAGACCTTCTTTTTGCTCATAAAGGTATAAGTGGTCCTGCGGTATTATCGGCTTCACTCTACTGGAAAAAAGGTTTAGTGACAATAGATTTTTTACCAAACATAAGTATAAAAGAGGCCTTTAGTCAAAAGAAAAAACAAGTCTCTACTCAGATGGGCGTGCCTAAGCGTTTATCAAAGCTATTATTAGAGAATTTAGAACTTAAAGATAAAAAAATCCAAGACCTTAATGAACAAGATTGGAAAAAAGTAGAACTTTTAAAAGCGTATCCTATGTCCCCAGCAGGTAATTTTGGGCTTAAAAAGGCAGAAGCGTGTCGAGGGGGCATAGATACTAGTGAGATTGATGCAAAAACTATGGAAAGTAAACTTCATAAAAATCTTTATTTTCTAGGTGAAGTTTTAGACGTGACGGGGGAGTTAGGCGGATATAACTTTCAATGGGCTTTTGCCTCAGCCATAGTATGTGCTAATGATTTAGAAAAAAAGATGTTAGAATAAAGGTTCGAACTAAGCTTTAAAAGGTTTTGTATGCATTTAAGTTTTAAACCCGATCATATTGTAAGTAAAAATATAGATAATGAAGTCTTGCTGTGCGCATTAAAAGAAGCCTTTGATTTACGTCTAAGACGCCATGACCAACCAAAAACAGCGGAGCTTCAAAAACTACTTTTACAAATTGTTCCTATGCAAGAGATTCAAGCTTTAGGGATAGAACACCTACCTTATTTTTTAGATTGTTATTCTGCCTGGCTTATTTTAGAATATTTACACAGAAATAAAAAAATATCGATGCTTACTATAAACCTTCAAAAAATGTTTGATTTTGAGTATTTAGATGCAATGGTTAGAAAACATGAAGATGCTTATGTGTCTATGGTTCAAAAAATGAGAAACTGTGCTCCCTAAAACTCCCTTTAAGAAGATTCTCTTCGCTCATGCAAAAATTAAAAAAAATTATTTGAGGGTGTCATAAATTTTTTGCATTAAAGGCACCTGTAAATCATGTTCCTTCGCTTTTATAATGATATGATGAGATAGACTTTCTAACTCATTTAAGCCTTTGGCTTGGATGTCTAGCCACATAGATGTAGGCGCATCAAGAGGCAGTTTAGAAGCCGTGTCTAGAACCTTAGTGAACTCTTTTTCATCTAAACTTATACCTTCTGCATTAGATATACTAAAAATCTCTTCTAAGAGTTGAACTAAGTCTTCTTTATGGTCTTGATAAATTTGCCCCATCCCTTTTTTATACAAGGAAGTCAAAGACCCCATCGCCGATATAAATACAAACTTTTTCCATATCTCTTTATTAATATCTTCAAAAAATTTAACCCGTAAGCCCGCCTTATTTAAAAGAGGTTCTAAAACATCTTGATAGGTGTCTTGGAGTCTGAGTGCAAAGACCTTGGTAGATTTTTTAATGATTCCCGCACCTAACTTATGAGAAACAATATAAACACAGGCACTGCTTATCTTAGCTGAGGTTAAAGGCGCTAAAACTTCTTTATTATTAACGCCATTGGCAATGGGAATAAGTAAGGTGTCTTTTGAAATAAAAGTAGAAAGTGAGATAAGTGCTTCTTTACTATGATAGGTTTTGGTACATAAAAAAACTATATCTAGGGCTTTAGTGATAGACTCACCTGCATAACTTGGATGATAGGTTTGCTCATCTTCAACATCAATAAGACGAAGTCCCTTATCCTTAATCGCTTGAAGGTGCTCTCCCCTTGCAATAAAAATAATCTCATGTTCGTTTTTTAAGCTACAAAGTTTGGCACCGATATATCCACCCACTCCGCCTAAGCCAACTACTGCAATTCTCATAGGTATCCTTATATAAAAAAGAACATTATACTTCAGCGAGCCTATGTAGGTGCTAAATTATAAAAGCCCTAGTTCTAACTTCGCCTCATAAGGAATATTCTCAGGGGACCAAGGGGGTTCAAAGACAAGATCCACATTCATAGCGTCTACTTCTTCAACTAAATAAACAATATTATAAACTTGTTCAACTAAACTTTCAGCAACAGGGCAGGCGGCAGAGGTAAGGGTCATTTCGATGTCACAAAAAACCTTATCATCAGTATGAATAATTTCAATATTGTAAATGAGACCTAGGGTATAGATATTTACGGGAATTTCAGGATCATATATTTGTTCAAGTACGGTAATGACTTTTTTTCTAATGTATGCTTCGTCAAAAGTTTCCATTGTGTAGCTCCTTGGTAAAACTAGCGATGGCGTTCTGAGAAGTAGAAGTTTCTTTAGCAAATCCATAAATCCTTGTTAGCATAGAAGCAATGCCATTTTGTCTTCCTGAGGATATAATTTCACTGAG
>NZ_JAEMVE010000112.1 GCF_029216045.1 Sulfurimonas sp. MAG313 | reverse complement strand
CAATGGACTATAAAGTGTAGGTCTTTATTAGTAAAAACTAATTCCAAGGCCTTAAAGCAAGTGCTTCATAATATTATCTCGAATGCTTGCAAATATAATAAACAAAACGGTTCCGTTATACTCGTTTCACAAGGAACATCCTTAAGCATATCCGATACAGGCATAGGCATTAATCAACCGCAAAAAGTATTTGAACGAAACTATACAGAACATCTAAGCGGTTTCGGCATTGGTCTAGACATTGTTAAAAGACTTTGTGAACATATGAATATCACTATAGAAGTAAGTAGTTCAGATAAAGGAACAGAATTTATCTTAGATTTTAAATAAGTGTACCTCAATTTGTCCACAAAGTCTTCACTTGATTTGTGTATACTTGTTACAAATATGTTTAGGGCACCTCTATCATTTAAGGAGACAAAATGCATCCTATAAAACCAACAAGTTTTTCTCTTGAGCCACCAAAAGGGACATATACCTGCCCTATGCATCCTGAAATATTACAGGATAAACCAGGTCAGTGCCCTAAATGTGGGATGGCTTTAGAACTTTCACAAAATGATGGTTCGCAAGAAGACAAAAGTGAACTCAATGATATGACACGCCGTTTTATCCTTGCTTCTATGCTCACTCTTCCTCTCTTGATTATTGTAATGGGAGATATGCTACCCTCACGTCCTTTTTCATCACTTCTTGGTGCACATATGAAAGGATGGTTTGAGTTTGCTCTTGCAACACCCATATGCACCTATGCCGCTTGGCCCTTTTATGAACGTTTTATTGCTTCTATAAAAACTCGAAATTTAAATATGTTTACCTTGATTGGTTTAGGAGTGGGTGTAGCCTATATATATAGTCTTATTGCCCTATTTTTTCCGCAAATATTTCCTTCTGAGTTTAGAACACAAGCGGGGGTAGTAGAAGTTTATTTTGAAGCCGCAGGAACTATTGTAACGCTGATTCTTTTAGGTCAAGTCCTTGAACTTCGCGCACGTTCTCAAACTGGAGACGCAATACGAAGCCTACTAGAACTTTCACCTGAACAAGCACATTTAATTTTAGAAAATGGACAAGAAAAAGACGTTCCATTAAAAGAGATAAAAGAAGGGGATACCTTACGAGTAAAACCAGGAGAAAAGATACCCTTAGATGGAAAAATACTTGAAGGACATTCAAGAATTGATGAGTCCATGATTACAGGAGAGCCTGTTCCTGTTTTAAAAGAAGAAGACGACAAAATTATAGGCGCTACCTTAAACACCACGGGTTCGTTTCTTATGCAGGTACAAAAGGTAGGAAAGGACACCATACTCTCACATATTATCGAAATGGTTTCAGCGGCTCAACGTTCTCGTGCACCTATTCAAAAGCTTGCAGACGCTGTGTCTGGGTATTTTGTTCCTATTGTCATTTTGGTATCTATCATTACTTTTGGTATTTGGTCTGTTTTTGGTCCTGAACCAAGCATGGCTTATGCGGTAATTAATGCCGTAGCCGTTTTGATTATTGCTTGTCCTTGCGCTTTAGGACTTGCTACACCTATGTCTATAATGGTAGCTACTGGAAAAGGGGCACAAATGGGTGTCTTATTTAAAAATGCCGAGGCCATTGAAAGTCTACGTAAGGTCACTATGCTTCTCGTCGATAAAACAGGTACTATAACAGAAGGAAAACCTCGTCTTAATGCAATTATCACACAAGATAAACAAAATGAAAATGAATTTTTACGCATAGCAGCAAGCATAGAAAAAGGAAGTGAACATCCCTTAGCAGCCGCCATTGTAAATGAAGCAAAACTAAGACGTATAGAACTTATATCACCTACAGAGTTTATCTCTATTACAGGCAAGGGAGTACAAGCCACACTTATAGAAAAAGAGGTAGTCATAGGAAACGAAGCCTTAATGAATGAGCTTAATTTAGACATAAAAGAATTTCAAGAACGAGCAAATAGCTTAAAAGAAGAAGCAAACACCGTAATGTATCTTTGTGTCAATAAAGAAATAATCGGTATTTTAGCAGTAAGTGATCCTATTAAAGAAAGTAGTCCTGAAGCTATTATAGCCTTGCAAGATGAAGGTATAAAAGTTATTATGCTTACAGGAGACAGTGAAATAACCGCAAACTCTGTTGGCTCACGTCTAGGACTTGATGGTGTTGTTGCAGGAGTTTTACCAGAACAAAAAGCACAAAAAGTACAAGAATATAAAGATAAGGGATATATCGTTGCTATGGCAGGTGATGGTATTAATGATGCCCCTGCTTTAGCTCTATCAGATGTAGGTATCGCTATGGGAACAGGAACAGATATTGCCATGCAAAGTGCAGACCTAACCCTTATAAAAGGAGACCTTAGAGCTATTGTAAAAGCCAATAAGTTAAGCCGAGCCACCATGAATAACATCAAGCAAAACTTATTCTTTGCCTTTGTTTATAATGCCTTTGGTGTGCCTATCGCCGCAGGTGCACTCTTCCCATTTTTTGGCATCTTACTCAGCCCTATCCTAGCTGCTGCAGCTATGAGTTTTTCTTCAGTCTCTGTTATTTTAAATGCTCTAAGATTAAGACATCAAGATATCTCTTAAACAAGGGATTTTATGTCTAAAAACTAAAAGAGTGGTGGAAGTTCAAGGAGTCTAGCGAGGTCAACTTTGTAAAAAAAGCCTACTGCTTGGCTTTTTTTTTAAAGTAGAACCAAAGTTGTTATTCTTTAGTATCAATGCCGAAATCCGCTCAACGAACCTAATAAAATACATTGCTTACAATAAGGTTTTGAAAAAACTAAAAGAGTGGTGTAGGTTCAAGGAGTCTAGAAAGGTGAACTTTGTAAAGAAAAAGCCAACTGCTTGGCTTTTTTAAAAGTGGAACCAGAGTTGTTATGCTTTAGCATCAACGCCGGAGTCCACGCGACGAACGTAACGACGCAGAAGATGCGCCGCTATTTTAGTTTTTAGAAGTGTCTACGATCTTGCCTTTGGCAATCCAAGGCATCATTTCACGAAGAGAATTACCAGTCTTAGTAATGAGCTTTTCTTTATCGTTAGTACGCTCAGCGTTCATACGAGGGTAACCTGCTTGACCTTCAAGGATAAAGTCTTTTGCAAAACGACCATCTTGAATCTCAGTAAGGATTTCTCTCATAGCTGCTTTAGACTCGTCATTGATAACACGTTTACCAGAAACATAGTCACCATACTCAGCTGTATTTGAGATTGAATAACGCATATCAGCGATTCCACCTTGGAACATTAGGTCAACAATTAACTTAAGTTCGTGAAGACATTCGAAGTATGCTAATTCTGGAGCGTATCCAGCTTCAACTAAAGTGTCAAAACCTGCTTGAACTAAAGAAGTTACACCACCACAAAGTACTGCTTGTTCTCCGAAAAGATCTGTTTCAGTTTCGTCTTTGAAAGTTGTTTCGATAATAGCGGTACGACCACCACCAATTGCAGATGCATAAGAAAGAGCAAGCTCTTTAGTAGTACCACTTGGATTGTTACCAATAGCGATAAGATCTGGAATACCACCACCACTAACAAATTCAGAACGAACTGTATGACCTGGAGCTTTTGGAGCAATCATAGTTACATTGATTCCAGCAGCTGGAATAACACGTCCGTAATGGATATTAAAACCGTGACCAAATGCGATAGTATCACCATCAGACAAGTTTGGAGCGATTTCATTGTCATAAATTTCTTTTTGATTTTCATCAGGAAGAAGAATCATAATTACAGAAGCTTCTTTAGACGCTTCAGCAACTGTCATAACCTTAAAGTTTTTAGCCTCAGCCTTAGCCCAGCTAGCTCCGCTTTTACGAAGACCAACGATAACCTCAACACCTGAATCTCTTAAGTTTTCAGCGTGAGCGTGTCCTTGAGAACCAAAACCAATCATTGCAACTTTTTTGCTTTTGATTAGGTCTAAATTACAATCTTTGTCGTAGTATACATTTAATGCCATAGGATATGTCCTTGTTAGTTGGATTTAAGTCGAATTTTGACTTAAAATTTTCGGGATTATACTAAAAATCTCATCAAATTATGCTGAAAATATCAGCTAAGTTCAAATATAAGGGGAAATCATATAAGAACAAGAGCTGAAATATTTTCTAAATTTCTATTAGCAATCCTATATATTTTCTTTTTCTAGCAAACTAAATCTTCTTTTCAGTAAAAGCTAATACTATCTCAACTAAAATGTAGCATTGATTAAGAGCATTTCTTAAATACAACCTAAAGGGTCTTTCTAATGAATTCTGTTTTAAAAGAAAAAATTCAACAACTACCAGCCTTACCTGAATCAGCTATTAAGCTTGAAGCCATTTATCATGATCCTAATTCAAGTTTTGATGACATGGTTAAGATTTTAGAACTTGATCCTCTTTTAACAGCGGATATTCTTAAAGCAGCAAATTCACCCTTATATGGATTTACTCGTGAGATTAATTCTATCACTCAAGCCGTTGGCCTTTTTGGCATGGGAACGATTCGTGGTTTTGCTCTGGCTATGATTGTTAAAAAAAGTTTTGAATTGGACTTATCACCTTATGGCATATCTAACGCACAGTTTTCAGATTTATCTAAAACACAAAATGCCTTAGCTGTCACTTGGTACTTACGTCAAAAACCTGCCCTTATGGAGCTCTTATCCCCTGCTTCATTTTTAATAGAAATTGGCAAGGTAATGATTTCTCAATATATTTTAGATGAAAAAAAAGAGGTAGCTTTTTTAGAAAAAATCAAAACAGAAAAAAGCATTAAAGAAGTTGAATTAGAGTTTTGTGACACCTACACGGCTGCAATCTCTGCTGATATTTTTAACTTTTGGAAATTTGACGAATCTCTTATTAGCCTTATCCGTCTTGCAAGTACCCCTGAAGATACACAAGATGACACCTTAGCTGAAGCCGCGAAGGTTTTACATGTAATTCGAGTTGCTGCAGGACTTACAGGAGTTTTTAGTGAAGAAAGTCTTAATAAGGCAAAAGAACTTATAAAGAAATACGACTTAGACCTTGCAAGTTTTGAAGCGGCTATTGAAAAAATGTCTGCGTGAAAATATTCTTAATTAAGCTGACCCATGGGGTTATAGAAAAAGATTTACCTTCCAAAGAAAAAGAACTGCTTCAAGAGTTAAATACCATGGGATTTTTAAATCTAGAAGATGATAAGTACACACTCAATTCAAAATACAGAGCAGGTCTCATTGATTTAACCCAAACAGGTTCTGCGTATTTAAAAGTTATTGGCACCTCTATGAAAGATCTTTTTATAGAAGCTTCACATTTAAAGGGTGCAGGTAAAGATGATTTAGTTATTGCTCAAAGACTCATTGGAAAACGGGGGAAACCTTCCGCTGTTGTTGCTCATATCGTAGGTAAGGCAGAACTCTTTGGGGTGGCTTGTATCATGATAAATGATGGCAGAAAAATTCTTAATGATTTAAAAACTAATACCCCTGTGGCCATTACTTTAGCACCTAAGGCTCTTGATGAGTATAAAGAATATGATGTTTTTCAAATTGACTATAAAAGTGATAGTATCAAAAAATATTTAGGCTCCTTAAATGATCCTCACATTGATGAAGACATTGCCCTTGCCTTGTTTAATCGACATAAGGAATTTGAACCAGATATCTTGGCTCAGGCTAAAAACTTTGGTGTGTCCGTAGATACCTCACAATATCCTGACAGAAAAGATTTAAGAGATCTTCCTTTTTGCACCATTGATCCGGTGACGGCAAAAGACTTTGATGATGCTATTTATTTTGATGTAAAAGAGCATGCCTTATATGTTGCCATTGCAGATGTTTCTTCTTATGTAGAACCCTTTGGAGCTATCGATACAGAGGCCATGTATAGAGGGTTTACTGTTTATTTTCCTCATAAGTCTGTGCCTATGTTACCTCGTGAACTTAGTGAGAACCTATGTTCGCTTCGCCCTAATGAAGACCGACTCGCCTTTACCTTTAAAATGTTTATAGACCCCACGTCTTTAGAAGTTACAAAGACCGAATTATATGAGACTCTTATACATTCACGTAGACGTTATACCTACGCACAAGTAGATGACTTTTTTGAAGGGACCTTAAAAGCACAAAATGAGCATGATAAGGTAACCATGGCCTATCTTCCTGCCTTAAAAGAGCTCACGCAAAACCTTAAAAGACAAAGAATGATTAGAGGCTATGACTTTCGTTCACGTGAGTTTGATATAGACTTAAACGAAGAAGGTTTAATTCAAGGGGTGAGTTCTGAAGATGAGACACCCTCACACGCCCTTATAGAAGATTGTATGCTACTGGCAAATAAAGCTGCGGCGGATATGTTTGAAAAGGGGGTGTATCGAATTCATGAATCCCCTAGCCCACTGAAACTTCAATCTTTGTACTCACAACTCTTTGCCATAGGTATTGATGTAGAAATAAAAGGCTCTATTCGTCAAACTATTTCAGATATACAAAAAAAAGCTGAAGAGTTAGGCATTAGAGAAGAAGTGGACACCCTTATCATACAATCTCAAATGCAAGCAAAATATGCTCCTGATAATGCTGGACACTTCGGCTTAGGATTTGACTCTTATACCCATTTCACATCGCCAATTAGACGTTATTCTGACCTTATGGTTCATAGACTTTTAAAATCTATCTTGGCAAAAGATGATGAACAAGGTGCGTATTTAATGCGAAATATTGACGCCCTTTGTGAACAAATCTCGATTCTTGAAAGAGAGGCTGATTATACAGCTAAGGATTTAGAAAATAGAAAATATGCACGATGGGCGAGTGAACGAATTGGCACTATAGTTAAGGCTAGAATCATCTCATTAGAGCCTGCACCTGTTGCCATACTCTTTGATGAGATTATAGGTGCTCGAATCTTTTTAAAAGGGGATGAAGGCTTACAACTTTTTGGAAATGTAGAAATTGAACTTATTGAAGCCAGCATTACCTCTACAAAGATATACGGACGTTTTATCAAACATATAGAAAGTTTAGAAGAAAACATTTTAAAGATAAAAATTCCATGATAAAAAAACAAGACTTCGAAAGACTGCTTCAACAAGCCAAAATCCCCCGTGCCATGATGTTTTTTGGTGAATCAGACTTTATGATTGATTATCATGCTAAAAAGCTTTGTGATGTATGGGGCGCCCAAGATGATATTTTTGCTCTGTATCATCAAGAGTATAACTTTACGGACGCGAAGGCTCATATTTCTCAAGGTTCGCTCTTTGGTGGTAACAATGTTTTACTCATAAAAAGTGAAAAAAAAGTGCCTAAAAAAGAACTTGATGAGCTTATAAAATATGTTCAAAAAAGCCCTTCAAATTTTCTAATCTATTGTTATTATGGAAGCGATTATAAAACATCAAACAAGGCATTCAGCCCTAAAGTTGGGAGCGACAGCATACGTTTTTTTAACCCTTATTTTAATGAGGCAAAAAACATCATTAGAAATGAAGCACGAGTACTCAATCTACAAATAAACGAAGACGCCATCACCCACTTGCTGCTTTCACAAAATTCCAATCTTTCACTCGCTTGCAATGAGCTAGAAAAACTTTCTATCTTAAATGCACCTATCCATGCCAAAGAGATAAATGAACATGTTTTCCCTCTCGCGGAAGTGAAACTAGACGAAATGATATTAGCCATCTTAGAAAAAAAAGATTTTAGGTCTAACCTGCAAAGACTTCTAGAAACAGGTGAAAATGAGGTACAAATCATAACCGCCCTTTCAAATTTCATCACACAACTGTTTTTATTTCATACCTATATAAAGATACACGGGGTTATCTCATCTGCCGCCGTTTTAGGGTATAAACTTCCAGCATTCATAGAAAAAGAAAGAGCAGACTTATCTATACGTTTCAAACTCTGCACTTATGAAAAACTACTTGAGCATCTTCTTGGTACAGAACTTTCTTTAAAAAGTGGTGGAAGCAAAGATAATAATGCCATTTTACTAGCCTCTCTTTTAAAACTTCAAAACCTACTCTAGCAAAGAAAAAACAAGCTTGAGAAGGGGGTATAAGGATCTTTCAGACCTAGCCATTCCCTTCCCTTTTTTCTTAGCTCCATCTAGCCTAAATTGCAAAGCATCTTTTAAGTCCTTTTCAAGTATAATTCGCGCGTTCCTTGCTCTTTGTATTTCAATGGACGCCCGTATATCGTTACTGTAAAGTTCTGATAGGCCCTATTATGAGATGCATACTAGGATGTTTCTATGAAACATCCTTAATCCAGAAGGCGCTATAAATCCAAAAGGAGATCTCTATGAGACATTACGAAAACCTCGTGATCCTAAAGCCAACACTAACTGCAGAAGAAATGCAAGCAGCTGTTGCACAAATCGAAGAAAACATCACTAAAGATGGTGGTGAAATTGTTGCTCGTGACGTTAAAGGTATGAAACGTTTAGCTTACGAAATTAACAAAAATGCACGTGGTTACTTCCACATTATGTATTTCAGAGTTGCACCAACTGCTATTGCTGAAATCGAACGTCTTTACCGTATTAACGAAGATGTACTTCGTTTCGTTACTGTTAAATATGACAGCAAACGTGAAGTTAAAGCGTGGAATGAATTAGTTATCAAAACTGAAAAAGCTACAGAAGCTAGAGCAGCAGCGGCAGCTAGAGCAGCAGCTCCAAAAGTTGAAGCAGCTCCAGTAAAAACTGAAACTCCAGCAGCAGAAGCTCCAACAGCAACTGAAACTCCAGCAGCGACAGAAGCTCCAGCAGCAACTGAAACTCCAGCGACAGACGCGTAAGTTTAAAGGAAAACCATGTTTAATAAAGTAGTACTGGTAGGAAATCTTACTCGCGATATCGAGTTACGTTATGCACAAAGCGGAAGCGCTATTGCTAACACAGCTATCGCAACAAGTAGAAAGTTCACGCAAAATGGCGAACGTAAAGAAGAAGTATGTTTTATGGACATTACTTTTTTTGGACGCTCTGCTGAAATTGCAAACCAGTACCTTAGACGTGGTAGTAAGATTCTTGTAGAAGGTAGAATCAAATTTGATCAGTGGGTTTCTCAAGATGGAAGCAAACGTTCAAAGCATTCTGTAATTGTTGAAACAATGCAAATGTTAGACTCTAAGGCAGACGCAGCAGCACAAGGTGCTGGTGATTCTGCTTATGTAGCACCAACCGGTGGTGGTTATGAAGCGCCAGCGCAACAAGCGCCTGCACAAAATAACTACAATAACAACAGTAATTCTCAGCAAGCTCCACAACAACAATATGGCCAGCAACAACAGCAGTCATACGGTTCAGGACAGAATAACTCTTATGGTAACCAGCAAAAAGCTCCGGCTCAGCAAAACTACCAAAAACAAGAGATGCCTTCAGCACAAGCAATCCCGGAAATCGACATCGATGAAGATGAGATTCCTTTTTAGACAGAAATACATAAAGTGGGCACTAAGTTCCTAAGTAAAATGCTCTTGAGCATCACGCTGTGTGAAACCTAGTGTTAACGTAGGTAACGGAATTACTTCCGTTACCGTCTTAATAAATGAGGGGGTTCCCTTCATTTTATAAAATAAAATTAAGGACCATAACATGGCTGAAAGAAGAAAATATAAAAAACGTTATTGTAAATACTGTGAAGCAAAGATTGACTTCATCGATTACAAAGACACTAACTCTCTAAAACATTCAATGTCAGAGCGTTATAAAATCATGCCTCGTCGTTTAACAGGTAACTGTAAACGTCACCAAGAAATGATTTCAAATGCTATCAAGCGTGCACGTCAAGCGGCATTAGTACCATATACTGTTACTCGTAAAATAGTAGTTGCTAATCCATTCGAAAGTATTGTTAGCTAGATAACAACTTCCCCCTCCCAGGGGATTTATTCCACCTTAATTCTACTTTTTAATTCCATAAAACTTTACCAAACCTAAAATATACTCTTAAGTTATGCCTTAAATTATCTCCACAACTAAAATCCAACTGTTAAGTACAAAAAATTATTATTTATTAATCTAT
>NZ_JAEMVE010000017.1 GCF_029216045.1 Sulfurimonas sp. MAG313 | reverse complement strand
GGTTTAAAGCGTATTGGACTAGCCTACAGTGCTGATCCTAATTTTGTTACACCCTTAAACCCCATAGAGCGAAAAAATAGAAATCAAGCAGCTAAAGCTGTTCAAGACGTGATAAAAGAGTGGTCGGCTGAAGTGCTTGTCGTCGGTATTCCTATGGGTGGAAGTTCAGAAGAAGAGATGCGACGCAGAGTCGCTCATTTTATGAACTTGGTAGACTTTGATGGAGAGGTTCACCTTCAAGATGAGTCCCATACTTCCCTCGAGGCAGAAGAGTCTATGAAGGGCAAGATGAAACAAAAAAAAGATGGACGTATTGATTCATTAGCTGCTAAGATTATTTTAGAACGATGGATTTTTTCACAAAAACTTTAAGAGGAAGTCTTTATATTACGCCAATAAAGTACTTTTATCTTTTCCATCAAACTTTGATAACAGAGCAGGTAGCATTAACAGATCAACTAAAACAGCGATTACTAAGGCTACAGCAGTAACAATACCAAAGTTTACATTAGGTAAAAACTGAGAAAAGCTAAATATCATAAAGGCTGAGGATAATATAATGGTAGTGAAAATAATGGCAGAACCTGCGTATTGCATAACATACGATAATGAATCTTCAAAGTTGTAACCTTTTCTACGCGCTTCTTGATATTTTATTAAAAAGTGAATGGTGTCATCAACGGCGACTCCAATGATAATAGCTCCTGAAATGGCGACTCCTATATCAATAGTCATCCCAAACCAACCCATGATTCCAATAACTAATACTATAGGTAAAACATTAGGAATTATAAAAAATGGAATCATACGTATACGTCTAAAAATAACTAACATCATAAAAGATACGGCTAAAATAGCTAAGGATATGGACTGTATAAGGGTATCAGTAACATCATGTTGCATATGTGCGAACATTGCCGTTTGCCCCTGAACAGTAGCGGAATAATCCGTCTTAGCCCACCAAGCAGTTATCCATTCAATCATCTCTAAGTCTAAGGAGGTATTTACAATATTCATTTGAGCACTTAGACGAAGACGTTGCTCATCCACATCCATTCGATCATTTATTTCCATGCCTTGAGGAAGAGATAATGAATATAATAAGAGGTATTGGGCAATAAGATTTTGACTGTCAGGAATAGTTTTAGAATGATTCATAACCTCATTATACTTTTTAACAATATCTGTTAAAGAAGAGATATGTCTTAAACTAGGGTAGGTTTGTTTAAACTCAATGTAAAACCTTTCAACTTCTTTCATAAACTTAGGGTCTTTAATACCATCCATTCTCTTTGAATCTACAACAACTTCATAGCTCATTGGTCCGGTTAAGTTGTCTTGTAAAAAATTAACCGTTTTTCTAAAAGGTACATCTTCGCTAAAATAACGAACGGTATTAGAGTCAACTTGAACCTTGGCTAAACCTAGGCCTATAGATGCAAATATAATAAAAGAGGCCAAAATAATTTTAGTGTCATTGTTAATGATAAACTGAGCATATTTATGTGAAAAAAGATGAGGCTTTTTTTGTTTAAGGTCTATATCTTTACTCTTAATTTTAGGGTTAATAATGGCAAGAACTGCGGGTACAAATAAAATAGTTAAAATAAAGGCCAATAAAGCTGCATTTGCGGTAGCTATGCCTAATGTTTTAACAGGAATCACATCAGATATCCCCAAGGATGCAAAGCCTACTGCTGTGGTTAAAGAGGTTAGAAAAATCGGCAAGAAGTTTTTGTTAACACTATAGTGAATAGCTTGTATATTATCTAAACCCTTATGTCGTCCCATGAGATAAATCCAAAACAAGTGCATAGCATCGGCAATACCAATGGCCACAATAAACACAGGTATATTGGCTGTAAAGTTATTGATTTTATACCCCAACATAACTTGGATTGAAAGGACAATGACAAAGGTAAATATAACAACAGATATACTTAAAAGCATGCCTGAAGCTCGTCTGAAAATAATCCATAATAAGACCATGGATATAATCAAAACGATAGGTGTATAGGTTGTTGCATCATGGGTTCCAAGCTCAATAAAAGTCATGTTTAAGATAGGACCACCTACAAAATGAAACTCATAAGCACTGTCACTTTCTTGAGCAACTATTTTTTCAACCGCCTCTTTTAAGAATTTTGATACAACAGGACTGTCCCCTGATTTTGGTGTCATTCTCGCGATAATCATCGTTGTTTTTAGATCTTTAGATATAACATGTCCAAGGATTTGATCTTCATGGGGAATAATAAGGGACTTTTTTTCTAAATCTTGGAGGCTTAAGGAATCAATATCTTGAATAAAGTCTTCCACAAGGATATCATCAGGGTCACGTTCGTTTGTATGTATGTATTGATAATTAGTTAAGGAGTCTACTCTTGCTATATAAGGGGTTTCCCAAAGCCTTTTTGTAATTCTATCAATGACCTTGAGCGCCTTTTTATTCATCACACCATTTTCATCTTTAAAGATAATACTAACGGCGTCATCATTTCCAAAATAACCTCTAAAGTTATCATAATCATGTAAAATTTTTGAATCTTCACCAAACCATATACGATAAGAACCTTCAAACTCTAAATGTTTGAGTTGTGTTCCCATCGCTATGGTGAAAAGGGGAATGAGTATAGCTATAAACCATTTGAATTTAATAATAGTGTTAATAAATTTTTCCATTAGAAGTAGTATCCTATTTGTGCGCCAAGGCGTTGATGTTTGCCAATAATACTAAAGGCAGTGGGAGTATTTTTTGAGGGGTTGATGATTTGGTAGTCTATATTTAGCTTGAAGGTGTCTGCTATGCGGCTTTCATATTCAATATAATACACTTGTTCATTATACTCAAGGTCAAAGATGCCACCACCGATGATACTCGCATCGTTACCTTGGTTAAAACTATATCTTGCTCCTAGAAATAAGTCATTTTGAAAGGTTTCAAAAAGGCGTAAATCATCATATTTTTTAGGGTCATTTTCTAAGGTCCCATAGTTAAAATACTCAGCAATCAGACCTAAGTCTGCCTCTTTATAAAACTGTATAAGAGTATGCTCTACACCTAATCCAATATGATAATAATCTGAAATGACATCATCAGAGATAACATCCGCATAAACAGCCTCAAGCTTAAGTAGGGTAGAACCTAAAACTACAGTGTTATAGGTCATGAGTTTATTGACTAAATAAGCATTTTCTTGGGTGTCAACAGCCGTAAAAGAGGCATTAGGAATGAGTTGGCGAAAATAACGTTGTGAATCATAACCATTTTCAAAGATAATGGCGTAGTCCCAAGCTACTTCGGTATCTGTTGAGCCTGAATATTTCATAAAAAAGCTAGGGCGGTTTACATCTTGGTCGGCATGAAGTTCACTACTATAATTGATAGGAAAACTTTGTCCTGAGGCTGGATCGGTAATATCTTTTGGCAAAACATAATACACATAAGGAAGACCGGCAAGTTTACGGTCTTGTTCTTGAAGTTTGATGATAAGTGCGAGTTCTCCCGTTTGTGTGTAATGGGTATACGCAAGATTCCAAACGCCAAGTTTATCAGTTTTAAAGATATCGGAACGAAAATCATTTGGATTAAAAACATCAGTGATATTTTTTGTTTCTAAAGCGCCCCAAAAGCGGATGTTTTTACCAAACATAATTTGGTCATCTTCAAAATCTTGTTTTACATATAATTCATCTAAACGTATGAAACTACGTTTATTCTTTTGTGAAGATTCTTTCATATCATAGCTGTCTGCTTGTATATAAAGTTTTCCGACAAGAGTGATATCCTCATACACATAATCTAATTCCACCTCACCTGAGGCGGTTAAGTTTGCCTTATGTTTATCTGGAGGTCTTTGCATATACCCTTGAGCGGTTAGATCAACATGCCCTTGAATACTAAATTCTCCTTCACTTAAAAATGAAAGAATCTCTTTATCAAAGATATTAGCTTGTTTTTTAGGTTTTTTTAGGGGGCGTATTTGCTTAGAAGAGGGTTTAGGTACAGTTTTCTGAGGGAGGGCTTTAGTCTTTTGTTTTTTTTGGGTTTGAATGTAAGGTTTTTTCTCAAAACGAGACTTATATGTTCGAACTAATATGGCCCCATGATATTTCTTTCTGTGGAGTTTGAGGGCTTTTATAGCCTCGATTTTATCATCAAAACAACCACACCTTACAGCTTTTAAATTACTTAAAGAAATGAGTTTACAGGTAGATGGATAGGCCGCTTCTTTAATGTACCTATTGTTTACATTAAAGATACTGGCCAATTGTACGGAATAACATGTCTCTTGTGCAAAGGCAAATGTATTTAAAGACAGTACCCCTACAAGCAGAACCTTTGCAAAAAGACGTGTCATCCTAACGTTTCTTTAAAACACGCTTATGGAAGCTTTTTTCTTTTAGACCAATATTTACTTTTTCATCTTTCCATACTAAAATAGTTTGTTTATCGTTTTGATGATTTTTCATTATAATTTGTCCTGTTCTCCATGCCCCTGAAATTTTTGTATAGCCACTAAAATAAGCTGTTTTTAATAATTCGTGTTTACGGTCATAATATTCAACCTTATGCAGTAAAAAGGTGGTAGTGTCAATCCAAAAAACATTTTTGGTATACCCGGAATTTTCAGTAATTGGAAATCGTTCACCTTTATAAAGTTTTTTACCATCTAGTGAAACAATACTTGCTTCACCTTTATAAGAGTATTTATTTACATTAAATGAACTTAAGTCTTCAAAAGAAAATTCTGACCCCATGAATGATCCAGACTTACTTTTAGAAGCAATACGTTTGACTCTTTGAAGTGCAGGTAGATAAAGCCATTGATCATCATCTTTTAAAATATGCTCATAATTTAAAAATTTGGTACCTTTAACATCAGCAGGAGAAATAAAAGTCATTAAAGACTTGTCTCCTGCTTCTTTTTCAAGCATAATTATTTTCATATGGCGTTTTCGTTTTTGCCCTTTTGCATTAATAAGGGTCATATACATATCTGAACTAGCATCCTTATATCCACTAGTTGTTTCATCGCTTTTTTGAGAAACATCATGATTGCTCATACCCCATAAGCTTATAGATAGTAGGGTTGTAAATAATATTTTTATCATTATAAAACACATCCTTTTTTAAGGTTATACTAGCATAAACAAACATAAAATATTTTTATTTATATTTTTCTTTAAGGTATTGGGATAAGACTGTTTCTTAAGTAAACGAATTTAGGTAGTAAATGTTTTTATTTAATAATATGTTTTAAAGATACTAAAATTACAATATAATAAAGCCGTAGTCTTATTAGAAAAATAGAAGGATATATCATAATGAAAAAAACAATACTAATATTTTTAGTTTTAATTGGCTTAGGCTCAAACCTTTTAGCAGAAGGTCTAAGTCTAAGTAGTAAAGATTTAAAGGGTCAACTTTCAATAAATGAGGTCTTTAATGGTTTTGGCTGTAAGGGTCAAAACATTTCACCTGAGTTGTCTTGGAAGAATGCCCCTAAGGGGACAAAAAGTTTTGCTTTAAGTGTATATGACCCAGATGCTCCTACTGGAAGTGGTTGGTGGCACTGGCTAGTTTTTAATATAGACAGTAAAATAGATGGCTTTGAAAAAGGGATAGATTTAAGTGCAACATCTGCTATTGAGAGTATGACAGACTTTGGTACAAGTGGCTTTGGAGGTGCTTGTCCACCTAAGGGAGATAAGGCACATCAATATATTTTTACTATTTATGCCCTTGATATTAAACATATTGACTTAAAAAAAGAGGCTAATCCTGCCTTGGTTGGATTTTATATTAATGCGCACACCCTTTCAAAGGCGTCGCTAATCGCTTATTACGCACGTTAAATATCATAAAATTTAGATACTTTAAAATCTTTTAGATATTTTATTAGATTATAATACCTATTAAGCATTTTGTTTAAATTTGATGGTTATAATCTTTTTAATGCAATATCTAATTATTTTTATTATTTTATGTTCTTCTGTTTTAGCGGAAGAAAACATTGTTTTACAACTCAAGTGGGAACACCAGTTTCAATTTGCAGGATATTATGCTGCACTTGAAAAGGGATATTACGCTGAATATGGTTTAGATGTACAGATTAAAGAGTCTACTTCAAAACAAATGCTTTCTTCACGTCAAGAAGTTTTAGAAGGAAGAGCTCATTATGGAGTCGCTTCATCTTCTATCTTAGTGGATATGTCAGAAGATAAACCCTTACTCCTCTTATCTGCTATATTTGAGCATTCTCCCTTAGTACTAGTATGCTCAAAAAAATCTGAAATTAGAAACCCTAAAGACCTTAAAACTAAAACAATAATGCTTTCAAAAGATGAAGGAAATTCTCTTTTATTACGAAGACTTTTAGATATAAAAGATATAGATTATAAGGTGGTGCCTTTTGATTATAATGCCTTCATAAATGATGAGGCAGACGCGATGTCTGCATATTTAGGAAATGAACCTTATTCTTTGAAGAAGAAAGAATTTGAATACACCCTTCTTGATCCTGCTAATTATGGAATGGATGCGTATTCTGATTTCTTATTTACAAGTCAAGACGAATATGAAAATCATCCCAAACGGGTACAAAATTTTATTGAAGCTTCTTTACGAGGGTGGAAATATGCTATGAACCATGAAGAAGAAATAGCAAAGCTTATAATAAAAAAGTATAATCCAAATAAAAGTTTAGAGGCTCTTATATTTGAAGCTTCAATGCTTAGACGTCATTCTCTTCGTGACCTAGAAAATCTTGGTTCTATAACGTTAACCAAACTTTCGCATATGATTCTTGTAATGAGAGAAATAGGTCTGATTCAAAATGACATAGATATATCTAAACACCTCTATCCAGGGCACCTTGCTCAAATAAAACTAAGTAAAAAGGAAAAAACTTGGATAAATAAACATGCAAATGTTTCCTTTTCAAGTAATCGTTGGTTGCCTAATGGATATGCCGATGGGGCTAAAGAAATAAGTCATAAATATATGGACCTCATTGCTTTAAAAAGTGGACTAAATATTAAGTATATGCAAAAAGAACCAAGTGAATATGCTTTAGCTGAGCTTGCACGAGGAAGAATCGACCTTTTTATTGGTACCCAAAAAGGTCGAAATACTCTAATGTCTGAGTCCATACGACACTATCCTTTGGTTCTAGTTACTAAAAATGATGTAGATTATATCTCCCATACTCAGAGTTTAAACATGAAAACTATGGCCTTAGTTAAAAACAGTGCCTCTTCAAAATATATTGAGAAATATTATCCTCGTATTAAAAAAGTATATGTTAACAATATTAAAGAAGCCCTTGACCTTGTTTCATCTTCAACAGTATTTGCAACCGTTGAAGTTCTTCCTCTTGTGAGTTTACACATTAAGAAATTTCATATGTCCAATCTGAAAATTTCAGGAGATTTTCTTCATCCTTATTCCTTAAATATTAATGTTAGAAAAGATTATCCTGAACTTTTATCCATCATCAATAAGGCCATTTTAGCTATTTCTACTGATGAACATACTCTTGTAAATAATCAATGGGAAGGCGTTGACTATACAAAAGAAAAAGATTTGAGCGTTTATTTTAGTGCTATATTTGCTTCCTTTGTAGTTATTTTAATCTTAGCTTATTCGAATTGGCGCCTACGCGTAGAGATTAAAAAAAGAATATCAACTGAAAAAGAATTTCAGCGTATGTTGGATGTTGTTAATCAAAATGTATATATGTCAATAACAGATGTAGATGGAAATATCACCTATGTAAGTGATGCTTTTTGTCGTTTAACGGGGTATACAAAAGAACAATTATTAGGAGTAAACCATAGAATCCTAAAGTCACCTACAACTAAAGATAGCTATTATGAAAAGATGTGGAAACGTATCAGCCATGGAAATATATGGACAGGTGAAATAGAAAATAGGGATAAAAAGGGGAATGTTTACTGGGTAGATGTAAGTATCACTCCTATTTATGGTGCAGATGGTGCCATTTCTTCGTATATGGCTATACGAAAAGATATTACGATACGAAAACAGATGGAAACATTAGCTATTACAGATGGTCTTTGTAATTTATATAACCGTCGGTATTTCAATACTGTTTTTGAAAAAGAAGTAAATAGACTTAAACGTGAACATGGACTATTAAGTTTTTTAATGATAGATATAGATCACTTTAAACTTTATAATGATAAATATGGACATTTAAAAGGCGATGATGTCCTTATTGCTGTGTCGGCGTGCCTAAAAGAGGTATGTAAACGCTCTACTGATCAGGTATTTAGACTAGGGGGCGAAGAATTTGGGGTGATTCTTTTGGGAATGGATGAACATCAAACCCATATTTTTTCGCTTAAGCTTATTAAGGCCATTGAAAATCTAAATATAAGGCATGAAGATAATGACCCTTATAGCTGGGTAACGGCTTCTTTAGGAGCGATTGTATGTTCTTTTACAGTAGATACTAAATTAGATTCAAAAGATGTGTATCAAATGGCAGATGAAGCAATGTATACCTCAAAACAAACAGGGAGAAATAGAGTCTTTATCTCCCAAGCATAAAATTTAGGAAGGAGTTAGCTGAAAATAGGCAACTGCTTCGACTTGATCTTCATCAAGGTAATCATAAGTATAATCAGGGTCATTGGCTAACTTGTCTTTGATGATATTTTGGCAAAAAGAAAAAAATATTTTTTGAGTTAAGAGTACATCATCAAAAAATGCGATGGATTTAAATTTACAAGGCTCATCGTCTTGTATGCACAAGAGGGTGATATTAGTACTTCTTTCAAGAAACTCAATCATCTCCTTATAGCTTACGTCAAAGTCTATTATCATCCAACTCATATCTTCAATTTCTTCATTTTTAAACTCAGTTACACCATCTCCAAGGGTATGCGCGTAATCACAGTTCCCTAAATTTAGAGTGAGGATGTCTGTCCAAGCCTCTGCTGCATTAATTATAATATGTGTCTCTTCTTTTTGTATGAGATAGTGTTTTCCAAATACGTCTTGTGTGTTTTTTACTTTTTCTTGTGCGGAGATATGCCCTTGATATATAAAGATATCTTTTTCATTAAAAGGAGTATATTTGATGCTGCCATTTATCGTAATGCCAAACCTTGTATCTGAAGCAAAGGCTTTTGATAATTCTTCATTATCGATAATGATATTTTCTTGGAGTAAGTTTATTTTTTTAAGATTTTGCATAAGGTACTTTAGTGTAAGGTTTGTCCTAAACAAAGGATGATGTTTCGTAAGTATATCAAATTTAAGTTTAAGTAAAAAATTGAATTAAAAATTTAAAATAAAATATACAAATTATTGTTATAATCTGTATTCTAATTTTATAAAAGGTTTATTATAATGATAAATGAGGCAATTTTACGACAACTAGATTACACACCCAATGAGGCTTTAAAAGAACAAATCGGTAGAATTATTAGCAATACAACTGCTTTTGACAAAATTGAAAAACATATTATGGAACTGCATAAGCAGTTAAAAGTTGATGGCTCTTACATCGCAATGTCTTCATCAGAAGATTATTTGAAGATTAAAATTGATGCTCCTAGTGTTGAACTAACACAAGAAGCTCATACAAAGATTCAACATTGGTCGGATAAATATAAGGTAGCAACGTCTAAAGTAGATCAAAAGGACACCTACTATATAAAGGGATTTGTTCATTAATCATGGATATAGAACCTATCACTCAAGAGGGATTTGATAAACTAACAGAAGAGTTTAAATACTTAAAAGACATTATAAAGCCTCGTGTAAATAGAGAAAAACAAGAGGCCGCAGCTCAAGGCGATAGAAGTGAAAATGCTGAATACCACGCAGCAAAAGAAAAACTTCGCCATATTGATAAACGTTTGTTCTTTTTAAATGCCCATATACAAAAATCAAAAATAATAGACCCTTCCATCTTAGGTAATGAAAAAGTGCACTTTGGCTCCACTATTACGCTTTTAAATGTTAATACAGATGAAAATGAAGTGTATACTATTTGTGGTGTTTTAGAATCCGAACCTGAAATTGGTTTAATCTCCATACATGCGCCTCTTGCTAAGCTGATGCTTGGAAAAGGTGTAGATGATGAGTTTTATATTAACTTAGTTAAGGGAAAAAAAGACTACGAGGTTGAAAAGATAGAATACATTCCTATCTTTGAGTTGAAAAAAACTATTCGAGGTCTAAAGGATTATGGGTATCTTTAAAGAATACTCGCGGTTGCTTCTTGATGACTTTTCATTAAACTTGGGTCGAGTTGACTTAAGGTAGTGTTGGTTAACATCTCTACTAAAGCCGTTTTGGCTGGGGAAAAAGCCTCGTGTAAAGAACAAGGATTATCCACATTACAAGCACTCTCACCTAAGGCACAATTGTTACAGTCATTTTCGTCAATGGCGTCTAATATTTCCACAAGATAAATAGTGTCTGTATTTTTATTAAGTAAAAATCCACCATTTCTTCCTCTGGTTGCCTTTAAAATGTTTGCCTTTGCTAGCTTAGTTAAAAGCATAGTTAGATACTTATACGGTATCTTTGTTTCTTCATGTATGTGTGTTGCTGAAAAAAGAGCGTCTTCTTTTTGTGACATAAAAATAAGTATTCTAAATGTATATTGTGCTGTTTTACTAAACATAAATTACCTTTTGAAAGAAAATTAAATTCCCTTTAATTTTAGGGATTTTACCTGAAAAATGTTTAGTCCTTTCTATAAAGAACGATACTGTCTTATTCTTCACAGTTTAATTAAAGGTTCATGTAAAGCTATTTTTAGAAGATTCACTGTATAATTTCGCCTTAGACTTTTTTGCAAATTTCATATGTAATGAAATGTGCTAAAAAGTCAAGAAACATTACCCTAAGGAAACCTCTTGTATAAGATTGAAAACATAGAAGAAGCTTGTAAAGAACATAAGATTTCACCAGAAGAGTATCAAAATATTTTAACGATTATTGGACGAGAACCAAACATGGT
>NZ_JAEMVE010000111.1 GCF_029216045.1 Sulfurimonas sp. MAG313 | reverse complement strand
GATGTATTGACTAAGGTTGTTGAATATTCGTAAAGTATAGGCGATAGCTATTCCAATGGAACTTTTAGGTAATACAATATATTGCTGTTCCATAAGGTATTCTTTCAATTCTTTTAAAATTGGAGCAGCATAAATAAGTCTATATCTCTTGATTACATCGATAGATGAATTTCTTTCTTTTACTTTTCGCTCCATTTTATACAAACGTTGAATCAATAGCAATACATGCTGAGATCTAACAGGATCATTGTCTAATGCCTTTTCGAAATAACGCCTAGCATGAGCCATACAGCCCAAAAGAGTGATTTTTCCTTTAGTTGTAAATGATTGATATACTTTGTAGCCATCTGTTTGTAGTGTCCCATTGAAATTTTCAAAAAACTTTTCGGGAACTACTTTTCCTCTTCCCTTATTATACTCAAAAAGGACCATTCTTTTTACTGGATTCCGGTAAGCCCACATATATCCTTGATGTAGCGCCTTTTTCTTGTCTCGATCTTGCACTTTTATTGGTGATTCATCTGCTTGAAGGTAATCGGTATCTGCTAAAAAGTCCTTTTTAAAAGAATCGTAAAGAGGTGAAAGTAAAGATGCTGTTTGACCACTCCATCCGCTTATTGTGGAAGGACTGATGTCTACATCTTGTCTTTTGAAAATTTGTCTTAATCGATAAAGTGGTAGGTGGTCTACAAATTTTGAAACAGTAATAAAAGACAACATGCTAGCTCCTGCATTGCCTTTTGGAATAGGAAGACTCGGAAGTTCTGCTATAACAATACCTTCTTGCCTGGGTAATGCGTATTTAGGACGAATAATCTTGCGGACAAATATGGTAGATGGTGTTGCTTCTAGTAATTCAGTTATTTCTTCTCCAATTTTCACAGACCCTTCGGCAATATTATCTGGCTCTATAATCTCCTCTACTCTGCGTAGATGACTTGGTATTTGCGTTCTTACTGGTTTTTTCTTTTTCTTGTTACTTACCTCTCTTTGGTAGGTTATAAGTTGTTTTTCAATCTTTTCTTCTTCCTTTTTAAGCTGTTCAAATAAGCTTAATTGAGATTCATCTACGGGGGCGTATCGCTCACTTTTGGATCCGAATATCATTCGCTTTAACTCCTCTAGCTGACGTTTAAATTCATCCCTTTCAAAGACTAATTTCTCATAGTCTTTCTTTAAGATTTCTACCTTTTCAACTGTATCTGAGTCTTTCTGTAACACATTGTAAATGTAATACATAGAAGGATGTAGAAGGTGCTGAAATAGATTAAGTTATCCACTTATTTTGTTGATAAATATCTCTCGTTTTTCTTGATATTCACAATACTTATTCCTTCTAAAAGCATTATCATTTCAGTGTAACTTAATACTATTAATCCTTCTTCGATATCGTATTTGGGGAGTTCAAAAACTCCTTTTTCTAAACGCTTATAATACAAAACAAATCCACTACTAGTCCAATGCAATAATTTCAATTTATCTTTCCGTTTATTGATAAAAGCATATACCACTTTATATCCTTTCACTTCTTCCATGTGATAATAAACTAATCCACTCAAACCATTAAACCCTTTACGCATATCCACTACGGAGAGGTAAAAGTAATAAGTGTGTTCTGTTCCTAATCCTAGCATACTTCTGTTTTGGGTACAAAAGTCAGTAATAGTTGTTTCCCTCACAAGATGTAGTTAACCGAACGCTTACGATGTATTGACTAAGGTTGTTGAATATTCGTAAAGTATAGGCGATAGCTATTCCAATGGAACTTTTAGGTAATACAATATATTGCTGTTCCATAAGGTATTCTTTCAATTCTTTTAAAATTGGAGCAGCATAAATAAGTCT
>NZ_JAEMVE010000110.1 GCF_029216045.1 Sulfurimonas sp. MAG313 | reverse complement strand
TATTGGTGATGAGATATTGAGACGTCTTATTGACGAAGCCTTTGATAGAGGTGTTCGTATACTCGCGTGTGAGATGGGGTATGATCAAAAAGATAAGATTAGTGAATATTGTAAAAATTTAAGCTTTAAGTCTTTAGAATTTTATAAAGATTATGAAGGCCATGACCGTGGCTTTATATTAGAATTGGAGTAAGTATGCAGATTAAAAAAATCATAGACGCGGGTTATCTTATAGTGTTGGGTTCAAGTATTGGAGGTATTTTAACTCTTGGTATTGTTATGACCTCTACTATCTTTCATTCGGCAAACTACATAGGCCCCTTGCTTTCTCATTATCAAGAAGGTCTTATTATGTCTGGTGGCTTTGATAAATTTTCATATTTCTTGTCATGTATGTTTTTTGTGATACTTTTTTACGAGATGTATTCGTATAAGATACTTCAAAGAGATAAAACCGTCTTACTTTCAGCCTTTGTTTCTTTATTAACAATTGGCCTTTTTGTAGGTGTATATACTCCTCAAATATTAGAGATGCAAAAACTAGGAGCGCAAGCAACAGCAAGCGAAGCCTTTAATAACCTCCATGTAGGTTCGGAACTTGACTTTAAAGTATTAGTTGTTTCTTTAATTATTTTAATGGGCAGACGCTTATATGTTTTATTGGGGAAAAACACTAAGTCCTAATACAATACAATACAATATTATGTTATATTATAATTATCAGCTTAGCGAAAGATGTATTTTTCTATAATATAAAAATACACATGCTATTTATACATAAATATTTATTATAAAAAAAGGTATGCCTTGTTCAAAAGCCTCTTGAAGTTTTGGAATGACCTTAAAATTGGTATACGCCTTACCATAGGTGTAGCTACCACTCTTATTCTTACCCTTATTGTTGGTATTATAGGTTGGGCGACAATTAACTCTCAATCAAATTCTCAAAAACTAGCAAATGCGTCTACAGAGCTTGTTACCTACCTTCATATAGCTAGAAAAGATGAAAAAAACTTTATGCTTACAAGCAATCCTATATATATTAAAAAGACTCTCGACTCAATTGAAGCTATTCGTGAAAAAGTAAAAATTTTAAAAAAATCTGTAAACCAAGAGAACAAAGATATCTTTGTCTTCTTAATAAGAGAAAGAGATAAATATCAAAAAGAGTTTGAAGGCTTTGTTTCCTTAAATCTTAAAAAAGAAGAAAGCTTGAATAAGATGGTTATTCAAGGACGAGCTCTTGAACATACAGCGGTAATCTTAAGAAATGATCAAAAAAATGAACTTCAGCGTTTAGAAACTTTAGCTGTTAACTCATCAGATGAAAGACAAGAAAAAAGTGAAAAAGCAGATGATGCTAACCGCATGATTAAACTTATGGGTGAAGCCAGACAGCAAGAAAAAAACTTTTTATTAAGAAGTGACAGACGTTACGCGGATGAAACACGAAACTTGGTGGATAAGCTTATCACCCAGGCCCAATCAACTAAGTCACGCTTTGTGGATAAGCAAAATAAGCTCTTGGCTGATCTTATTATAAAAACGGCAGAAGATTATCTCAGTGAACTAGAAATTGTAGCTGATGGAAAGCGCAGAAGCTCGAACGTACATAAGACAATGGTAAAGCTTGGACGAGAGGTGGAAGAGCGATCGACTTCTTTAAGAGAAGACCAAAAGTTAGAACTTATTAGACTTGAAACACAAGGGGAAGGTAAGTTAGGTGAAAAAGCTGCAGTACTACGTTTAGATAAACGAAAAAAAGCAGATACTGCGAATAGAATTATTAAATTAATGGGAGAAGCTAGACAGCAAGAAAAAAACTTTTTATTAAGAAAAGAACACTCTTATGCTGAGGTGACGATCTCCTTAGTCAATCAGATGTTAGACGAAGTTATTAAACTACGAAACTCTTTTGAAGATAAAGAAAATAAGGCCTTAGCAACAAAGATTATTGAAGCTGGTGAAAAGTATATTATTGAGTTTAACAAGGTGGTTAAAATCACACAAGAGAACACTCAGGCACAAGATACTATGGCTTCTTTAGGTAGAAGGGTTGAGGATAGGGCTGCTCAGTTAAGAGGGGATCAAAAACAAGAACTAATTCGTTTAGAAAAACTTTCTACAGGATCTTCTAAACAGCGTTTGGATAAACGTATTAAGGCAGATACGGCAAATAAAATTATAAAATTGATGGGGGAAGCCAGACAACAAGAAAAGAACTTTTTATTAAGACATGAAAATGCTTATATTGAATTTACACGTACATTAGTGACACAAGCTGCAAGACAGGCTCAGGTTTTAAAAGATAGTTTTGAGGATGAAGAAAACCGTTTGTTAGCTGATAAGATTACAGCTGCAGCGCAAACCTATTTACGAGAATTTGAAAATGTTGTTTTATTAAAAAAAGAGCAGGCTCTGCAACAAGAACATATGTTCTTAGCAGCGCGAGAGATAGAAAGAATAGTTCTTTCTGTGAAAGAAAATACGCAAAATAAAGCAAGCGAAGTAAGAAAAATGGCCATCAATGTTATAGTAATAACTTTGAGTTTAGCCTTGGTCTTAGGCATTTTAGTTACTTGGTTTTTAACAAAGAGTATTTCTAACCCTATTTCTGAACTGATACATGTTATTAATAAACTTTCACAAGAAGACGATGTTGAGGTCCCTTTGGTTAACAATAAAGATGAAATTGGTCAAATTGCTCGGGCGATTTCTAATTTTAAAGAGGTTCTTTTAAAACGTAAAGCAAAAACCGAAGCTCAACTGATAGAGGCTGAAAAGATGGCGGCTCTAGGGGACTTAGTGGCTGGAGTTGCTCATGAAATAAACACACCTATCGGAATAGCTGTCACAGGAAGTAGCCATTTGCAAGATCAGATTAAAAAGCTTGAAACTGCCTTTGATGCGGGTAAGTTACGAAAGGCTGAATTTAGAGACTTTGTAGAAAATGCTTTACCAACAGCGAGTACTATACAAAGTAACTTAGAGAGGGCTTCTTCTTTGATTAAAAGTTTTAAGCAGGTGGCCGTTGACCAGTCGTCTCAAGAAACAAGGACTTTTCTTTTATATGACTATATAGACGAGATACTTATTAGTCTTAGACCAAAACTAAAACAGGTTAAACATCACATTAGTGTGAATGGAGACAATACTTTGTATATTGAAACGGTGCCTGGAGCACTTTCTCAAGTAGTTACGAACTTAATTATGAATTCTTTAACCCATGCCTATGATAAAGATGAAGAAGGCACTATCTCATTTGATATTGAAGTAGAAGACAAGAAGGTCCTTTTACGGTACAAAGATGATGGTAAAGGTATGGATGAGAATATAATTAAGCATATTTATGAGCCTTTTTTTACGACACGTAGAGGAAGTGGAGGAAGTGGTTTAGGTTTGAGTATAGTATATAATCTAGTAACACAAACTATGGGTGGGACAATGAGCTGTCAAAGCGAATTAAACAAGGGAACTCAATTTGAGATGATTTTCCCAGTTAAAATAAACAATTTAAAGGTTATATCGTATGAATAATGAGAATGAACTACTATTTGATATTGATGAAGAAGATGAATTAGAAATAGTAGAATCTTTAGGTACCTGGCGTATTTTAATTGTTGATGACGAAGAACAAGTTCATATAATCACTAAATTGGCCTTAACTAAGTTTATGTATGATGGGAAAACATTAGAATTTCTACATGCTTATAGTGCAAAAGAAGCTAAACCAATTCTAGATAAATATGATGATATTGCTATGGTTTTATTAGATGTTGTGATGGAAACTAACCATGCAGGTTTGGATTTGGTTCAGTATATTCGAGAAGAGGCCAATAACACTAATATACGAATAGTACTTCGCACAGGACAACCAGGTCAGGCACCTGAAAGAAAAATCATTGCAGAATATGATATTAATGATTATGTAGACAAAGCAGAATTGTCTGCTCAAAAGCTTTTTACAGTGGTAGTATCTAGTCTAAGAGGGTACAAGGATATAATGAGACTTGAAGACAGTAAACTTGAATTGATACAGGCCAATACTCAATTGTGGGAAGAACGTCAAAGAATTCAAGTAACCCTTGATTCTATTGGGGACGCAGTTTTTACAACAGATGCCTTTGAAAAAGTTACCCATCTTAATCCTATTGCTGAACGACTAACAGGTTGGAGTATCTCTGAGGCAAGAGGACACGAACTAAGTGAAGTGTTTAATATAGTAAATACATCTACTAACGCCAAAGTCCAAAATCCTGTTGCTAAAGTTTTAAGCACGGGAGAAATAGTGGAACTTGCTAATCATACCACGCTAATAAGTAAAGATGGAACAAAGTACCATATTGCAGATAGCGCGGCACCTATAAGAGATGAATCAGGAGAAATTCAAGGTGTTATTTTAGTGTGTAGGGATGTAAGTCAAAGTTATCAAACAGAAGAAGCCCTTAGACGCTCTCAAAAGATGGAAGCAATAGGACAGCTGTCTGGAGGTATCGCTCATGATTTCAACAATCAATTGGGTGTGATTATTGGATATTTAGACTTTTTAGAAGAATCTTATACCCCCGAAGATAAAAAATATAAATGGGTGAAAACTGCTTCAAAAGCTACCTTAAGATGTATGGATCTAACCCGTCAACTTTTGGCTTTTTCACGCAAACAAGTAAGCGATATCACCCCGTTAAATTTAAATGAACAAGTCAAAGATATGCAAACTATGCTTGAACGTTCTTTAACTCCTGAGATAGAAATTAAGTATTTCTTAGATGAAGACTTATGGATGGTAGATACTAATATAGGTGAATTTCAAGACGCAGTTTTAAATTTAGTCATTAATGCAAAAGACGCTATGCCTGAAGGGGGAACCCTTATAGTAGAGATTAGAAATAAGGTCTTAGATAAAGGTTATGTAGACGTTAATCCTGAAGGTATGGTTGGAAATTATGTACAAGTGCTCATTAGTGATACGGGTGTAGGTATGGATACAAGCACACAAGAACGTGTTTATGAGCCTTTTTTTACAACTAAGCCTGTAGGAAAAGGAACTGGCTTGGGCATGTCTATGGTATATGGCTTTGTAAAGCGTTATAATGGATTTGTAAAAATATATTCTGAAGTAAATATAGGTACAACTATACGCCTATACCTTCCTCAATCTAAGAACGAAATTAAATGTGATATTGAAAATAGTATAAAAGAAGAACTTCCAAAAGGTGAAGCCTTAATCCTAGTAGTAGACGATGAAGCTAATCTTTTAGAATTAGCCCAGCATTATTTGCAATCCTTGGGATATAAGACAATAGGCGCAGACAATGCTCCTAATGCCCTCAAACTTTTAGAAGAACATAATGATATTGATATGCTTTTTAGTGATGTAGTGATGCCTGGGGGTATGAATGGGTATGAACTGGCTAAGGTATGTAGTGAAAACTATCCTAAGTTAAAGATTCTTTTGACCTCAGGTTTTACTTCAAAAAGTATTATTAAAAACGATAATAAAGAGTTTTCTAAAACCTTATTAACTAAGCCTTATCGTAAGCTTGAATTAGCCAAGGCTATCGCTAGTACCTTAGAAAATGGATGAATATGAATACAAAAAAATTGATAATTATTGATGATGAAGAAGGACTTTTGTCATTAATAAGTGAACTTGCTTGTGAGATAGGATATAAAGTTAAAACTTATACGAATGCCTTAGACTTTGTGAAAGAAAAAAACTTAAAAGCTGATCTGATAATATTAGATATGATGATGCCTGATATGGATGGAATAGAAGTTATTATGTATTTAAAAAAAATAGCCTGCACATCAAAAATCATATTAATGAGTGGACATCCGGGCGGGCTATTTGAAGTAGCACAGCAATTAGCCAAGATGGAAGGGCTAGATGTTATCGAAAATTTAATTAAACCTTTTAGGATGGCAGAGTTAAAAAAAAGGCTTGAGTCTCTGTACCTGTCTTAAATTAAAAAAGGAAGTTTTATATGAATAAATTACGTTTAATTGTAGTTGATGATGAGGCTGAATTAGGAAGTTTCTTTTGTGATATTGCTATGCAAGAAGGTTTTATCACACAACAATTTACAAGTTCAAGACTCTTCAAGGAAGAATATCCTGACAAGGCAGATGTCATTCTTTTGGACTTAATGATGCCCGATATAGATGGGATAGAAGTTATCCGCTTTTTAGCTGAAAAAAAATCTAAGGCTCAGCTTATCTTAATGAGTGGTTTTGATGCTGGAGTGCTTCACTCAGCAGAGCAGTTAGCCATTGAGCAAAAATTAAATTTAATCACTAGCGTAAGTAAACCTTTTCGAGCAAATGAACTTCGCGAACTCTTAAGAGGATTAGATACCTCTCCTGAAATTTTTTACCATAGAAGTAGTATAGAAAAAATATCTTTAAGTGAATTAGAACTGGCTTTGGTAAATGATGAACTAGTTGTTTATTATCAGCCAAAGATTGGGATTAAAAACAGTTCTTGTGTATCCGTAGAAGCACTTGTGCGTTGGCAGCATCCACGTTATGGTCTTATTTCTCCTGATAAGTTTATTCCTATGGCTGAAGAAAGAGGACTTATAGATGCTTTAACCTGGGTGGTAATGGAAGTGGTGATGAAACAATGTTCTCTTTGGCGTGCAATGGATATTAATATTTCTGTTGCTATTAATATGTCAGCTAGCACACTTAAAGATTTAAGTGTACCAGAAAAAATAGATAAACTTTTAAACAAATATGAGCTAAAAGCATCGGATATTATTTTGGAAGTCACGGAAACTGCTTTAATGCAAGAGTTGATAAAATCTTTAGATATTTTGACACGTTTACGTTTAAAGGGTTTTAAACTATCCATAGATGATTTTGGTACAGGATATTCATCTTTAGTACAACTGCATAGGGTCCCCTTTACTGAAATAAAAATTGATCAATCTTTTATTATGAATATGTTAGAAGATAAAGAATCCTTAGCTATAGCCGAAACAGTAGTCGTTTTAGGGCATAAGTTAGGAATGACAGTCGTAGCTGAAGGGGTAGAAAGTAAAGAAGTTTTAGATGTCTTACTCAAGATGAGATGTGATATAGCCCAAGGGTATTATATTTCTAAACCAAAGCCTGCAGATGTTATTACACAATGGATATTAGAACAATTAAAATAAGGGTTTTTAAGAGGTGCGCATAAATCAATAGTTCTATTGGGAATTAAGTTGACTAAGGTGTTATTCTACAATCCTTAGTCAACGATTAACTCTTAAACTTTGATAATTGTAAGTCGAGCTTTTCAATAATAGTATTTTGATGTTCAGCAGCAGCTGCAATCTCTTCTACACTCCGTGCATTAGAGCTAGAAACTTCACTAAGTGTTTCTAACTTTTCAGAGATGTTAGAAATGCTAGTTTTAAGTTTTTCAACAGCAGTTGAACTTTGCTCAGCCATTTCTTTTGTTTCTTGAATTGAAGTAATTACCGTATATATACTTTCTTCTACATCACTTGCTTTTTCTGCTGATTCAGAAATTTCTTTAGCATTTTGTTGCATATTTTCACTTGTATCTTCTACGGATTGCACCACTATATTAATAGTTGCATTAATTTCAGTAAGGCTCTTTTGTGTACTTTCAGCGAGCTTTCTAACTTCATCCGCAACGACAGCAAACCCTCGTCCATGCTCACCGGCTCTAGCCGCTTCAATAGCAGCATTAAGTGCTAGTAAGTTTGTTTGTTCAGCAATATCGCCAATTAGGTTTAAAATACTTTTAACATCACTGGTACTACTTTTTAACTCTTCCATTTTTAGAGATAATTCAATTTCTTTAACACTGGTTTCTTGAACCGTTTTAATGAGCTCAACAATTTTTGTAGTGGTTGATTGTAAGGATTTAAAAGAACGATCTGAAATGTCATACATCTTACCTACGGTTTCATTTACAAATTCAGACTCTGTTTGAGTGTTGTCACTGCTCGTATTAATATCTTTAACCAGTTGAGACTCGTCTTCAACGCGTTTGCCTATCTGAAGTGATGTCGCTGAAAGCTCATGCGATATTGAACTAGCTTCAGTACTCACATTTTTGGATTCTTGGATAGCGTCTTGTACACTTTTAATGAAACTATTAATGTCTTTTGCCACACTCGTAATTTCATTTTCTCCTTCGAGATTGATTCTTTTAGTTAGGTCACCATCACCAGAAGAAAGGTTCTTGGCGGCTGAACCAATAGCAGCTAGATTTTTTAAAATATTTCTAGATATAGTTAAACTAATAAGAATAATAAATATACCAATAATTAAAAAACTTATAATTAAGGTGTTTTTTAAGGAGGACTTGATTTCTTCTCTTTGTGCTTTTTGTTCTTTACGCATTTGCATAGCTAACTCTTTAGCCTCCCGAGCAAAGGTCTTCATTTGTGAAGATAATGAAAATGATTGTTCTCTTAATCTCGAAAAATCGTCAAAAGCATCTTTGTATTGGACTAATATTGTATCTATCTTATCCATGCTTTGTCTATTGGCTTGGTTTTTAAAATCATTTTTCAGAGTAGATGTTATGGTGTCAATTTCTTGTATAAAACCTTCTATCTCTTTTACATACTGCATATCTTTTCTTCGAATATAGTTTTTTTCTGATATTCTGATTTCACTAAGATATTTAATTATTTTATTACTTAAAGAAGCTTTTTGCATCTTATTAATAATCTTTGAAAGAGAGGCCTTTTCTTGTATTAAGTCTTCTCTTTGCTTTTTTTGAATGGCTCGGGCCTTAAGGGAAATTGTTTCGGCATTTTTTGCTTCATTTGTCATGCGTGTTTCAGCTACTTGAGACTGTACTCTGATATTTTGATACTCTTGAAAAGATGTCTGATATTTTTGAAGTAAATCTTGTACTTTAGAGACAAGCTTTATGCTTTGTTCTTGAGTAAACATAGGTTTTAGCTTTTGAGTGATAGACATACTTTTAGAAAGGATTCCTTCAAGCTCATTAGCATATCTCTCTTCTTTTCTCCGGGTGTAATTTTTTTCAGCTATTCTAGCTTCTAAAATATTTTTAATTATTCTATTAGCCTGAGATGCCTTAAGCCCTTTATCATCTAGTTTAGAAATATCTGAGGTTATACTAAAAAAAAGTATGAAAAAACTCAAAATAATGAGAATGGGAACAATAGTAAGTTGTTTTTTAATAGAGAAATTTTTAATCAATGTAAAGCCTTAATGATTTTTTAATTGTGTACTATTGTATCATAATATATATTGTTAGATTTTACTTATTAGTACTTCTTATAGTAATGTATTCCATTGTGTTTTTTTATAGTAAAACTAGTGACTTCATGGATCTTATCAGCGTGTCCTAAAAACAATACGCCCCCTCTAATGAGCTTATCATAAAATATTTTTTCAACGTGCTTTTGTGATATGTCATCAAAATATATAAGCATATTTCTCGAAAAGATTACATCGAAATTTTTAAGGTTTGGTTCAAAAGGCTTGAAAATATTCATTTGTTTAAAGTGAATATGCTTTTGTAGGCTTGGTTTAATTTGAAAATTATCTTGAGCTAAGGGAAGAAAGTATTTGTCTTGAATGGATTTAGAAAGTTTGTGCAGTCTTCTTTGAATATAAATTCCTTTTTGAGCTTTTTGAATTTCACTACTGTTAATATCTATTGCATATATCTCAATTTTTGATAAATTTATATCAGCTTCTAACATAGCAATAAGAATCGAGTATGCTTCTTCTCCACTGGCACAAGGAGCACAAAGTATTTTAACAGTATGGGATAGATTCTTAATGAGACTAATACAAAAATCAATTTGTGCAAACTCCCTATAAAAATATGTCTCAGAGGTGGTAAGAAGATTTATAAGCTCTTGGTAAAGTTCAGTATCTTTTTTTAAAGAACTAAAAAAATCATTATAATCCTTAAAGCCTTTTTGAGTATAAAAATTTTGTATTTTTTTATCAACTATATGTTCTGTTTCGGAAAAATTTATTCCTGTATGATGATAAAAATCCTTAAGAAGTAATTTAAGTGACATTTTTTCTCCTTAGAATGTATATAAAGCTACAATAATAGCATTTAAACCGAGTACTTGTGAGCAGGCCTTTAATTCTTGTGCAACTTTTGGCATGATTGCATCTACATCACTTCTTAATGCTGTAAAAAATTTACTAAGATGACCTGGACCTCCTGTTGAAGCCCCTACAAGAATAATTTTTTGTTTTTTCATATCTCATTGTATAGGTTTTATTTGATGTTTAGATTAAAGAATAGAAAATATATAGTGTTTTAGAACTGTTTTAAAGTAACGTATTTATATGTATTTTATCACTCTTTTGGTCTATTGACATCCCCAAATCGTGATTCCCACCAATCATGAGGACTGGCGTATTTATCTTTTATATCTTCTTCTTTAAAGGTGTATTCATAGTTTTTTGTATATTCAAGTACCGTCTTATAAGCCTCGTTAATCTTAATGCTCATTTGTTGAGCTGTTTCTAGATTGTCAGGATTTTTATCAGGATGCCATTTATGCATAAGATTTCTATACTTTTGTTTGATATCAAATAAGGTGGCTTTATCGTAGAGGCCAAGGAGAGTCTTGGCCTTAAGGAGAGTTTCTGTAGAGCTCATAAAATTTCAAATTTCTTTTGAATTTTTATCATTATGGCTGTGCCAAAATGATATAAGACTTTTAGTCTTTTTGCTGACGCATATAGGTAGGAACATCTAAGAACTCTTCTCTACCTTCAAAATTGTCACCACCAACTACTTTTAATAGTGGTCTTTGGATATGTACTTGTTTTTCTTCTTCAGGGATATCAAAATTTGGATTATTTGAGCCTGAGTTGTTTAACTCTTTTTCAAATCCCGTTGCTACTAACGTTACACGTATATAATCTAAGGCTAGTGTATCGTCTGTTGTGGTTCCAAAAATAACATCGGCGTCTTCATCAGCAGACTCATCGATAACTGTCATAGCCTCATTCATCTCTATAAGTGAGAAATCTGGGTGCATATGAAAGTGTACAAGTACACCCATAGCTCCATTAATAGATATATTATCTAATAATGGAGATTCAATCGCAGACTTAATCGCTTCATAAGCAGCATTTTCACCTTGGAATGTTCCCATACCCATAAGTGCCATACCTCTATGAGACATAACCGTTTGAAGGTCAGCAAAGTCAAGATTGATATCATTCGCTCCAGAAGAAAGAATAACACCAGAAGTACCTGAAACAGCTTGAGATAAGATACTATCTACAAGTCTAAAACTGTCTTTAACACCCATGTTTCTATCTACAATAGAAAGAAGCTTATCATTAGGAATAACAACAATAGAATCCGATTCTTTTTTAAGCTCTTCGAGTCCTGCCATTGCAACCTTCATACGCTTACGCTGTTCAAACATAAAAGGCTTTGTTACAACAGCGATAGTCAGGGCACCGACTTCTTTTGCAATCTTAGCAATCACAGGAGCCGCGCCTGTCCCTGTTCCACCACCAAGTCCAGCCGCAACAAAAACAATATCTGCACCTTCAAGGGCATTACGAATCTCATCATAAGATTCTAAGGCAGACTCACGTCCAACATCAGGTTTCATACCTGCGCCAAGACCCTTAGTGAGCTTTGCTCCTAATTGAATTTTAGTAACCGTTTTAGAATGATCTAACATTTGAGCATCAGTGTTAGCAACGATCATTTCGATCCCTTCTACCCCTTCTGCTACCATATGTCCAATCATATTTCCACCACCGCCACCAACACCAACAACAATAATCTTTGCTCCCGTAACGTTTGCAGTTTCTTCTACACTAAATGCTTCCATTTTCTCTCTCCTTAAAATAGTTGGGTTGCCCATTGCCACATCTTACTAAAAATACTTGGTTCATCATTAGTATTCTTTTGTGTGGATAGTGATGCTAATTCATTTTTAACATCCATAGGACTTTGTACAGAATTTATCTCTTCATCGCTTATACTAGGTGTTGCAATATCTGCGATATTAGGAGTTTCTCTTCCTTCTATACTTTCATTTTTGTGACGCATATGTTTATTCACATCAATTTCATAAGGTGAATATCCATTAGCTGCGTATTTCAGTAAACCGATTGCTCCTGAATAAGCAGGATCTCTTAGGGTGTCAAACAAACCTTCCATCTCAGATGGTTTGGCTAAACGTACCGGCATATTATCAAAGATAGCAACGGCTAACTCACGTATGCCTTCCATCTTAGTAAATCCACCTGTTAAAACAATACCTGCACCCAAGTGCTCTTTAAGACCAGACTTCTCAAGGGATTGAGCTATAATCATCATTGTTTCTTCAACACGGGCGTAAATAACATTATAGACCACTTCTAAAGAAACCTCATGGGTCGTTTCTTCATCACCTATTACAGGTAGTTCTATTAAGTCATTTGATGGTGTATGTAAACTACCATAGGTCATTTTTACGTTATCAGCTGTATTAAGAGGGGTGTGAAGGGCCATAGATAAATCGTTGGTTATATGGTTAGAGCCTACACCTAAAAAGTCATTGTACCGCACAGAATTTCCTGAATGAATAACAATGTTACACGTAGAACCACCCATATCAATTACAGCAGCACCTAATTCTTTTTCATCTGAATTTAATGTTGCAATAGCTGAAGCATATCCACTTAATACAATATTTTCAACATCAACACCAGCGGCTTTAACTGCCTTTCTTAAGTTGTTGATATTAGACTTTTGTGTCGTGATAATATGTGTCTCAACTTCAAGACGAGCAGCGTTCATACCTAAAGGATCTTCAATGAAATCTTGATCGTCTACCTTAAAGTTATAAGGTAAGGTGTGTAAAACTTCATATTCATTAGGGATGTTTGCATTATATAAAGAGGTATGCATAACACGGTTGATTTCTTTAAGACCTACTTCTTTATTAGGGATGTTTACGATACCACTAGAATTTAAAGACTTAGTATAAGCACCTGATATAGAAACAATAGCCTTAGTAAAATTGGTACCAGCTACTCTTTTTGCATCATTTAGAGCATTTTTTATAGATTTAGAAGCTAACTCTATATTGGTTATACTTCCTTTTTTAAGACCTTGGGCCTTGCTAATACCAGCCCCAAGGATCTGAATCTTATCGTCGTCGTCAATTTCTGAGATGATAGCGCAGATTTTAGTTGAACCAATATCAATGGCAAGAACTGTTCTATTCAAGGCTATTTTCCTTCTAAATATGAAGTCACAGGGTACTGTGCTCCTAGTTTTTTTAAGTAATCCATCATTTAAAAGTGATGTCTTAAGTCGTAATACATTTTGTTCTTGTGTATTATTCTCTTTCTTAAGCAGTTTCTGTTCCAAAATATTAAATAATACGATTTTTCCTTCTTTTAAAGGTATGAATCCACGTTTTGTATTTTGCGTAAACAAAGACTCTAAAAATTCAGCCGCTTCATACTCACTTAAAGGAGAAAGCTTATCAATACTTTCACGTGTTAAAAATCCAGATGTCTTACCCATAAAACTTTGAACAGAATTTTTTGCTAATTGTGTAAACTGTTTATGTGTTTCTTCTTTTAGATACTGTGCGCTTACTTGTTCTTGTGCTTGTGCATACGTCTTAACTTCAGATGCCTTTGAAACTATAAGCTTAATTATAAGGAACTTTCCATTAATGTATTGAGGTTTAAGATAAGGCTTGGCAGTGCTTAACTTAGATAACTTTTCATATACTTCTTTACTATATGGGTTAGTGCTTTTTGAAATTACTAGATGCTTTTTTATTAAACTTTCATCTAGTTTGTCTTTTTTATAAGCTATATATGTACGTAAGGCTTCTTTATTATTAGCTGCTTTATCTAAAACATCTTTGACAAGAGATGTCGCGTCTTCTAAACTTTTAATTTCACCTTTTTCATTTGTGAAATCATGTTTGTTGGACTCATACGCAATTTTAATTTCTTCTGGTGTATAGGTGCCCTCAATGTTTTTTTGCTCAATATATTCAATTGAAAGGGTAGGTTCTGTCATGTAATTAAATTTATTGCCTTCCCAATAGGCTTTTTCTTGCTCTGGTGTTACTTGAATATTAATATCTGTTTTATTTAAGACTTTATACGAAATCTTATCATTAATATATAAGGCTGTTGACACGGCTTCTTCTTCAAGAGGAAGTGCTTGCGCAGATAATATACCCATAAGCTTTTGAATTAAAAGTGAACGTCTTACATCCGCTTCATATTCTGTAATGCTTAAATGTGCTTGTTTTAATACTTTTTTATAGGTATCTTTATTAAACTTTGCATCTTTATAAAAGGCATCTGTTGAAGCAATGTTCTTAGACACTTCTTTATCCATAACCTCTAATTTGAAACTTTGAGCAAGATTAATTAAAAGTGCTTCATCAATTAACTGATCAAGGGCTTGTTTTTGTAGACCAAAAGCCTTAGCTTGGGCCTCATCAAATTTCCCTTGAAACATTTGATTGTACCGTGAAAAGAGTTGTCTGTACGCAGAATTCATTTGATGAATACTTACTTCAACATTTCCAACCTTAGCAACAGCGTCCGCACCGCCTCCAGAAAAGCTTCCACTTCCAATGGCAAACATTGGTCCAGCAGCGACAAATGCACCGACACTAATCCATAGTGTAATGTTTAAATATTTACGATGTCTTTGCATCCATGTAATCATATAAGTTTTCCTTAAATTATAATAATAGATATTCTAGTAAGAAAAGCATTAAAATTGGGTAAATGTTAGGAGCATTAATAAGATTTATCTTGGATGTAACTTTAAAGGTCACTTTATAGGGCTGTGAAGAGGGTAATTTCGATGTTTGATTTAGTATAGGTGTTGTACAATATTTTTTTAATTTTTACTTAAAGGTTCGACATGACAAACAAGAGTATAGCCAAACGTGATTTAGATGTTTTATGGCATCCATGTACGCAAATGAAAGATCATGAATTTTTACCAATGACACCGATTAAAAGCGGTAAAGGGGTCTGGCTAGAAGACTTTGACGGAAATAAGTATATAGACGCCATTGCTTCATGGTGGGTTAATATATTTGGACATGTAAACCCGTATATCTCTTCCAAGATTAAAGAACAAGTCGATACGCTAGAACATGTGATTATCGCGGGGTTTACGCATGAGCCTATAGTACGATTATCAGAGCGTTTAATTAAGCTTGCACCTAAGGGACTGAGCCGTTGTTTTTACGCAGATAATGGATCCTCAGCTGTAGAAGTGGCCTTAAAAATGTCGTATCATGCACATAAAAATTCAGGCTTAGAAAAACCTTTGTTTGTGTCCCTTAGTAACTCTTATCATGGAGAAACTATAGGTGCTTTGTCTGTGGGAGATGTAGAATTATATAAAGATACCTATGGCCCTTTATTAATAGCCTGTGTACAAACACCTGTTCCAAAAGATTTAAGCGAAGAAGCCGCTATTACAGCAGCGCATAGTTTTGAAGAACTCTTAAAAGAAAGAGCAGACGAAATATCCGCACTTATAGTGGAACCTTTAGTTCAAGGTGCGGGGTATATGCATATGTACCATCCTTTATACTTAAAATTAGCAAAAGACTTATGTGAAAAATATAAAATACATTTTATAGCGGATGAAGTATTGGTAGGATTTGGAAGAACGGGTACCTTGTTTGCCTGTGAACAAGCCGATATTACTCCGGACTTCTTAGTTTTATCTAAGGGAATTACAGGGGGGTATCTTCCTCTTTCTGTTGTCTTGACAGGAGATGAAATATATCAAAAATTTTATTGTGATTATGGTCTGAATAAGGCTTTTTTACATTCGCATTCATATACCGGAAATGCCTTAGCCTGCGCAGCTGCTAATGCGACCTTGGACATCTTTGAAAATGACAATGTAATCGAAAATAATAAAAAGACAGCTGCGTACATGGCCAATCATCTAAGCAGATTTAAAGATCTTAACAATGTTAAAGAAGTTCGCCAAACTGGGATGATAGCTGCTATTGAGCTTAAGGGTTATGCCCCTGAAAAAAGAATAGGTTTAAAGGTTTATGAATATGCTCTTAGTAAGGGGGTGTTGTTGCGTCCTTTAGGTCATATTGTGTACTTTATGCCACCGTATATTATTAATGAAGCAGAGATGGATTTGATGTTTAATACGGCGTATGAGGCTATTGTTGGTTTACCTGAAGGGGAGTGAAAGTTACTTGTTGGCTAATTGATTGACACTTTTTTTGTAGCTGCTTAGGCCTTCGATGGTCGCTAGCGACATCATCTTTGGTTCCGAAGCTAAGAACGAGAAGCAGTTCTCGTTCTTTTTACGCTTCTCATCTCATTTAAAAGTCCATTACTTGGTTTTTGGTTGCCTCACTTAACATTAACAAGCGACATGACTTTTCTAGGACTGCGAGTTTTTTTGTCATGGTTTGAAGGTCTCTAGAATATGCATATACCCCATATCCCTTAATAATCATTATATTATGCTCGTGTTTAATAAAATATTGTGGAATTTCTGAACTCGCTCTATCGTACCAGTCATCAAAAGACTTGGGGTCGTAAATAGTTATATTGGAGCATTCCCTTTGACCAAAATAATCTTTTGGTGTGATAATACTATGATTAATACTATATGCAGTAACAAAGGGTGGCATAGTAAAACTTATAAACTTTGCGTCCGATATTTGCGAATATATAGCGGCATGAATAGGGGTGTCTATACTTGCCTTTCTCCATCTATAATCTTTATTATGTCCAAGTTCTAAAAGTTCAGAGGCTTCTAAATCATGAAATACTGCTTCTTTATTGTTAATGATAAAACGGTTAGAGTCCGTCTTTGCAGAGATAGAACCATGATACAGCCCAAAAAAATTATTATGAAAAAATGAATTAGATAAAATAGTAAGTTTAGATTTTAAATGATTAACCATGTAATACCTTGTAAATTTATGCAAGAGTATATCGTGCTTTGCCTAAAATATCTATTTTCTAAGAGCATTTTAGCTATTATAAAAAAAAAGGTTGTGTCATTGCATAATATCCCTCACGTCCCCGTCTTATATAGAGAAGTTCAAGAAATATTTGAACACATTGAAGAAGGCACTATCGTGGATTGTACCATGGGATATGCAGGGCACAGTACTTTGATTTTACAAAGTAATACAAATATACATCTTATTGGTATAGACCAAGACCAGACCGCTATTGATTTTTCTACACAGAGACTTGAACCCTTTAAAGACAGGGTTCAAATTAGAAAAGGGCGTTTTTCAAAAATGTCATTAGAAGTGTTTGAAGAAGAAAATAATATCAGAGGTTTGTTAGCAGATATTGGGGTATCTTCTTTACAATTAGATGAAAAGGATAGAGGTTTTAGTTTTGATAGTGATAATCTGGATATGAGAATGGACCCCTTAAGTGAACTCACCGCTCAAACGGTGGTAAATACGTACTCTCAAAAAGACCTAGAACGCATTTTATCTGAGTATGGTGAGGTTCGAAATTATAAGCATATTGCTTCAGAAATAATTTCGAATAGACCCTTTTCTTCGGCTAAAGAATTAAGCCAATGTATCCGTCCTTTCGCTCCAAGAGGAAAAAAGATACATCCCTCAACCCTTGTTTTTCAAGCGATTCGCATAGAAGTAAATAATGAGTTAGGTGAGCTTGAAGGACTGTTAGACAGCATAGAAAAATCAGGCTTAACACAAGCACGAATCGCCATTATCTCTTTTCATTCCTTAGAAGACCGTATCGTAAAACAAAGATTTAAGAAGTGGTCAAAGTCTTGTATATGTGATGATCATGCCATGCGTTGTACCTGTGGAAATGACCATAGTCTTGGAAAAATGCTTTCACGTAAGCCTTATGAAGCAAAAAATGATGAAGTTAAAGAAAATATACGAAGTAGATCTGCAAAGATGAGAGTGTTTGACCTTGGAATATGAACAAAATAATAAATCTATATACGAGGATACTTATGCTGAAAAAAACGAGATTTTAATTGAGATAAAACCGGTTCTAATGCCAGGTGAAAATATTGATATCACCTTTTTATTAACGACAATTATGCTCATGCTTTTAGTCCTGCTCTTAGCCTTTCCTAAGATTTTTTTACAAAGTAGTATATATTATAAAAGTCGTGATATATCTTCGCTTGAGAGGGAATATAAGTCCCTAAAAGAAGAAAAGAAAATCATCACCAATGAAGTAGAACAAAAACGATTTAAAAATCAAATATTAGATACATTATTTTAAAGGCTAAATCGTGTTACGAAAATTTATAGAATTTGCTATTGATAAACCTCTTTTAAATCACATTTTTTTAGCCTTTATATTAGTCTTGTCTGTGATGGCGTATATTAATATTCCTAAAGAAATTTTTCCTCCCATCCAAATGGATAAGGTGGTTATTACAGGTGCTTACCCTGGAACATCTGCGGATGTAATGGATAAGATGGCGGTTAAAAACATTGAAGATGAACTTAAAAATATTAATGCCATTGATTCTCTTGAAACCGAAGTTAAAAATGGAAGTTTTAAAATTACGGCAGAGATTAAAAATGATGCTGAAAATATATCTGCTTTAAATGACGTCAAAGATGTGATAGCCAAAACAAAACGTGATCTTCCCTCAGATATGGATGAGCCAATAGCGCGTTTGTTTGAAGAATCTATTCCCCTTACTCAAATAGCAATATCGGGTGATTTTAGCACCAAAGAACTTTTGAAAATGGCTAAAATTTTAAAGTCAGACCTTTCTTTATATCAAGACTTAAATGAAGTGACCGTGAGAGGCGACGCAGATGAAGAACTTTTAATAAAACTTAACCTTGCTAAAATCGAAGCCTTTGATTTAGTAAGTACTGATGTCATACAAGCCTTATCTTCTATGAGCTCTATATTTCCTATTGGTACATTAAAAGAAAAAGGACGACATCTTTTTATCAGTACTAATAATGGGGAAAAAGAACTTTCAAAACTTCAAGATACTCTTTTAAATGTAGGGGGGAAACGGGTACGTTTAGGAGATATAGCTGAGGTAGAGTTTACTATTTCTGAGGCGAGAGAACTTTCGCATTATAATGGACTTCCAAGCATTAGTATAAATATAACGAAGTCTAAGTCTGGTAATGCTATTGCCTTAGTAAAAGACTTTAGAATCTTATTGAAAAAGTATGAAGAAACCTATCCCGCTTTTCATTTTAATATATATGGAGACACCTCGGTATGGATTAAGAACCGTTTAAATACTGTCTTCTCAAATATAATGTTTGGTCTATTCTTAGTGTTTATCGCGATGATGATTACAGTAAATCGAGGCATAGCCTTTGTTGTGGCATTAGGTATTCCTTTGTCTTTTATGATTGGACTAATAGTTACAGAAAAAATCGGATATTCTTTAAATATGCTTTCTTTACTGGGTGGATTAATTGCGCTTGGAATGTTAGTCGATGAGGCTATCGTGGTTGCTGAAAATATTTATAGGCATTTAGAACTAGGAAAGAGTAGACGAGAAGCTGTGGTTGAAGGAACTATAGAAATGTTTCCAGCAGTATTAGCCGCAACACTAACGACGGTATTTGCTTTTTTACCACTTCTTATGATGACAGGTGAAATGGGCGCGTTTATTAGAATCTTACCTATTATGATTTCTGTTTTACTCATCTCTTCTTTATTTGAAGCATTTTATTTTTTACCCTTGCATGCAAAAGATTTTTTACGTATCCGCCATGAAGATCATGTGAGTCATGATTGGTGGGAAAAGATGTACAACTCTTATGAAAAAACTTTACGTTTTTTATTAAAGAGAAAAAAATCTGCCTTAGGTCTTATGATGGTGTCTATCCTGAGTCTTACATTTATTTTAGGGAGTGTTACTCGTTTTCAGTTGTTTCCAGATTTTGATGTAACACAGGTTTTTGTAACGGGTAAACTTGAAATTAATCATGAACTTAAGGACACAGAAGCTGCTATTTCTGAGATTGAAAAAAAGATACTTGAATACAAAAAAGAGGGAGAGATGATTTCTATCTCTTCCATTGTTGGAATGAGATTAGATGCTAAGAACCATGCCATCGTGGGAGAAAATTTATTTCACATTTTTATTGATTTAAATGAACGCGCACCTAGTAACTTTTTTGAGAAATACATTAATCCTTATATCTCTGTGGAATATGATGCAGATCTTTTAACAAGAAAGCGTACCGCGAGAGATATACAAGAAGATATAAAAAAGATAATTGAGCCCTATATTGATAGAAAAGAAAACGGAATTAAGATCTTTGAAGAAATCTCTGTTATTGTCCCGGGAACGGGTGTAGTTAAAAATGATGTTGAAATTTCTTTGTATGGTAAAGAAGATAAGGTCTTAATAGAAGGACTAAAACGAATAGAAGATGTTTTACGTAAGAGTGAGGGTGTGTTTAATATCTCAAATGATGCAACTGAGGGGCAAAAAGAGTTGAAGCTTCGTATTAATGCTTACGGTCAGCAATTAGGCTTTAATGAAGAGGTGCTAAACAAACAACTTCGAGCGCTGTACTTACAAGGTGAGTATGGAAAAATGTTCAATGAAGAAGGGCTGGTTCGCATCAAAGTAGAGAGTTTGAAAAAAGATAATTATGACAACTTATATAACCTTGAACTTGATGTGCCTGGAACGCATCAAAAGGTTCGTTTGGATGAGGTGGCAGACTTTATTTTGTTAAAGGCTTATGTGAGTATTGGAAAGCAAGATGGAAAACGTATTCGTTCAATATTTGCTTCTTTAAACAAAGAAAAAATCACCGCAGGGGAGATGACAGACTTACTTGAACCTATTTTAAAAGAGTTAAAAGAAGAGGATTATGGGATTGATGTAAAAGGAGAAGAAGAAGAAAATCAAAAGACCATAAATGAGTTATCTCAAGCCTTTTTAATTGCAGTGTTTTTGATTTTTATTACTCTTGTCTGGCTTTTTGATTCCTTAGTAAACTCAGCTATTGTACTTTCTAATGTATTGTTTATAGGCTTGGGTGTTTTAGCAGGACATTTTATCATGGGTATAAATATGACCATGCCAAGTATGATAGGAGCTATTGGTTTAGTCGGTGTGGTGGTTAATGATGGAATCTTAATGGTTTTATTTATAAGAAAGGCTAACGACATTGATGAATTAGTACAATTAGCAAGAACCAGACTAAGACCTATCGTTCTTACTTCAATCACCACTGTTTTAGGCCTATCTACCTTAATCTTTTTCGCCTCAGGACAAGCTATGATCTTACAACCTATGGCTATTTCATTAGGTTTTGGAATAGCTTGGGCTACGGTATTAAACCTTTTATATATCCCTCTTTTATATAGTGTTGTTAAAAGGGTTGAAATCAAGAGCTAAATAAATATAATAAAAAATTATATGTTTATATTATTATTTTAGCTATACTCTAAAGAATATAAACAAAATACGAAGGAAATATATGTTCAGTAAAAGTTTGTACCTTCTTTATGTTTGTATTCTTATAACTATAATGCTAAGCTTTTTTTATTTGAATGAAAATGTACAAAATGTTCAAAAAGAGGTTTATGTATCCGCAAACATGGATCTTAGAAAACGGGTAAAAGATGAGATTAAACACAAAAGCGAAGCCTTACTCAAGATTGTATTAACTCTTTCAGAAAATAAAACCATTAAAGAAAATCTTATAACCAATAATTATAAAGAAATAAATCTTCATAAATTATCCTTACTTCTGAAAAAACAATCTTCTTATAACAGTGTTTGGTTCCAAATTATTGATAAAAAAGGAAATAGTTTTTACAGAAGTTGGACGAAAAAACATGGCGACTCTGTTTTAAACGCTCGTTTAGCCGTAGTGGAGATGATGCGTGACCCTTCCATAAAATCTACTATTGGTGTTGGAAAGTTTGACTTAAGTTTTAAATCTATGGTTCCTATATATCATGAGGGAAAATATATAGGACTTATAGAAGGTATTGCTAAGTTTAATTCTATTTCCCAAAGTTTGAAAGAGGAAGGTGTCTCTTCACTGTTTATAGTGGATAAAAGATATAAAAAGCAAATTGTTAAGCCGTATTCGAAACACTTTATAGGCGATTATTATGTTGCTAATACAAATGCACAAGCTGAATTTATTGATTATATCAATATTCTTGGGTTTGAAAAAATTCTTTATGCAGATGAAGATTTTTATGTAGATAAAAAAGCTTCTAAACTACTTATTCGATATATAATTAAAGATATGAAAGGTCAAAATATGGCCTATCTATTGTTAAGTGAATCTCTCGATGGTATAAATCTACAAGAAGTCAATGAAATGCAAAACTATCTCTTACTGTTTGTTGTTATCAGTTCTATGGCCTTGTTTGCTCTTATAGTTTTTAATATTATTCGCAAGCAAAAAGACATATTACATTATGAAGCTTATCATGATTCACTTACGAAACTTCCAAATCGTTTGAATTTTATTAAACGTTTGGATGAGGTTATAGCGAGTCATACGGAAAGTGAAAATTCTTTTGCTCTTTTGTTTATAGATATAGATCATTTTAAAGAGATTAATGACACGTATGGTCATGAAGTAGGAGATGATGTTCTCATCCAGTCTGCGCACAGAATATTAAGTGTCTTTAGAACAGATGATTGTGTCGCTCGGTTAGGGGGAGATGAGTTTACAGTGGTTCTTGACAAGGTGTCTCAACTTGAAGATATCCGTCCTATTTTGCAAGACCTTATAGATTTGTTTGACACTCCTATTACTACTAATAACTTAAAATTTATTGTTGATATTAGCGTAGGGGTTTCTATTTATCCTGAAGATGGTGATAATGCTAGAAATATTATCTGCAGTGCGGATAAAGCTATGTATGAGTCTAAAAAGAACACACATTCTTCATTTACTTTTGCGAGTCACTAAAAATAAGCTTTTAGAGATGTTCTGAATTGTAATCAAAGTAAAGTTTGGTTAAAATCTCGGAAATATTTAATGAACTAGGAAAATTTATGGCAGTTATTAGCATGGGTGATATCAAAAAAGGTGTACGTTTAGAAATTTCTGGCGTGCCTTATAGAGTCGTTGAATTTCAACACGTTAAACCAGGAAAGGGCGCAGCCTTTGTTCGTTGTAAGGTGAAAAGTTTTGTTAATGGTAAGGTGGTTGAAAAAACTATTCATGCAGGTGATAAGTTTGAAATTCCAAACTTAGATCACAAAACCATGCAGTATCTTTATGATGATGGCGAAATGCTTCAGTTTATGGACAATGAAACATACGATCAACTAGGTCTAACTTATGATGCCTGTGAAGACACAATGAAGTGGCTTAAAGATGGTATGAATGTTGAGATGATTTTTCATAACAACAAGGCTATCTCAGTCACAGCTCCTGAAACGATGGAACTTGTTATTACAGATACCCCTCCTAACTTTAAAGGCGATACGTCTTCAGGTTCTAAAAAGCCAGCAACGCTTGAAACAGGCGCAGTAGTTCAAGTTCCTTTTCACGTAGTAACAGGTGACCTTGTTAAGGTTAATACAGTGGACTGTGAGTACTTAGAAAAAGTTAAATAAACCCTTATTCTTCAAGTATGAGTTTGTCTTGTACTTGTTGCTAAATTCTTTAGAAAGAGATGTTTATGAAAATTATAGTGTTTTTATTGCTCTGCCTGAACCTTTTTGCTTTTGAAGCTAAAAAAACGTATCAATGTATTCCCAAATATACCATAGCTAATGGAAACCCTCAAGAATATCCCCAAGAAGAACAAGAAAAAAAAACCTTTTATCTCATTTTTAATAAAGACTTGACACGCATAAAAACTTCTGATGGCATCATATACAATCAAAGTACTACCAATGTAAAAGGTAAGTTGTATCGGTATAAAAAGATGGTCAATGGTCGAGCGATAACATATAAACTAAGAACTGCCTCAACGAATGGCTTATATCGATCCGCTCATGTGACAGGCTATGGAAATTTAATAAATGAATATGTCATGTGTCTAAAGGTGAAAAAAACGAAAAAAACGAAGTCAAAAAATACAATAAATGAATAAGAACCTTCATCTCTTAATCCTTCCTTCCTCTGTCCTCATAAACTTCAAAATTGCTAAGAATTTTTATTATTTTTATAGGGGAAAGAGTTTATAATCTGTAAAATTATTCTAAGGTAAAACTTATGTCTGTTCAACAATTCACTCACCTTCATTTACATACCGAATATTCTCTCTTAGATGGGGCAAATAGAATTACAGACCTTGTTGAAGAAGTTAAAAAACTTGGAATGACCTCTGTTGCTATGACGGACCATGGAAATATGTTTGGGGCCATTGATTTTTATAAACAAATGACGGCGGCGGGAATAAAGCCTATTATTGGAATGGAAGGCTATATCCATAACGCCGAAGATATAGGTGATAAAAGCTCACGACAAAGATTTCATATCTGTTTATTTGCTAAAAACAAAATAGGTTATGAAAACCTTATGTATATTTCTTCTAAGGCCTATATTGATGGATTTTATTATTTCCCACGTATGAATAAAAAATTGCTCCGTGAACATTCAGAAGGGCTTATTTGCACCTCTGCTTGTTTACAAGGTGAGGTGAACTGGCATTTAAACTTGGCTAATGAACGTAATGTTAAAAATGGAGCAGGGGGATATGAGGGTGCTAAAGCCGTTGCCTTAGAATATCAAGAAATTTTTGGGGATGATTTTTATTTAGAGCTTATGCGTCATGGTATTGGTGATCAACTTTATATTGATGAGCAAATCCTTCAAATATCCATGGAAACAGGGATTAAGATAGTAGCAACGAATGATACGCATTATACTTACCCAGATGATGCTCAGTACCATGAAGCCTTTATGTGTATTGGGATGAATAAGCTTTATGATGACCCTAACCGTATGCGTCACTCTGTTCACGAATTTTATTTAAAATCGCCTGAACAAATGGCCAAGCTTTTTATAGATATTCCTGAGGCTATTTCAAACACTCAAGAAATTGTTGAAAAGATAGAAGCCTTTGTTCCTATCGTAGATGAACCTGTTCCTCCTAACTTCAAGTTTACACCTGAGTACGCTCTTGAAGAGGGTCTTAGTATTGCCCATGTTGATGATGCTCCTTTGAGCGCAAATGCTAGTAAAGAAGAGACGAAAAAATGGTTGGCGGCAGAAGATAAAAATGATGCTGAGTATTTTATTCATAGATGTGAGATAGGTCTTAAAAATCGTCTTATTCATGTGCCACAAGAAAAACATGAAGAGTATAGAAAACGCCTTCTTTTCGAGATGGATATTATTAATTCTATGAAGTTCCCTGGATATATGCTTATTGTTTGGGACTTTGTCAAAGTTGCTAAAGAGATGGGCATAGCTGTTGGACCTGGACGTGGTTCAGCAGCAGGGTCTTTAGTAGCGTATTCATTAGATATTACAGATATTGACCCTATGAAATATGATCTTCTTTTTGAGCGTTTTTTAAATCCTGAACGTGTGTCCATGCCCGATATTGATATGGACTTTATGCAAGCACGGCGTGGTGAAATTATTGATTACGTGGTTGAAAAATATGGACGTAATCAAGTGGCACAAATCATTACCTTTGGTTCACTCTTAGCCAAAGGGGTTATTCGTGATGTTTCGCGGGTTTTAGATGTACCTCTGTCTCAAGCGGACAAGATGGCAAAGCTTATTCCTGATGAGCTAGGAATTACGCTTAATGGAAAGATGAAAAACGGGGAACTTAAACCCGGTGCCTTTCAAAAAGAGCCAAAGATTCAAGAACTCGTAGCAAACGATCCTACTGCTGCTCGTGTTTGGGAGTTTTCTAAAAGGCTTGAAGGTCTTAAACGAAACGCAGGAATGCACGCTGCGGGTGTGGTTATTTCAAACCGTGAATTATGGTATAAAACGCCTATTTATAAGCCTTCTGGTGAAACAACCTTTGTGACGCAATATTCTCTAAACTTTCTTGAAGATGTTGATTTAATTAAGTTTGACTTTCTTGGCCTTAAAACACTTGATGTTATTGATGCAGGTATTAAACTGGTTAAGCGTCGTTATGATGTTACGGTAGATTGGAACAAGATTGATGAAAATGATCCTCATGTATATGAGGTGATTCAAACTGGTGAAACAGTAGGAATGTTCCAGATAGAATCTTCAGGAATGCAAGATCTAAATAAACGTTTAAAGCCTGCAAACTTTGAAGACCTTATTGCGGTCTTGGCCCTTTATAGACCAGGTCCAATGGAATCAGGAATGTTGGATGACTTTATTGAGCGTAAGCACGGACGTCAAGAAATTGTTTATGTATTTGAAGCCCTTGAAGAGATATTAAAACCTACTTATGGGGTTATTGTTTATCAAGAACAAGTTATGCAAATTGTTCAGACCATTGGTGGAATGAGCCTTGGTGGAGCAGATATTGTTCGTCGCGCAATGGGTAAGAAAAAAGTGGATGAAATGGTTAAGTATAATAAGCTTTTCTCAGAAGGTGCGGCGAAGCAGGGTCTTGATTACAAGACGGCCTCTGAGCTTTTTGACCTTATTGAAAAGTTTGCAGGATACGGTTTTAATAAATCACACTCGGCAGCTTACGCTATGATTACCTTTCAAACGGCTTGGCTAAAATCTTATTATCCTCAAGAATTTATGGCGGCATTGTTAACCTCTGAAAAAGACAACACCGAAAAGGTTGTTAAGTATATTGATGAAGTTAAGCGTATGCAAATCGAACTTTCACCTCCTGATATTAATGTGTCTCAACTTGAATTTTCAGCGACAAAAAAAGACGATCAAGACGTAATCTTATTTGGTTTAGGTGCGATTAAAGGGGTAGGTGGCGCGGCAGTTGAGTCTATCCTTGATGTTCGTAAAGAAGGTCCCTTTGAATCTATGAAAGACTTTGTAAATAGGATTGAACCTTCTAAGGTAAACAAGCGTGTGATTGAATCCATCACGAAATCAGGTGGTTTTGATCAGTTTGAATTTTCAAGACGCGCAATTTTGGAGCAGATAGAACTAATTATTGAGACAGCAAAAGGTGCCTCAATGGCTAAGAAAAATGCTGTTGGTTCTTTATTTGGAGATGACGCAGAAATTACGGAAGTGGATTTAAACCTTAACCATGCTCCTGAATTTGAACTCAAACAAATCTTAGACTTTGAAAAAGACACCCTTGGTTTTTATGTCTCAGGTCACCCTCTTGATGAATACAGAGCTGAAATAGATGAACTGAACTATACACTTTCTTCAGATATAGAAAACATAGCCGATAGTTCAACGGCTATTTTTATTGGTAAGGTTGAAGATATACAAAAAAAGATTTCTAAAAAAGGAAATACCTTTGGTATCTTAAACCTTATGGACTTTCACGGAAATATAGAGATGATGCTTTTTTCTGATAAGCTTGATCAGCTTGATCAAATGGACTTAGATGAACCAGTTGCCTTTAAGGTGAAGGTCACGCATACCGAAATGTTTACACGTATCTCCGTAGTTAAAATATTTACTTTAAAAGAGGTAAAAAGAGAAGCTAAAAAGGTTCAGACAAAGATTCGTGAAATTCCTCAAGAACCTTTGGTCATTACGGTTCGTTTATCTCGTGATTTAGCTCGTTTAGAAGAATTATACAGACTAATCCGTCAAAATCCTGGTTCTCGTCAATTAAAGCTGTGTATCACCTCAAAGCTTCAAAATGTGGTACTTGATTCTGCCATAAGAGTAGACAGTAAAATCATTCCTGAACTCGAAAAGCTAATGGATGTTAATGTCGCCTGAGGCCATAGTATCCGTCTTAGTTCGGCTTAATATCTTGCTTGAAGATAAGTATAAAGAACATACTCAAAAGTTTAAAAAATTCAAGACCTTACAAATGAGTTTAATTATTATCTCTTCATCAATAAGCATTGTCTTATTTGTACTATATCATGCCCCCGTACTACAAATGCTATTTGTCTTAATCGGCTTTAATTTACTGTTTTTTGTGGGGTTTAAACCTAAAACACATTATAGTGAAGGCTCTGTAAAACAGATGATGCAAAAGGTAGTTTTATTACAAGTCAAACTTAAAAAATATATGACAGGTGAAACCGTTAGTTTTGATGGGGTGAAATGTTGTATAGATGAGGGATGGACAGCTGATAAATGGGGCTTACATAAAGATAATGAACGTATAGACTACGCAGAATTTCTATACGATACTTCTATCAAAGGTTTGTATTTACAAGCACTGAGAAATAAAAAGTAAATACTGTCTTGGTTATAATAAGGTATGAAAGTACTTTTATTGAGCGTATTGTTTTGTACTCTTAGCATTTCAAGTCCCCTTCATAAATCCGTTATTGCGGTAGATGAAGACACTGTGCATACCTTAGTGGATGAGGGCTTAAACATTAATTCCCTAGATAAATACTTTAAAACACCCCTTCATTATGCTGCTTCTATAGGTAGGTATTCATTAGTAAAGTACCTAGTTGATTCGGGTGCTAATGTACATATTAAAGATAAAAACCATAAAACCCCCTTAGTGTATGCCATTGAAAAAAACCGTATCAAGGTTATTATTTATTTAAGTAAGATGGCTAATATTCAAGAACTTCAAAAAGATGAACAGTTTTTTGAAGCGGCTAAGCAAGGGGACATGGACTATGTGGCCTACGCCTTAAGTCGAAGTGATATTAACCGAGTTAATGCAGATGGAAAAACAGCCTTACATGTAGCCTCTGAATCAGGACAGTTTGATATTGTTGCCTTTTTACTAAATCTTGGGGCAAATAGAGAACTTTTAGACTATGATGGCCGAACGGCTCTAAATTATGCTAAACTCAGCGGAAATAAAAAGCTTTATGAGCTTCTTCTGAGATATAAAAATGACACAACAAAATTTTAATGCACACTTACTAGAATTTTTAGAAAATTCTCCTACCCCTTTTCATGCTACCGCCTCACTAGTCAAAGAATTAGAAAGCTCAGGATTTAAGAACTTAGATGAATCCGATACTTGGGATTTGAAGAAGGGAGATAAATATTATGTGACACGTAATAACTCGTCTTTAATTGCCTTTATATATGGTAAAGATGACTTAAATATTGAGGGTATAAATATGCTTGGTGCCCATACCGATAGCCCGTGTTTGAAACTCAAACCAAATACTATCATCCATAAAAAAGGATATATCCAATTAGGGGTTGAAGTGTATGGGGGAGCCTTGTTAAACCCTTGGTTTGACAGAGACTTGTCTTTGGCAGGGCGGGTAAGTGGCTTAAATGATGCAGGTGAATTAGTGCATCCTCTTATAGACTTTAAACGACCCCTTGCTTTAATCCCATCCTTAGCTATTCACTTAGATAAAGAAGCGAATAAAAATCGTTCAATTAATGCCCAAACAGATATCCCTCCTATTTTTATGCAAGCAGACGAAAGTATATCTTTTACAGATATTCTTTTAAAACAAAGTGGCTTAAAAGAGATGTTAGACTTCGAATTAATGTTTTATGACACACAAAAGCCAAGCTTTTTAGGATTTAATAATGAGTTTTTAGCCTCAGCTCGTTTAGATAATCTTTTATCGTGTTATGTGGGCTTACAAGCTATTAAAGAAAGCTCAAGTTCTAAAAGTGCTCTGCTGATTTGTTCAGACCATGAAGAAGTGGGTTCAGAGTCCGCTTCAGGCGCAGCTGGTCCCTTTTTAGAAATGGTGCTAAAACGTATTAATACCAAACATGAAGATTATGCAAGAATGATTTCTTCTTCAATGATGATATCTGCGGATAATGCCCATGGGGTTCATCCAAACTTTATATCCAAGCATGATGAAAACCATGGTCCTCTTTTAAATCATGGACCCGTTATAAAAGTCAATGCCAATCAAAGATATGCAAGTAATTCTCAAACAATCTCCATCTTTAAACTTTTATGTAAAAAGGTGAATGTTCCTTTTCAAAGTTTTGTGACCCGAACAGATATGGGATGTGGTTCTACCATAGGTCCGAT
>NZ_JAEMVE010000016.1 GCF_029216045.1 Sulfurimonas sp. MAG313 | reverse complement strand
TCTTATTTTTATTAAGTGGTACCATAATCTTTTATTTCTATTTTATAGCACCTTATAAAGCATCATAAAGAAGTGAAGCCTGATAAGCGACTTGTGCTTGGGAGAAGCTGTCTTCTTGTAGGTAGTAATCTAAAGTATTTCCTTCTATTACTTCTTTTTTTAATAAGTCTTTTGCTAAGAATTCAATACTGGACCAATGCTTTTTAACAAGGGATTCTGTCATTTTAGTGGCTTCTTTTATCCAGGCTTCTTGGCGTTTAAAAATCACCTCATTCGTGTACAGTGAACTTGATGAGTCAAAGATACTTGTATGTATATTTTTAAGAACATCATCCATTCCATAACGCGTAATTGCCTTATAAATCAGTTCATTTGCCTTTTTCAAATCACTTGAGGCACCCGCATCTATTCCTAAGGATTTAAAACACTTTTCTTGAGAAGCGCGTCCTGCTAATAAAACATAAATTTCATTTTTTAATGAGGCTTTGTCGTTTGCATTATATTCATCTATTTCTTTTGAAAAAGAGACAAAGCCTAAGCTATTGGAACGAGGTATAATGGTGACTTGTTCTATGGCATCATAAGGGGTTAAAAGTTTGGCTAAGATTGCGTGACCAGCTTCATGATAAGCGGTAGCTTCTAATGCCTTATCTAGATTTTTTTTATCTAAGCGTCTTCCATACTTAAGTGTGTTAATTTGCTCAATAGCGTCCTTTGTATTAATCAAAGGCTTTTTATACTTTAAGGCATTGAGTATTAATTCTCTTTGCATTTTTTCAAGGTCAGCGCCATTAAGCCCAGCACTGTACTTTACTAATTGATTCACATCTATCTTTTTATCAAAAAGCGTATTATCCACAATCTTGTTAATGAAATACCTTCTAGCTTCTTTATCTAAAGAGCCAACTTCTATATGCAAGTCAATTCGTCCTGAACGAAGCAAGGCGGTGTCAATCTTTTGCCTTTGATTGGTGGCGGCTATAATATAAATAGGTTCATCTTTGTTCGTACTAAAACCATCTATACTTGTTAAAAGTTTGTTCACCATCACATTCATAGCCGCACTGGCATTTTCCCTTTTGCTAAAGGCATCAAGCTCATCAATAAAAACGATAGAAGGGGCATATTCTTTGGCAAGTTCAAAAACTTTTTCTATTTCATTTGGGTTTAATAACTTCTCTCCCGTTGTTGAGATAAAAGGCAGATCTGACTCATTAGCTAGCGCCTTGGCTAACATGGTTTTACCCGTACCTGGAGGGCCATAAAGCAAGATGCCTTTAGACAGGTTTATATTGAGGTCTTGAACCTTTTTATAGTTATTAAAAAGGGAAACCTGTTCTTGTAGCTTTTCTTTTACAAGTCCATGTCCGGCAATGTCTTTGAAGTTGATATTTGGAACTTCAACACATATCCCATCTTTTGAAAAGTCATTAGCCTTAGAAAGTTTACTAAGTTTTAAGTCATTTAACTCAAATTTTAAGGTTTTATTTTTATAACTCAATTTCTTATTAAAACTCAGTTGTAAGTGCTTACGTTTACATGTTTTTAAAAGTTCTTTATCTTCAAGCAAGATTTTAATAAAGTTTTTATTGCGGATATTAAACCTAATATTTATTCTTAAAATAGGCTCCTTAAATTCAAGATAATATCTTGTAATTTCATCTATGATTTGCTTTGAAATCCCAGCTTTAATGGCACGAATATCAAAACTTGGCGCAAAATTTATTAATAAGGTATCTAAGAGTTCGGGAGGATACGAAACCTTTACACCATAAGCCTTAGAAAAGGTATATATATCCTTCTCAAAGACACGTGTAGCAATATTTAAAAGGTCTTTATACTGAAGCTTTTGAAACAAGGCGGTACTTCCTTGTCTTAATCTTGATAAAAATTCGGGTGATATAGCAGGTCTGTCCCCTTTTTTAGAAGAGACTGTCTGCTTTAAAATTGATTCATATATCATTTCCGTAAGTTCTTGAGGCTTGTCTTTAAATTTTTCTAAAAGTTTTGTATCTTCATATACATCCTTACCAAGATTTGACGTAAAGACAAGAATAGTTTGAGAAAAATCCACACGAGTGATAACCTCTGTGTCATCATAATCATCAAGTTTGTCTTTTTGCCAAGGTTTTCCATCTGATCTAAACCAACCGCAGGCATCCTCAAGGTAGCCTTCACTTAAAATACTTAGTAGATTGCTCTGCACACTAAGATGCGCCTTTTCAAACTCATCAAAAATCAAAATGGAATTAGGATTTTCCTTCACAAAACTACTTAGCATCCCCGGCTGTGCATTTCCCCAATGTTGAGCGGTTCCATAAAGGACTCCACCACTGTCTTGCTGGGTAAACTGGGTCATGTCCAAAATTTTAGAAGCAGTAAAGTCTTTAAGAAAGTGCTGAAGGTTTTGCGCTAAAAATGTTTTTCCTGTAGCGGGCGCACCTAAAAAGAAAAAGATTCCCTTAGGGAGGTTTTTATTTGCTTGTAGATTGTCTTTTATGAGGGCATTACACACTTCATCAACGGCGTGTTCTTGGTTTAGCACGGTAGTATTTAGGCTTGCTTTTAATTCAGAGATTTCTTCTAAGTAAGTGAAGCCTTTAGCCGGTTTAATTATGCTGTCTATTTCTTTTTGATTAAGAGGAGATAATGAAGAGAATCCTTCTGATAGGGATTCAATAGTCTCAAGAAGTTTAATATCGTCTTTATAATTACTAGGAAGTTTGTCCCTATAAAATGTAAAACCTGCATCATTCAAAAGATCAAGACCTTCTGCTTTTAAGACTGCTAATAACTCCGAAACTTTAGATTCAACACTAAGATTCCCCTCTTCGTGATAGATACTTTTAGTATAGAAGTCGCTTAAAGGTTTAAACTCTTTGTGTTCATATCCGAACACATTATGTATTAGAGCACGTTTCTTTTGGCTATGGATAATGATACTTGGAAGTATTTCTTGAATATGACCTATTTGCGTTGTGAATTCAAGTTCTTCATTTCGTGCGTAAATACTAGCTGCTATTAAAATTGTTCTCATAATTATCCTTTGTTAAGGATAGTATGCATTAAGGAAGTGACAGCTTTTGTTATATACCCATCTTTTTATTTATTTTAGAAGGGAAACTTTAGAGAATACACAAAGGTATTGTGATGTTCTATTTCAAACTTTCCATTTAAGGGATTGCTCGTAGATAAACCTTTAATAAAGGAGCTACCAAGGGACTCTGTAATCTCTTTATACCCTGGTCCATTGTCTGTGTACGTGAAGTCATATAGCTCTTTTTTACTAAGACTAAGGGTGATTTTTGGCTGAGATATATCATTAAAGGCATATTTAGCGGAGTTCGTAATAAGTTCATTCATAATGATGGCAAGTGAGGTAAGCGCATCTATATCAAGGTACAAGTCTTCATCACAAACAATGTGAAAATCTATCCCCTCGTGCAAGGCTTGATAATGCTCAATAAAGTCATTAAAAAACATTTGCATGGGCACTAAACCTACACGATTTGAATGCTGTAAGGTCTGATGAATTTTAGAGATACTCATAATACGATTAATAGTGTCTTGTAGATGTTTCTTAACGGAACTGTCAGAAACTCGACGTTTTTGTAAGCTTAAAATACCAAGAACTTGCTGTAAATTATTTTGCACACGGTGGGAAAGTTCTTTAAACAAAAGTTCATTTTGTCGAAGGCTTAGACTTACTACTTTGTGCTTATACGATAAGGCAAAAGAGAAAACACCGGCTTCAACAAGTAAGCTAAACTCTATAAATTGAACTAAACTTGTGTAAGCGGGAACAAGACTAAAGTAACTCAACATAGATAAGAGTAAGGCCGTAAAAATTCCTAAAAACCCTAGAAGATAAAATTGCGCATACACTTGTTTTTTTATGAGCGAAAGGTAGATAGAAGTACCCAAAAGAAAGACAGAAGTAAAAATAACAAAGACAACCCCTAAACTAAGAACAAAGGGGTGAGTGACTTCTAAGCTAGAAAGTGCAAAAAATCCTAAAGAAATAAACTGCAAATACTTGAGGGTAAGCGCCAGAGGTTCCACCCGTGCTTTCAGATCTAAAAAGTCACGTGTAAAGGCAAGAAGTGCGGTAATACTAAGAAAAAAGAAGCCTAAAGGAACTCCTTGCATACTAAATTCCAAATATTTTGGATCAAGGGTCTGTGTGTAAAAAAGCATAATAATTAGCGCAAAACTATGAAATAAAAAGTAATGCACATAAGCATTATCTTTAATAATCATAAAGTATCCAAAACTCGCAATCAACATCATCCCAAAGCCACCAAAAAACAACAAGTCAATGGTTTCATTGCTTTGTAAACCAGAAGCATTAGCATTTAAGAACAGTAACACTAAACCCAAACATATTTTCAACATTTTTTACCCTTTTGTGAACTCTTATTGTAGCTAAGTAAGCGTTCGTTAGTATAAGTATAAAAGGAAGAGGTGACAAAAGCTGTTACCTTTGTTTTAGTAAAGCCATTGTAGAATGCCTTATGAACATATTGATTATAGAAGATGATTTTTTAATAAAAACACAGATTGAAGAACTTTTACAAGAACTTGGGCATCTTGTCTTGGGCAGTTTTACAAATGCTTCAGACGCGATAGCCTTTGTTAAAGGGAATAAACCTGATTTTGTGTTTATGGATATAGATTTACAAGGGCAAATGGATGGGATTGAATGCGCAAAGATTTTGAAAATGGAGTTTAATATTCCAAGCATCTTTTTAACAAGCCATTTAGAAGAACAAGCAAATTCAATGGGAGCAGATGCCTTATGTTTCTTACCCAAGCCTTTTAATGATGAACTTATCAAAGAAGCGGTGTCTTCTGCCATTAGAAAACTAAGAAAAGAGACTGTTTTACCTCAAAAAAAATAGTATCAAGCTTGGTAAATATGAATATAATTTAGACTATGAAACCCTAAAGTACGAAGGTGAAAACATTAGCCTTACGCCTAAGGAAAAGCCCTTAGTGTCTCTTTTGTTTAAAAACATAAGTAATCCTGTTAGTAAAAAAGCCCTTATTAGCCAGAGTGAATTACCTTCTGAAGATGCTTTAAAACAAAGACTAAGCGGATTACGAAAAAAACTTGTGGGACTTGAAATATATGCCGAACAAAACTCAGGTTATTGCATCAGGGAAAAGCCAATATCTCAGGCTCGCTCTGCTGTTTCTCTAAGCTAAGTAAAAAGTCTATTTCTTTGCCCTCTATATCTCTACCTTTCCACTCTACTGCAAGAGGATCTGTTTCAGTAAGTAAAGGTAATGATGAAACCGTATAAGCTCTAAGTAAATCACCTTTTTTTTCATAAAAAACATTAGCTAATTCAAAAAGTATTATCTCTTCAAAGATTAAAGTATAAGGCTTATTCCAAACTTCTTTTTCTAGTTTTTGTCTCTTATGCAAAAGCTCTTCATCAAGAATAGAAATAAAACTATTAGGGCAAAAAATCCCTTGCACTTGGCTATCGTTTCTTCCATATAAAGTATTATTCATGTATTAGTCCTGTTTAGTGATTTGTTAAGCAAAGGCGTATAAGCGACTTCCCTTTGACTACTTGGAGTTTAACTTGAATACGTGACAGATTTTGTTACAAGGCAATGTTAGACTTCAATATCAAGGAAATGACATGGCAGGATTTATTCACGAAGACACCCCACGAAAGAACCCTATAGTTCCTTCTGATTTTAGACATTCATTGTGTGTTGGCTCAACTGGATGTGGTAAAATAAGTTCATTTATTTTACCTAATATGGCAAAGCGTATGCAAAAAAACTATGGAATGTTTATTTTATTACGCCACTAACTAAACAGTCAAAGAAATAATGGTTTTATTTTTGAATATATCAAGGCAGATTATTGAAGGAGCTACTAGTAGCTTCAAGGTAATCTAACGTAGAGATATTCAAAAAGAAAGCCACCCG
>NZ_JAEMVE010000109.1 GCF_029216045.1 Sulfurimonas sp. MAG313 | reverse complement strand
TACTATAAGTGATTAAACTTTAATCTGTGATTAAAGGTAAATACTAATTAATAAAATTCTTATTTGTGTGTTATAATTTAGCTATGAATATTACATCTACTAGAAATTTTCCTATATCTTTTGAACCAAAAGAACGAAATTTTACATCTGTAAAAGACCCTGGCCTTAGCGCAGGAGAAGAAAAAAAGACAGAAGATAAGGACAAGGTAGAGGAGTCAGGAAAGAAAAATACTAAAAATTCTGGTGAGTTGACAGCAAGTGAAAGACAACAAGTTATAGAACTCCAGCAAAGAGATGCAGAAGTCAGAACACATGAAGCCGCCCATATCTCAGCAGGGGGCTCAGCTATAACAGGGGGCGCTAGTTTTAGCTATCAAAAAGGTCCTGATGGTAAACAATACGCTGTAGGGGGCGAGGTCCCTATAAGCACTGCAGGTGGAAATACTCCTGAAGAAAAGATAGATAAAGCCAGACAAGTTCAAGCAGGGGCCCTAGCACCCGCTAACCCTAGCCCCCAAGATATCAAAGTCGCCTCTTCAGCCGCTGTTATGGAAGCCCAAGCCAGACAAGAATTAGCTATTGAAAGAAGTGATGAACAAAAACAAAGAGCTACGGGAATGTATGAAGAAAATCAAAATGAAACTATATCTTCTGAGAAAGAAAAAACATCTAATACCGATATATTCGCTTAAAATGTTCTAAAATACACTCAAGAAAATACATATTAAACAATATCACTTTCGTAAAAGACAGGATGACATTTTAAAGAGAATTTACATTATGTTAACCAATTAGTTCATACGCTTTCTCATATAAGAGATTATAGTAAGTTTTTAAACCGTATTTCAGGGCTTTTAAACTACTATATAGTTTATTATATAGTAGTTTAAAGGAATGATATGAAACCAAAAGATGAAGTAACGCGTTCACTTATAGTTGATAGACAGGTCTGGGACGAATCTATGAAGTATGCAAAGGTTCGTTATAAGATGAGTCTTAGTAAGGTGGTTGAGCAACTTCTGCAAGAATGGCTGGTTAAAGAAAAACGTCGTCCTCTTGAAAATGAAAACCAAGGTAGCTTTTTTTAAAGGGTAGAATGAAGATTAATTATTAAAAGGCAAAAGAAACTAGGGTTCAGCCCTATTCTTCTGATGTAAAAGGTTTACTTCAATATTTTCAAAGCTCATAGACTTTGCATAAGCTCTCTTATGATATCATTCGTAAAACAAAAGAATCGTTCCCAAAAGGACTTTCTTTACAAAATTTAATAAGCGAGTAATTATGATCCAAACAGTTGAAGAGTTTAAAGCCTTAGTTAAAAATGTGCAAGAAAGCAAGGGATATAAGAACCCTATTGCCTTTGGTGTCTGTCGCGTTGATGTTAGTCAATTAGACAATGAAAAGGTGCTTCAAGCGACCTATCCTCTTATCAATTGGAATGAAAACTTTGGTTCAGCTGCCGTTTTCATGGACGCCTTAGATAAGTGTGGTATTAAGGTAGATACTAATAGAAACGAAGTTAGCATTAGCATTACATATGATTTTGTTAAACATTGTATGGATAGTTTTTCACCTTATATATCTGAGGCTATGGGAGATGCTCATAAAAATGTTCAAGTTATCATTCAACTATTTCAATTACTTTTAGATGACGGCATGAAAGAAGGAGAATTTCGTTTAGTTTTCTTATTTGATGACGCTAGTTGTGAAAGCGTTGAAGCAACGTATCTAAAACTGTATGCCCTATCCCTTGCTAAGGTTGAACTTAGAAGTGTTAATTTAAATGGAGCATTTGGTGCTTTACCAAATGTAGCTTGGCATGGTAATACACCAATAGATTTAGATTATCTACGTATTAATGAAATAGAATTAAAACTACGTAATGAATATCCAGAGATTGATTTTGTAGATAAATTTCCACGCTTTTTACAGCACATCATTCCAGCAGACAATACCCGTATTCTTGATGCGAGTAAGGTTCGTTTTGGTGCGCAACTTCATGCTGGAACAACAGTAATGCCAGGTGCTTCATATATCAATTTTAATGCAGGAACTACAGGTTCCGTTATGGTTGAAGGACGTATCTCTAGTTCTGCTATTGTAGGTGCTGGTTCTGATGTTGGTGGCGGGGCTTCTATTCTTGGTGTTCTTTCTGGTACAGATGGAAACCCTATTTCAGTTGGACAAAACACTCTTCTAGGTGCTAATTCAACCTGTGGAATTCCACTAGGTGATGCTTGTATTATAGATGCAGGTTTGTCTATACTAGAAGGTACTAAGCTTAGTATATCTGCGGACCAATTAAGTAAAATTAATGAAGCCAATCCGAAAAACACTCTTTCTGGTAATATTTTTAAAGGAAAAGAACTGTCTTCATTGAATGGCCTTCACTTTCGTCAAAACTCTATGACAGGTGAAATGACAGTACTTCGTAGTACAAGAGAGATAAAACTTAACGCGGAACTTCACTAATAAAGAGTAGTACCATAAGATGAAGTATGAATGCTTTATCTTATTAAAGATTTTTTCTACATTTATTTTGTTATCAAGTCTTTAACAAAGGTATTGTAGGATACTATCAAGAAGGAGATGCGATGTTAAATTTTTCTACAAATGTTTCATCACTTATAGCGAATCAAGGCTTTGCAAATGCTAATGCCAATAACATAGCTAATGTAAATACAGATGGCTTTGTTCCCACACAAACAAATCTTACCAATGCATCAGGAAGTGTTACGGCTTCTTTTAGTAAAGCAGATAATAATGGCTCAACGCTTAGCCAAACAGATTTAAGTAAAGAAATACCAGACCAGATTATTATTCAAAATACTCATGAAGCCCAAGCTTCTGCTATCAAAACACAAGATCAAATGATAGGTTCTCTTTTAGATATTATCACTTAATATCAAGGGTCTATCTGCTTCTTGTGTGATGATGTTCATACTGTCTAATCCCGAAAGTATTCCTCTGTCTTGATTATAATCTTTTCTTTCTTTTCCTAACTCTAATGAAGATATTACTACTCGTCCAATAACCTTTCGACCTTCAATACCATCTTTAATAGTTTTAACACCCCATATATTATGCAACACGGTTATTTCCCCATTATACTCACCTAAATAAAGTAAGATATGACCTTTTTTATGTAATAAAGTTTCAAAGGGCACGCCTTCAGCTAAGATTACTTTTTTCTTATCTTCTAGACTTAAGTCTTTTAATGAAATGATTTTTCCAACTTTTGCTTGTTGAGATGAATTTCTTGGCAACCAAATACCAAAGGGTGCGTATAAGTCCCTTAGCATAGAAGAACAATCCCTTTCCTCATATAAACCACCCCAGCCATAATGACTTTTAAGCATAAGGTTCATAATGCCTTCAATGTTTTTATGATTAAGTAAAAGCTTACCTTCTTGAGCAATATTCTTAGGGATTTTTACACTTTTATAAATGGCAGAGCCGTTTTTACCTGAGCTTATCGCTAAGGCAATATAAAAATATTTTTCAACAGAAATTAAAGGAAGTCTCACCCCTACTCTACTATTAAATATAAAATTACCTTGTAAATCTTTTATTGCGTAATGCTCATCAAGTAGTTCTATTTGTCTTGCTTCTTGCCAATGTGAGGCCACTGTGTCTTTTATAAATGAAAGATTGTTCTTTTTCACCCAACCTGTTGCGTAGGCAGTAAAAACATAGGCCCAATTTCCATCTATAGAAAGATGAGAAACAAAGAGAGGCTCATTTGCATGAATACCAGAGTTTTGTACATAATCAAAGGGAAAACCTTCGCCTGCAATATTGGGGTTTTTAAGTACAGGTTTACTTGTAGGAAAGTTACGTAAGTTTAAATATTGCAAAGAAATAGCTTTTTTATTTAAACTTGCATAGTTTTCATAATTACCTATACGTTTCATGTGAGCAAACCATTCTTTGGGTAAGGGTTTAAGGTTTTCTCCAAAGCTTTTATCATAAGTATAACTGGAAAATGGCCATAAGATTGATTTTTTATCGAAGGGAGGTTTGGTGTAATTCCATGGTTCAAAATATTTTTTATCATAAGCACTTTGAATAGGTACATAAACGGTACGAGAGCTAAGATTAGCTAAATAGGGGCTACTTATTTGTGGAAAGTCTATTAGGTCTTGTATTTCAGGTTTAGTTGGATCAACCTCAAAGAGGCTAAACTCATTTTCTACTTTAGTAGCACAGGCATTTAAATATAAAACACCCAGGCTTAAGATGATAAAATGCGATACTTTCATACGTTTCCCTTTTAATCGACAGCACCAAACCTTCCCACAACACGACCCACTACCATGAGTTCACTCGGGTCTAAGGTCTGTCTCTCATACTCTTTATTGTCAGATATTACATCAATTTTACCATCAAGTCGCTTTTGTAATCTTTTAATAAATAAACCAGCTTCAGTATTTATGGTAAACACTCCTCCTCGTCCTATATCTAGTTTGGATCTGTTTATAAAAATCATATCTCCATAAGAAAAAGTCGGTTCCATAGAATCTCCTGAAACATTTAAGGCCTCAATATTTTTGAGTTCACTTTCTCCACCTAAGGAAGCAACAAAATTTCCTTCAAGCATGAGTTCAACGGAGTCTTCAACATCACCAACACCCCCTCCTCCGGCTGAGGCGCTGACATCTGAGAAGTAACGAACCATATAAAACTTATTGGTAGATTCAATTAAACTCTCAGGTGACTGCCCAAATAAAAGCCAATTGATGGCGATACAACGTTTAGCACAAAATTCCAAAAGCTCTTCATAAGGGATTTTATTTCGTTTTTTCATGGTGGCAAAATTCATTTGAGTGATTTTCAAAAGTCCTGCAATGTCTTTATCAAAGATTTTCTTTCCTGGAAAATCTTCGCTAACTATATCTTTTATTTGATCAACAATATCTGTAAACTCTTTTATCATAACCAATTCCTTATTTGTGCATCCACACAAGAATGCCATTTGATTTCCCTAATATTACTCTAATGATATATTTTACTTAAAAACATGACAATTTGCAATATATTTTAATATTATTGCAATATATCATTAAAATGGTGTTAAGAAAAGAAAAATTGATATAAAAAAGGAAAAACCATGGCAAAGATAATTAAAAGAGCAGAATCACTATTTACTAGGTTTGAAAGATCGTTGGAAGTGTTAGCAGATAAAATTCTTTAGTTTTTATTGTCTTTATCTCGTTTTGAGGCGTGATAACCAGCAAAAATAAAAATTAGAAAACCTATAAAGGCTATAGGAACAAGAACATCTAAAACTTCTTTCACATTGTCTCTTTAAAAGAAGTATAGTTTTGTTTAATAGCCTCATAAAGAATAATTCCTGTACTAATAGCTAGGTTCAAACTTCTTCCTTCTTTACTCATAGGGATAGTGATACATTGAGAGGAATAGGTTTCTAGTATCTCTGAAGGGATTCCCTTTGTTTCACTTCCAAAAAATATAAAAGAGTCTTCTTTAAATTTGGCTTCAAAATAAGGTTTATTTGTTTTGGTTGTTGCAAAAAAACCTTCTTTTGCCTTAGGATTTTCTTGAAAAAAATCATCTATATTTTCCCAAACATGTAAGTCTAGTTTATCCCAATAGTCTAAACCTGCTCTACGCACTGCTTTTTCATCTATATCAAAACCTATAGGCTTAATCAAATGTAGACTTGTGCCAGCATTAACACAAAGTCTTCCAATAGCACCTGTGTTATTTGGAATTTGAGGATGTACTAAAACAAGATTAAGCATTAAAAGATTACCGTTTTATTTTTATGCACAAAGATTCTATCTTCTAATACCAGTTTCAAAGCACGAGAAAGTGTGATTTTTTCAACATCTCGTCCTGCACCTCTCATGTCTTGCCACGAATGATCATGTTTTACATTGATAACGTCTTGAGAAATAATAGGTCCTTCATCTAAGTCATTGGTGACAAAATGTGCTGTTGCCCCGATGATTTTTACCCCTCGTTCATGCGCTTGTTTATATGGATTTGCCCCAATAAAAGAAGGTAAAAAAGAATGGTGTATATTTATTATTTTAGTAGCATAAGCTTTTACAAAGTTTGGCGTTAAAATACGCATGTATTTAGCTAGAACAATATAGTCTATATCTTTAAATTGAGATAAACATTCTAATACTTTAGTTTCATGGGTATCTCTATCTAGGTCAAGATGAGACACACAAAAATAAGGAATGTTGAATTTTTCAACTAAGGGTTGAAGCAGATCATAATTAGAAACAACAGCTATGATATTTGCCTCAAGTTCTCCTGCTTCATAAGCAATAAGAATATCACCTAAGCAATGTGACTCTTTAGTAACCATTAAAACAATGTTCTTTTTTCCAGGAGCCACTAAGTTAAGGTTAACGTTTGAGTCTAATATATTCTCAAGTTTTTTTCTTAATATATCCTCTTCAATATTTCCTTCAACCACACTGCGCATAAAGAACTTGTCGTTTTCACTATCAACAAATTCATGATTGCTTAATATATTGAGTTCTAGTTCAAAAAAAAGCTTAGAGATCTTATAAACTAAGCCTTTTTTATCAGTACAATCTATTAAGATGCGAAATTGCTTCATTTAATCTCTTTGAGACGTGTTTCTATAGAAGAAAGAAGGTATTCTAAAAAGTTTAATGTCAGGTCTACTTTTGCTTCTATGTTTGCGTTATTTGGAGATTGAAATCCTTCAAATAACACATGGACTCGTTCTCTCATATTTTCAAGAAAAATTTCTTCATTATGTGTAGGACTTAAGACCTTCGAAGTTTCTGAGGGCTTATCATCAAGGTTGAGTATGTTTTTTTCGTCTTTTTCTTGTGGTATCAATTCTTCTTTTGTATGTTCTAACTCTTCTAGGGTAGATAAAATAACATCTTTTAATTCCATAGCTTTAGCAACCACCTTTCAAATTCATTAAACTCTATAGGGTCTTCCATTGTAATAAAAAAATCTTTCATTTGTTCATTACAACCAAGAAATTTTTTTCTCATTCCACTTAAACGACGAATAGCAATTTTCGCATCGGCATTTTTATGGTCTTTTTTTAAAATCTCTTGATAAATTTCCAAGGCTTCTTCTTTAAGGCCTTGAAGTTCGTAAATATTTGCAAGGGTTAGTGTTTGCATTGCGCCGCGTAATTAGCGATGATTGAACCCATTTCAGATGTTGAACATACTTCTTTAGCATCATACATACTAATGTCTTTAGTACGGTACCCTTCACTGAGAGCCTTTGCAATAGCCGCATCAATTTTATCCGCTGCTTCTATTTCATTTAAAGCGTAACGCAACATCATTGATGCCGATGAAATCGTCGCAATAGGGTTGGCAATACCCTGCCCTGCGATATCTGGTGCTGAACCATGAATTGGCTCAAATACGCCAACTTTATTTCCAACAGAGGCTGAAGGAAGAAGGCCAATTGAACCCGATAACATAGACGCTTCATCCGACAAGATATCTCCAAAAATATTTCCAGTAAGCATAACATCAAACTGTTTAGGATCACGAATAAGTTGCATAGCCGCATTATCTACATACATATGAGTAAGTTGAACTTCAGGATACTCTTTAGCAACTTCTTCAACCTCTTCTCTCCATAATTGAGAAACATCTAGTACATTCGCCTTATCAATTGAGCACACACGCTTATCTCTTTCCATAGCGGATTTAAAGGCAACATGAGCGATACGGTTAACTTCTGAACGCGTATACACCATAGTGTTCCAACCCTTGTTTTCATCACGTCCCTTAGGTTCACCAAAATAGATACCACCAATAAGTTCACGAACAACCATAAGATCAACACCCTTGATAATCTCAGGTTTTAAAGAACTTGCATTGATGAGTTCATCAAAAACTGTAGCAGGACGTAAGTTAGCAAAAACACCCAACTCTTTTCTAAAACGTAAAAGACCTGACTCGGGACGTTTTTCTCTTGGAAGGTTATCCCATTTCTCGCCACCAATAGCGCCAAATAAAACAGCGTCACTTTCCATAGCCGTTGTAATCGTTTCTTGTGGGAGAGGATCGCCAAAAACGTCATAAGCGATACCACCCATAAGGACTTCTTTATACTTAATTCCAAAACCATTTGTTGAAGCGACTGCGTCTAAAACCTTGACCGCTTCGTCAATAATTTCAGGACCAATTCCATCACCTTTTATGAGTGCAATTTTATATGTAGCCATTTAGTTTGTCCCTTTAATTTCATTTTGAGCAAAGTTCATTAGACCACCTGCTGCAATAAGTTCTTGCATAAAAGGAGGAATGGGAGTGAACTTATAAGTTTTATTAGTAGTAAGATTAGTAATGGTGCCCTCGTCCATATTAACCTTAACCCTTTGACCCTGTGTAATCTCTGCGCTTTCAGGTAATTCAAAAATTGGAAGACCCATATTAAAAGCATTTCTATAAAAAATACGTGCAAATGTTGGAGCGATAATAGCTGCAATACCCGCAGTCTTAAGTGCAATTGGAGCGTGTTCTCTTGATGAACCACAACCAAAATTGTCTCCAGCAACAATAATATCGCCTTTTTGCATCTTAGATGCAAATTCAGGATCTGCATCTTCCATTACGTGCTTTGCAAGTTCTTCAGGAACTGAAGTGTTTAAGTATCTAGCGGCGATAATGAGGTCTGTATCGATGTCTTTACCGAAATTCCAGACTTTACCTTCAATAGTTTGCATTAAAATATCCTGCATGTCAAGGAAGTCTTTTATATAAAAGACTTCCTATTTAAATTTTTGTGATTTTAACAAAGAAGAGGTTTAAAGTAGTTTAAAAACTCTATAAAAGTATTTAATATTATTTAATAGTACCTAGAAGTAGGCACTATTAACGTTTAAGGTTTACAACGGTTTGTAGCATTTCATCTGAAGTGGTAATGGCTTTAGAATCGGCTTCATAAGCTCTTTGCCCTGTGATAAGTTCGGTTAACTCTACTACAAGTTGAACATTGGAAAGTTCTAAAAACCCTTGTCTCAAAGGCCCTAAACCATTTAAACCAGGAGTGTCTTCAACAGGAACACCTGAGGCTTCTGTTTCAAGATAAAGAGAATCTCCTAAAGAGTGTAAGCCTGCTGGATTTATAAAATTAATGGTTGTTATTTGTCCAATCTGAACCCCTTGAGTTTGACCAGGTTGAATAACGGTTACTATACCATCCGTTCCTATAGAAATATCCGTAGCATCATTAGGCACAACAATTTCTGGTAAAAGCTTATATCCATCTGAATTCACCATAGTTCCATTTTCATCAAGTTTAAAAGCACCTGCTCTTGTATAAGAAAGGGTTCCATCTGGAAGTTCAATTTGAAAGAAACCTTTTCCAGTAATGGCAACGTCTAAATTGTTAGCCGTTTGTTTTAAGTTTCCTTCTGTGAAAACCTTTGTTGTAGCTGTTGGTCTAACACCCAAACCTACTTCAATTCCTGTAGGTGATTTTGTAATAAGAGAGGTTCCCGTTCCTGCGTATTCTAGGGTTTGATACATCAGGTCGGAAAATTCAGCCCGTGATGCTTTAAAACCAATGGTGTTAACGTTAGATATATTATTTGAGGTAACATCTATTTGTAGTTGTTGCGCCATCATCCCTGTTGACGCTGTATATAATGATCTCATCATGATTGAATCCTTTTAATCTGTCTTAATTACGCTCGTGAATTTGCAATTTTGTCAATTGCATCACGGTTCATCTCGTTCATTTGGGTGTCCATAACTTTTTGATACATACCCACAAGTCTTTGGGCCTCAATCATACCAACCATAGATTTTATGGCATTTACATTACTTTTTTCAAGTGCGCCTTGAAAAACTGCCCCTGAGCCTTCCACTCTCTCAAAGGTTTCTGCCTGATCAGGGGTTAGTAGATTATCCCCAGCTGGTTTAAGTTTATTAACATTTTCAGGTTCTACTAATAAAAGCTCAGAACCAGGAATAAATTTAGAGTTTCCTGTTACAAGGTAAGAAAACTTTCCGTTTTTATCCAGTTCTATGTTAGTTGCGTCTGTTCCAAACTCAATAAAACTACCGTTAATAAAGTAATCTGAAGACAAAACCTTATGTCCTTGCTTTGTACTTAAGATACCTTCATCATTTAATGTAAATGCACCATCTTTAGTGAGTTTAATACCATCTGGTGTTAACACAGCGAAAAAAAGATTTTCTTCTTTTAATGCCATGTCAAAGGTATTGCCTGTATTTTGAAAGGCGCCAACACTCATGTCTCGATAAGACTCAATAACTTGAGGCACTCTAGCTACGGTTCTATGAATAAACTTAGCACCTTCTTTAGTCTGATTATCAAGAGGCAAGTTATCTCTTTCGTTTTGATATAGACGTAAAAAATCGCCTACCACTAAATCTTCACGTTTATATCCATTTGTATTTAAGTTGGCGAGGTTGTTGGTTATGTTATCTAAACGAGAAAACTGCGCAACCATCCCACCAGCAGCAGAATAAAATCCATTTTGCATCTGTGCTCCCTTGAAATTATAAAGATTAATAAGCAAAGGGTGTTCCATCTTTAGTTAGTGGCGTAATAAGTATTAAATTTTATAAGTTATAGGTCGATATAGTTTCAAATGAAATAAATTTGGGTATAATCCATTCCTATATTTATATTAAGCTCAAGGAGCCCTCTTTGTCAGCAAAAGAGTTAAACAAAACCCTAGAAGAACTATTTTCCAAACGTAATGACGACATCTGTATCACTTATGAAGAAATTGTACAAATATTTGAAAAAGCACCTACAGCTTCTCAAGTTAAAAATATTATTAAACATTCTCAAAAATACAAGACCTGTCTTTTCACCTCTTCCGAACATGCAAAGGTTCTGAACAAAAAAGAATCTGATGAACGCCGTGCGGCACAAAAGAAAATGTTAGAAGATGCAGACAGTGCAGAATTTGACATCATGAAGGAGCGTGAGCTTCTTGAATGGTCTCGTTCAGATTCGCCTGTAAGAATGTACTTAAGAGAGATGGGACAAATTCCACTTTTAACCAAAGAAGAAGAAGTCTCTATCTCTAAAAGAATTGAAAGTGGTGAGAATATCATTCTTGATGCTATCTGTTCAGTTCCCTATCTAATTGACTTTATCTTAGACTATAAAGACCCTCTAATCAATAGAGAACGTCGTGTTAAAGAACTCTTTAAAAACTTTGAAGAAGAAAGCGAATCAAGTGACAATTCAACTGAAGACGCAGCACCAGTTGAAGAAAGTGAGGCTGAAAAAGAGGTTAAACTCACAGCTAAAGACAAAAACCGTGTAGAAAAAGTAATGACTAGTTTTAAGGCACTTGAAAAAGCAAAAAAAGAGTGGCTAAAATCTATGGAGAGAGAATATCCTAGTGACAAAGAAGATATCGAGCATATTTCTTATCATTTAGCTGCAAGCTTTAAGAAGAAGATTTTAAAAGAAAAACTACTAGACCTTGGTCCTACATCTAAGCTTATTAATGAATTGGTTAAATCTATGGAAACCGCGCTTCATAGTGAAGACGGTTTTGATAAAGAACTTAAACGTTTGGAATATAAACTTCCTCTTTTTAATGATATTCTTAAGAAAAATCACCTCTTGTTACTCGAAGATATTATTCAACTCACCAAAGAAGATATTACAGGAAGAGTTCCTGAAGCAACTATGGTTAGTACGTATATGGAAATTAAAAAACTTATTCAGACCAATGAAGCGTCCAAAGATAGCTTTGATATGGAACCTGATAAGTTAATGGACATTTTAGAACAAATCAAGCGTGGTAAAGAGATTTCAGAAATTGGAAAAACTCGAATGGCTAAGTCCAACCTTCGTCTTGTTGTTTCCATTGCTAAGCGTTACACTAACCGTGGTCTTCCTTTCCTTGACTTGATTCAAGAAGGTAATATCGGTTTAATGAAGGCGGTTGATAAGTTTGAGTACAAAAAAGGTTATAAATTTTCAACCTACGCTACGTGGTGGATTCGTCAAGCTATTTCAAGAGCTATTGCCGATCAAGCACGTACTATTCGTATCCCAATTCATATGATTGAAACTATTAATAGAATCAACAAAATTATGCGTAAGCATCTTCAAGAAGAAGGAAAAGAGCCAGGTGTTGATGTTATTGCTAAAGAGGTTGGGCTTACCGTTGAGAAGGTTAAGAATGTAATTAAAATTACAAAAGAGCCTATTTCACTAGAAGCACCTATTGGAAATGAAGAAGATGGTCGTTTTGGAGATTTTATTGAAGATAAAAATTCCGTTTCACCAGCTGATGCTATCTTGAAAGATGATTTGAAACTTCAAATAGAAGGCGTTTTAGAACAGCTAAATGAAAGAGAAAGAGCTGTTATTAAAATGCGATTTGGAATCATGGACGATGAAAGCGATAGAACTTTAGAAGAAATCGGAAAAGAGTTAAACGTAACACGTGAAAGAGTTCGTCAAATAGAATCTTCTGCTATTAAGAAACTTAAACATCCAAAAGTTGGACGTAAACTTAAAAACTATATAGAAGAGTAAAAGGCACTAAGTGAACTTTTGCGAAAAGTGGATTGAATTTGACTACAATCCATATCTTCTATTTGATAAAAATGGAAAAATTCTTTCTTTAAATAACGAAGCCCAATACCTTTTGGGCTATACCCATGCATCTTCCTTATTTGACCTTGCCCTTACTTATGCTAATGCCAATACTGGATTTAAAACTTCGTTTATAGATCTTGAGTTTGGTCGATTTCGTTTTTTTGCTCTTATGGTGGGATATGATAATGAAGATGCAATAGGATTACGACTCTATCAGTCCCCTGCCTTTCATTACCGCGAACCAACTATCAGCGGGGACTTAGTTAACGTATATACTCTTATTGACTTATGTATAAGCTCTAATTCTATAGGAAATAAAACCTTATTTACTAAGGAACTTGATCCTACTATTCCCGATATTCGCTTGCAAACAGAAGAATTTATTAAGTTACTTAATAAGATTTATTCTGCTCATGTCGCATCTCAAAAAATTGAGACTAGATTATACTTTCGCGTAGGTGAATACATTAAAACAGAAAATAAAAAGTATACGCTTTTTTCTATAGAGATAGAAAGTGAATCTTTATTGTTTAATAAAAATTCTGAAATAAAAATGATGGCAGAAGAAATGAATATATATGTGGATTTTAAGAGTAAGAAGGTTGTTTTAAACATCCCTCTTATTACTAGCTGATAAAGACAGCCACTTTTTACCAAGAAGCACTGCAGAAATAATACCCACACTTAAGCCTACTAAAAAAGCAGGTATATCTAAAATATGATTGTTATTTAAGCCTATAAAACTAAGTATTAAAACAGCATAAGGTATAAAACGCAGGGGCGACAAGATGCCCGAAGCAGATTTGACGGTCTTTTTTAATGTTTGTTTGTCTTTTTTAAGCCTTTTCTTTTCTTCTTTAACTACACTAAGTAGATCTTCTTCAGGGTTTTCTTTCACCAATGCTTGTTCATCTTCATCATAAAGGTCATATGGATCTTCAAGTTTTTGCATTAAAGAGTCCTCTGCACTTTCCCCGACATCTAAGCGACGCTGAATCATTTGTCTATATCCATGAAAGGATCCAAAAATCACAAGAGCAGATGAAAGAGCAGCTAATTCAAAGTTTATCAGCCAATACCAATACCCTTGAACAAACAACACGCCTGCTAAAATGAAATTAACTAAGACAAAACGTAATAAAAGATTAGTCATCGTCTTCATCTCCATACAGCGCTTTTTGATCTTGATAGCGAGGATTATTTTTTTTAAGTTCTTCAAATTCTCTTAATTGTTTTTTATAGGCTTTAAAAATATTTAATCCTGCAGCAGATACCCCTACGAATACCCCTATCCAAAGCACCCATTTCACATCAAAAAGTTTTTGAAGTCCTATCCCTATGCCCACACCCATTAAGATAGCTACAACAATAGACACTCCCAAGGAAAGACTGTCTATACCTTCTATAATAGGCTTTATTCTTGGGGCTTTATCTTCAATCTCTGCCATTATAAGGTCGCCATCACTTTTTTAGCTGCGGTGATAGTATCTTCAATCATTTGATCCGTTGTAGCGGTTGAAATAAAACCTGTTTCATATAATGAACAGGCAAAATACACACCTTCTTCTAACATACCCTTATGAAAACTCGCAAAACGTTTAGCATCTGAATTGCAAGCATCTTCAAAGTTTTTAACAGGCTTATCATTAAAGAAAAATCCAAACATTGAACCACGTACATCGGTTTGAAGGGCTATGTTGTTTTCATCCGCAGCTTCTTTCATCCCCTCAAGTAAACGAAGGGCTCTTTTTTCTAAGATTCCATAGAGAATAGACTTGTCTTTGAGTTTTGTGATCGCAGCTAGTCCTGCAGCCATGGCTACAGGATTTCCACTAAGTGTTCCTGCTTGATATACAGGTCCCTCAGGTGAAAGCATGGCCATAATCTCTTTTTTACCACCAAAGGCACCTACAGGCATACCCCCGCCTATAACCTTACCCATAGTAATCATATCAGGACTTGTACCTGTAATGTCTTCTGCTCCTCTTAGAGTAGCTCTAAAACCAGACATCACTTCATCAAAAATCAACAAAGTTCCATTATCATCACAAAGCGTTCTTAATTCAGCTAAAAAGTCTTTATCTGCTGGTACAAGACCCATATTACCAGCTATGGGTTCAATAATAATACAAGCAATATCTTTTGAATCAGAAAAACATTTTTTGACACTGTCAATATCATTATATTTTGCTAAAAGAGTATGCTTAGTAAAGTCAGCTGGAACACCTGGTGAACTTGGACTTCCAAAGGTGATCATTCCTGAGCCTGCTTGAACTAAAAGTGAGTCAGAATGGCCATGATAACAGCCCTCAAACTTAATGATATCGTCTCGTCCCGTAAATCCACGTGCTAAACGAATAGCAGACATGACGGCTTCTGTTCCTGAACTTACAAAACGAATTTTTTCCATTGAAGGAATAAGGTCTATGATCAGTTTGGCTAATTGTGTTTCGGCTAAGGTGGGTGCCCCAAAGCTGAGTCCATTTTTTACGGCTTGTATAACGGCTTTTTCAATAGTTTCATCCGCGTGGCCAAAGATAAGAGGTCCCCACGATTGAACATAATCAATATAGGTGTTGCCATCAATATCAAAAAGATGTCCCCCCTCCCCTTTTTCTATAAACAAAGGTGTTCCGCCAACACTGCTAAAAGCACGAACAGGTGAGTTTACCCCTCCAGGGATAAGTTCTTGGGCTTGACTAAAAGCATTTATACTTGATTGTGTGTTCATAATGTTCCTATATAGAGCTAATTTATAATTATTAGAAGTATATCTAAAGAGTTTTAAATGCAATTTATCCAAACTAGTTATAATGCTTGAAATACAAATTAAATAAAGATGGTGAATGAGTAGAAGTACAGCAGCCTTGTTAATAGCAATAATGTTTCATATATTATTGATGTTTTTATTTAATTTTTTCATGACATTAAAACCTTCAGAACTCAAACAACCTCAAGAACACAGAATTAAAGTCGCTCTTAAACAAAAGCAAAAGCCTATAAAGAAATCAGCTACCGTTAAAAATAAAATTAAACCCAAGCAAAAAATCCCTCCTATGCCTAAGGGAAAACAACTTAAAAAGCTTGCTCAGACACCCAAAATAAAAAAAATAGTAAAAAAACAAATAAAGGCTACTCCTAGCAAAAAGACTTTTCAAAAAAAGCCTGTTAAAAAGCAGGTGCAAACAAAAAAACCAAGTTATAATAAAGTGCAAAAAATTGTTCAAAAAGAAACAAATGCCACAAAAATACCTAAAAAGAAAACCGGTTTGTATGCCTTGCTTTCAAAAAAGCAAAAAAGTAAACCAGTTAAAAGAGAACAAACAAGATCAGGTTCTCATATAGGAAATGATTTCAAAGAAGCTTATGGAGAAGCCTTTGGTAAACTTTCTGAGGGTGAGAAAAAATATGTTATTGACAACCAAGAAGTAATGCGTCGTATTACACAAGAACAGTTAAACCGTCTTGCTCCTGTAAATATCCCCAGAAACCTGAATGTAAACACCAGCAATGTAATTGAATTTTATTTGCATCCTAATGGTGATATGTCTGATTTGAAACTTGTAAACGCTTCTGGTTACGAAATCCTTGATGACACGTCTTTGCAAACGATAGAATATTCTGTGCACCGATACCCTCTTCCTAAGCAAAAAACATTAATTCGTTACAAGGTTGGTTATTATTTAGGTGGAAGAAGACACTAGTAAATGTATTTATTTTGTAATAATTTAAGATTATAATTACAAAAAAGGCATATAATCAAATCTTTAATTTTTTTAGCTTTCATTTCTTCTAAGTTATTTTGCTCAAATCAAGGCGAAACTCTTTTCACTCAGCATTGTCTTTCTTGCCATTCAACAGAAAGAATGAGCTTTTTACAAATGAAAGAAAAACGCAGTATTCTTAAAGCGCCCCCTATTAATCTAGTTTCGCAAAGACTCAGGAAGATGATTAGCATTAAAGTCGATGATGAGGATGTACATAAGGCAGTCGTAGTTGCTTATATAAAAGAGTATATTCAACACCCTTCTATGGATATTGGATTATGCCGTGTCAGCTGCTACATTCAATACGGTCAAATGCCAAAAATTGGTTCAAACATGACTCAGTCTGAACTCTCAAAAGTATCTGCCTGGGTTTATGAGTAAGGGGAAACGCTTAGCTTAGAAGATAAGGAATAATCCAAAAGTTAGATTTATGAGCAATTTTCTTTATCACTTATAAGTTTAGGCTTCCAATCCAGCGCATCTTCATCAAAATCCTCATTTAACTTGAAATGGTCTTCATCTTGGGCTTTTTGCAAATAATCATCGGGTGTTAGCACACCAATTCCACCCGTAATAATGCTTTCTAATGTTTCTGTTTTAAGTTTAGCTCCAAAAATACTAATATCCATCCCAATTCCGCTTGCATTATAAAAATAAGAATTTTTACGAATCAGATGCGCATAACAAGGATTGATAAAAACTTCGATATTTAGAGCTGTTGAATTTGCGTTTAATGTATAGCTAATAACAGATCCAATTTGAATTTGGCGAAAATACAAAGGAGTGTTTTCTTTAAGTCCGCCTAGTCTATCCGCGCTAAGGTTAATTCTTAAACCTTCTTCTTTAAAATGAGGAGGGGGTGATTTAGGGTTTAAAATAAACCTTTGAGTCTTTTGTGTTGAGTAGCCTGGCTTCAGGGTAATGCTAGGACCCGATATAGCTGCTGAAGGATTTTTAACGCCACCAAAACCTATTTCAAAACCTTCTAGCCAGAAAATCGTTTCTTTATTTATAAGTTTTTTATATCGTGTATCTACCTGTACTTCTAAAAGCACATCTTCATCTTGTAAATCAATTTTTTCTACCTGACCAAGAACAACTTTTTTATACGTCAAGGTGCTTCCTACTTTTAGCCCAAAAGAGTCTTTAGCTAAAAATTTAATTGTAAAATAGGTATTGCTAGCTTCTTCTTTTGTGTTGTATAAGGTAAAAGAGCTATTGTTTTTTACAGGTTTTTGTTTGTAAGAAGACGGTGTGAAAAATGAAATACCTCCTGCAATAATCGTTTCAAGTGATTCCATCGCTATACTCAAACTATTTAAACCTATTTTAGCATTGATACCACTTGCATTATAAAAAAGTGTGTTTGGATGCACTTCTTTAGCGTAAGCTTCACGTATAAATATCCTTAGCTTTAACTTTTGAGAAGGACTGTCCCAATAAGTAGATAAGACTTCGCCTACTTCAATTTGTTTATAAAACACAGGGGAGCCTTTTTTAAGAGAACCTGCCTTAGGAGCGATAAGCGTT
>NZ_JAEMVE010000108.1 GCF_029216045.1 Sulfurimonas sp. MAG313 | reverse complement strand
CGATTATACATATAAAATCTTCATTTATATTTACAATGCTCATGATTTTTATAATTTTGTTCAGTTTATGGCGTAATATGTTAAAATTCCAGTATGAATATTCTTTCCGTTGATGCCTTAAATGAGCAAATTAAAAATCTCTTAGAAACGACCTTTATTAGGAACTTTGTTGAGGGTGAACTTTCCCGTGTTACCTATCACAATAGTGGGCATATTTATTTTACTTTAAAAGATGCCAACGCTTCTATATCGTGTGTTATGTTTAAGGGAAATGCCTCGCGTTTAAAGTTTAGATTAGAAGAAGGACTTAAACTTGTTTTAGAAGCGGCGATTACCGTGTATAAACCTCGTGGACAGTATCAACTTAATGTACTTTCAGCCGAACCCTCAGGTAAGGGTGCGCTTGCCTTAGCATTTGAGCAGTTAAAGTCTAAGCTTCAATCTCAAGGATATTTTGCACCAGAGCATAAAAAAGAACTTCCAAAATATGTGATGAGTTTAGGGCTTATAACTTCTGAAACAGGTGCGGCCTTACAAGATATGCTTCGAGTGGCTCAAGTAAGGTGGCCTTTGTTGAAAATTGCCTTGTATGACGCTGTTGTCCAAGGTGAGTCGGCTCCTAAGTCTATAGCAAGAGGGATTAAGCAAGCCGATAAAAACAATCATGATGTTATTGTTATTGGTCGTGGAGGGGGGTCTATGGAAGATCTATGGGGGTTTAATGAAGAACTTGTTGCTAATTGCATTTATCATTGTAAGACTCCCATTGTTTCGGCTGTGGGGCATGAGATTGATTGGGTTATTTCTGATTATGTGGCAGACTTGAGAGCACCTACGCCTTCTGCTGCTATGGAAATGATACTTCCAGATAAAAACGAAATTTTAATGAACATAGACAACTTGATGCAAGAGCTAAACAGAAGTCAATCTCAAAGGCTTCTAAGAGCATCTGATCAACTGAAACATCTTTTTCAAGCTTATGCTCAAAACTCCATAGAAAATCGCTTAAAGATGAAAATAGACGAGGTGAAGCAAATGAAGTCTTTGTTTAATCAAAAAATGGCCTATGTCTTAGACAGTGCTAAGAGAGAAATATCTCCCCTCAAACAGATGTTGCCAAGACAGATGCAAATTGTGTTACAAACAAAAAAATCTGAATTAAAACAGCTTGAATCCGCCTTTGTCTTACAAGATCCAAGTTTGAAAAGTAAAAAAGGTTTTGCTCAAATCTCAATAGATGGCAAACTCATTAGCCTTGAAACTTTAAAACTTGGAGATGTTTTTGAAGCTATGAGTGATACACTTACTCTTACAAATGAAGTTAAATCAATAAAAGAAAACACATGAAACGAATTTTTAAACAAAACCATAGTCCCCTGAAATTTAAATTTAGACAAAGCAAAGAAGACTTTATTGTAAGTGAACTTCCCTTATGGGATACTCCTACGGATAAGGGAAACTATTTTATAGCTTTGGTGCAAAAACAAGATCTTTCTACCCTAGAGTTACTTGATATCTTAGAAGAAGAACTTCAATGTTTTAATATAGGCTACGCCGGTTTAAAAGATAAACATGCAACCACTACTCAATATATTTCGGTTCCTTTGAAGTTTTCTAAAAGTCTTGAACGACTCAAACACCCTCGTATTAAAATTTTACAGAGCTTTAGAGCTAAGGAAAAGCTGTCTATTGGAGATTTAAAGGGAAATAACTTCTTTATCCGTTTGCATGAGGTCAATGCCCAGACCGCGAGTGATTTAGAAGATGTTATAAAAGAGATTCAACGTCATGGAATGCCTAATTATTTTGGGTACCAACGTTTTGGAAAAGATTCGGGTAATTTTGAAAAAGCACGAGATGTGGCTCAAGGTGAACTTGTGATGAAGGATAAGAAAATTCATAGGATTATGCTTCATTCTTATCAGTCGTATTTGTTTAATGACTGGTTGGCTAAGCGCATAGAAATATCTTTAGATATTGAAACAAAAGATTGCGAAGAACTTCTTGTAAATATGAATATTTCTCAAGATGAATGCGATCTACTTAAAAATCAAGTCGGTCTTTTAAAAATCTTACCAGGAGATATCGCCTATGAATATAAAACAAAAAAATGGATCAATATAAGCGATATTCAAAAGATTCGTAAACCCTATAAAGAGCATAAAATAGTTCCAACAGGACTCCTAGCAGGAACAAAGGCTTGGAGAGCTAAATTAATGGCCGCAGAGATAGAACATCATTTTGATGATCTTACTGTAAATGCTATGGGAACACGTAGAGAAGCTATTGTGTATCCTAAGTCTATACGACATGAGTATAAACAAAAAGATAAGACCTTCGAGCTTTCTTTTAATCTTCCTAAAGGGGCATATGCAACGGTCTTATTAGAAAATCTTGCGAATAGGGATTTGACACCGGGTCAAAATTAGATACTTAGGTATCTTCTTTTTTATACTCTAAAGTACCTGCACGTGACTCGCAGTCGTCAATAACATTTTGAATCTGTCTTTTTACCTTGTCATATCTAAACTGTTCTTTAAAGCCGGAGAGCCTTCCACCCGAAGCATTAGGATGTCCTCCTCCTCCTGCCCATTCTTTTGCAATTAATGAAACATTTACCTTATTACTCGCTCTTAAACTCATAGTCCCTCTTGGACCTACATCTACGATAAAATCATATTCATCATAAGTAGTTAAAAAAGCATTTCCAACGATTGAGGTGTTTCCTAGTGCGTAAGAAAGATAACCTTTATAGCCTTTATAGTAGATAGTCTTATCTGCTTTAGCGGCACCTAAAAGTTCAACAATAAATGCCGTTGCTAGATTGTCTAAGGTGTCATCATTGTCTTTTTTAAAATAATTCTTTTTAAGGGCATGAATGGTTTCATCTAATAAGATGTTTGAATTATCTAAGGGAAGCATTTGAGCGGCTTCAAAAAGTAGGGCATGTTTATAATCTCTGTCTGCATTAGAAAACATCACGCGATTAAGCTCACGTGTTTCTGTGACAAGGCGCATACATACCTTTCCATACTCAAAGGCATCATGCTTTTCTTGGTGCCATAAATCAACCGCGTCAACGATGGCTACATAAGGCTTAATCCAAGCCATAGCTTCAGGGCTTAAAGAAAAATTTTCATTCACATAATCAAAGGTGATTTGCGTTGCTGAACGTGTAGTATCTAATAAATACCAATCAAACTTATTGGCTGAGTCTTGACCACTTCCATGATGGTCTAAAAGTTGAAGTTTAATAGTAATCTTATCGTAGTCTTTTAGTTTTTGTATCTCGTTAGAAATCCATTTAGATTCATCCATAGTAAGATTTAAATCTGTTATTAAGACACTTGCATCTTTTTTATTTGCTTTAAGGGCTTCAAGAATCTCATTTAATCTTTCTCCTACTTCTGCTCCGTAATTGGCATTATAAAACTTAATATTTTCATAAGCTTCTTTCATAACAAGTTGACAGCTATATCCGTCTAGGTCTATGTGCGAAAGGTGGTGTATTGTGTTCATTAATTTGCCTTCATTTAATTATATTATAACTTATATCTCAATGGATATACTTCCCATAACTTCAAACTTAGCATTTGAATCAATTTCAGCGTGCGATAGTACGATAACTTCAAGATTAAATCTTTCAAATATCTCTGCTAAGGGTTTTCTTAGTTGAGGATCTACAATTAAGATAACAGGCGAGACCCCTTTTTGAAGTAAGGTGCTTGCCTTATCGCTAACGCCTTGAATGAGGTTGTTGATCTCTCCCACATTAAGAGCTAGGTTTCTTACTCCATCTTGTTCGGTGGACTTTTCTAGGATGCGTTGTTCTGTAGACGTATCAAAGGTTAAAAGCTTGATATTTCCTTCCGCGTCCTTATATAAAGAGGTGATTACACGAGCCAATTTCGCTCGTACTTGTTCAACAATTACATCCACATTCTTACTATATTCGGCGATATCTGCTACGGTTTCTAAAATAGTAAGCATATCTTTAAGAGGTATCTTTTCATGTAAAAGTGCCTTGAAAATACGTTGAATAAGACCAATGCTTGCTACTTTTAAAACATCATCTACCACAACAGGAAAATCATTTTTAAGTTTGTCGATAAGGGTTTGTGTTTCTTGCCTTGTTAGAAGTTCTTCAGCGTGGGTTTTCACGAGTTCAGACATATGTGTAGAGATTACGGTAGAAGGATCAACCACGGTATACCCATTCATAATGGCGTCTTCTTTGAGTTCAGGACGTATCCAAATAGCGTCTAAACCAAAGGCCGGTTCTTTTGTCTTTTCCCCTTCCATCTCTTCTGTAGCCATACCCGAATCCATAGCTAAAAATTTATCAGGTTGAATAGAACCATGTCCTATATCCACCCCTTTTAAAAGGATTTGGTATTGACTAGGGTCTAGGTGTAAATTGTCACGAATACGTACCTGAGGCATTAAAAAACCAAAGTCTGAGGCGATTTTACGTCGCATAGAACGAATACGTTCTAATAAGTCTCCCCCTTGACCTGAATCTGCAAGACGGATAAGTTGGTATCCAAGAGTAAGTTCTAGCATCTCTATTTTTAATATATCTTCAAGTGCAGCATCTTCTTCTTTTTTAATTTCTTCATTACTCTTTTTAGGTGCTTGTGTTCCATCTGCTGAAGTGTGCTCACCTGATGTTTGAGAGGAAGGGCTTCCATCTTCATTCGTTGCTGAACTAGATTTTCCTTGAAAAAGCTTAAGATCTCCTCGTTCATGTTGTAAAATAAGATATCCCATAGTTAAAAAGATAAGACCAACAAAACCCATAGAAAAAGTAGGGAGACCAGGGACTAAGGCAAACATAATCATAATCCCCCCAACGATAAGAAGGGTCTTTGCATTCCCCATAAGTTGGTTGATAGTACCTTCAGCAAAATTCGTTTGATCACTTGAAGCTCGCGTAATCATAATACCTGTAGCCGTAGAGATGATGAGTGCAGGAATTTGAGAAACTAAACCATCTCCAATGGTTAAGATAGTAAAGACTGAGGCGGAATCGCCTACGCTCATACCATGTTGAAAGACACCAATTAAAAATCCACCAATGATGTTTATAATAGTAATAATGATACCAGCAACCGCATCACCTTTTACAAATTTTGCCGAACCGTCCATAGCTCCGTAAAAGTTAGCATCTTGTAAGATAGCTGCGCGTCTTTCTTTAGCTTCTGTTTCTTCTATAAGACCAGCATTTAAATCCGCATCAATGGCCATTTGTTTACCAGGCATCGCGTCAAGGGTGAATCTTGCAGCGACTTCAGCTACTCGAGTCGAACCCTTAGTAATAACCATAAAGTTAATAAGCACTAAGATAGAAAAAACAATGATACCAATAACATAATTTCCACCTACAACAAAGTCTCCAAAGCTAGAAATAATGTCAGATACATTTTCCGTTCCCTCATGACCATGGGATAAAATCATTCTTGTTGTAGCAACATTTAAAGACAATCTAAAAAGAGTGATGATTAAGATTAGGGTAGGAAAGGTGGTTAAATCGGTAGGTTTTGGTATGTATAAGGAGATTAAGATAATTAAAACGGCTATAGAAATAGAAATCGTCAACATAAAGTCTAATAGACCTGATGGAAGAGGAACAATGATAATAGCAAGAATTGCCATAACAAAAAAGACAATACTTAGGTCTCGGGTCTTTACTATAAATTCTAATAAAGGGGTGAGTAGTCCTAGTATAGCGGTCTTGTTTTTTCTAGCCACTACTTATACAGTCTCTTTCTCTAAAATATCTGCTAAGGTCATGTCTTCTAAAAAATCATCAATACGCTCTTGTAAGTTATGTATAAAAGGATAAATGTGACACGAGTCTTCTTTTTCAGCAGGGCAGTTACCCACACCTACGGAACAATCAAAAACAGAAGGGTCTTTTCCTTCAGCGGCTCTCATAATCTGCAAAAGAGTAATCTTTTCTTTGGCTTGAATTAAGACAAAGCCTCCTTTTACACCTTTATATGATTTTAAAATTCCTTCCCGTGCTAAGGACTGAAGAATCTTTGCTAAAAAGCTTTTAGAAATGGCTAAGTCATGGGCCAATGTTTCGGTGTCTATTGGAGTACTTGCTTTTGCTAATGTTACGAGGGATAATAAAGCGTATTCGCTTGCTCTTGTCATTAGCATAGAAAGGCTCCTTTGTGAAATTTTGGTTACATATATACTTGCATTATACATTAAATGTATTAAAAGGCACCTCTCAAAGAGAATTTTGTCACTTTTATTTAATAATTTTAAGTATATGGGTGTGGAAATCTTGCATCAATAAGGTTAGGGTTCTTTTTTTATTAAATATCAGAGAAAAGTCTCGTGTAAATCTTAGATTTTTAATGGGTAGGTGAAAAAGTTTACCTTCTTTAAGTTCGGTAGCAACAGAAATACGAGGTAAGCATGAAATATAATCTTTGTCCAAAATTAAGAATGTTTTTATAGCTTCTGTGTGCTCAAGTTCTAAAACGAGGTTAAGTTCCTTGTCTAAAGGTTTAATTTGGTTTAAAAATACAGATCGTGTGCCTGAACCTTTTTCCCTTAATATCCATTGTTTATCGAGAATTTGGTCGATAAATTTTTCTTTTGTCAACTCTTTATTTGAAGTAACTACAATAAGTTCATCCGAAGATATCACTTCTTCTCTAACGGTAGATAAATTTATACTTCCTTCTATTAGGCCTAAGTCAACCGTACCAGTTTCAACCATACTCGCAATATCTTCAGTGTTGGCCATTTTAAGGTTAATTGAAACATCAGGGTAGGTTCTCATATACGAGGTGATAATTTGTGGCATGAGATAATGTGCAGTTGTTAAACTTGCTCCTACATTAATCTCACCACGAAAATGATTTTGAGTAAAGCTTTGGTGTAAACTTTTAAGTTGAATGAAAAGAGGTTGGACTTCTTTTAAAAATAGCCGACCCCTTTCATTTAAGACCAGCTTTTTTCCCACGCGTTCAAAAAGTTTTTCATCTAAATTGTTTTCAAGTTCTTTAAGTGACATAGAAATAGCAGATTGGCTCATTTTAAAAGTATTAGCAACATCAATAAGAGTGTTCGCCTTAGATACAGAGATGAATAATTCAATTTGACGCAAAGAAAACATAAAGACCACCTTCTTAGAGAATAAAATGATAAATTTTTTTTAATATTATATCATTTTTATTTTATAAAACTAATAGATAAATTTTCAGGTATTATTTCATAAACAAATTATAATTATAAATAAAGGCCATGATATGCAAAGAAGAGATTTCTTTAAAAAGTCCTTAGTTGTTGCAGGTGCAGCAGCTGTTGCAAGCTCATTAGAAGCAGCTTCTCAACCCCTAGATGGACAAAAAATGTCAAAGGTTGCTTTTCCACAGAAACGCCCAATGATTACATACTCAGATAGACCACCCCTTCTTGAGACACCAAGAGAAGTTTTTTCTCAAGTCATCACACCTAATGATCACTTTTTTGTAAGATGGCATATGCCAGAAATACCAACATTTGTAGATTTAAATACTTATAGACTAAGAGTAAATGGTTTAGTTGATAATGAACTAGAATTTACACTTGATCAATTAAAAACTGAGTTTGAACCGGTTGAAGTTACTTCAGTTCTTCAATGTGGTGGCAATGGAAGGTCTTCTTTTTCCCCTATCGCAGGTGGTATACAATGGGGCAATGGAGCCATTGGAAATGCAACATGGAAGGGTGCACGTTTAAAAGATATATTAGACCGTGCCGGTCTAAAAATTAAAGATTATTGGATTAGTTTTTATGGCTTAGATAAGGCTGCTTATTACAAAACACCAAACTTTATTCGTGAAATGCATATGGAAGAATTAGGTGATCATGTTATTGTTGCTTATGAAATGAATGGGGAAGAACTTCCTTATTTAAATGGATACCCTGTGCGTTTAATTATACCTGGATATTATTCAGATTCATGGGTTAAAATGCTTTCAAATTTAACTATCACAGAAAAATATCAAGAACTGTTTTTTATGGATGTGGCCTACCGCATTCCAGATAATGCAACAGAAAGTGAAGAACCTGGTTCTCATAAAAAGATTAAAACCAAGCCGATTACAACGATGAATGTAAAGTCGATGATTGGTTATCCAACTAATGATACAAAAGTATATTATAACTCTCATACAACAGTACGTGGGGTTGCCTTTGATCAAGGTAAGGGAATTAAAGAAGTTCAAGTTTCTGTAGATGGTGGTAAAACCTGGGAAGCATCTATTTTAGATGATGGAAAGTTGGGACGTTACTCATTTAGAGCATTTCGTTATACCTTTAAACCCGGTACTTACGGAAAGGTGAAAATTATGTCTAAGGCAATTAATTTAGCTGGTGAAGTTCAGCCTTTAGCTGAAGAAATACAATGGAACCATGGTGGTTACAAATATAATGGTATTGATACTGTTACAATCGAGGTGGTATAATGTATAAGTTTTTATTTACAGCTTTTTTAGCTCTAAGTTCGCTTAATGCAGTAGAGGTTAAGGAAGAGATGGCGGTTCCATATATTGCGTATGAAATCAAGATGGGCGAGCACTTTGATACGATTCAAGGACAATGTCTAACCTGTCATTCTTTTGGCTACATCATAAATCAAGGACCTCAGTCAAAGGCTTTTTGGTCTGGTAAGGTAAAGAAGATGGAAAATGCTTTTGGAATGGATATATCTAAAAAAGATGCCTCTTCTGTCGTTGATTATCTTTTTAAACATTATGGAAATGGAAAACTTAAATAATAAACTTCTAATCTAAGGGAGGAGTAGTCCTCTTACTTACTCCCTTCCTTTAAACTATTCCGCCACCAACTCAACATGTATAAAAACAACACAGACTCAGAAAATTTGTAAATAAAAGAGGTCACTTAAGCTGCATTGGACATAATATTTACTCTTATGCCTTAAACTATATAATATTTGAGTAAAATATGTTAAACAATATGATTTTGGAGAAAAGCATGAGCGGAAACGTTGATATAGGTAAAATAGTAACTTTATCATTTTTATTTTTAATTGGAGCCTATTTTTTTTGGCGATAAGGCCTTGGTCTGGTACGATCACAAAGATGATATGGGATTAAATCTATCAACTCTTGTGTACACTAGAGAAGATTTTGATATTATGAATGCAGCTGATCAAAAAACAGTCTTAAGCGAAGTAGCTACCGCGTGTATAAATAAACGCCATTTTGATAATCTTTCGTGCCAGGATACTTCGTATTGGTTAGCCGATAGTCTTGAAAAAAAAGGAGTAGATACCAATCTTGCACTTGACTGGATAAAACCTTGCCGTTTTGCTTGTGAATCAGGAAGCTTTGACCCTGTTCTATATGCAAAAATGAACCCTTCTTCGGTAGAGGAAGAAAAAAAGAAGTCAGGAAAAAGCGAAGGCACACAATGGATATGGGAAAAGAATTAAGTCTTTTTAGTATACAAACTTTCATTTAAAGTGACATTTTGAGACCTTGTGTCACTTCTTCATAAATTTTTCCTATAGTTTTAATGTTTTTTAACCCCATTCTCGATAAAATCTTAGACTTATAAAATAGTATTTTTTTCAAAGGTTATAAATGAGATTTCTTTTTTTGACATTAGTTCTTAGTGTCATACTCTTACAAGCAAAAATTGTTAATGATATACAGTTTGATGGACTAGTGCATTTGTCTCACCCTGTGGCCTTAGAAAGCCTTGGTTTTGAAGTAGGGGATAGGCTTTCGGAAAAGAAAATAGATCAATCTATAAAGCGTTTTTTTAAGTTTGGATACTTTACAGATATATATGTAAGTGAAGAAAACGGGGTTTTGATTTATCATTTTGCAGAGAAGTCTATCATCTCGCGTATAGATGTTCAAGGATATGGGGATTTTAGTGAAGAAGACAGTATTCAGCTTCTAAATCTAAAAAAAGGTACTTTATACGATAAGAAAAAGCTTCAAAAGGCGAAAAAGCGCCTGATTGAAGTCGTTGCCCAAGAAGGTTATATTGATACCATTGTTGAAGTTGAAGTGACTACCTTAGATAATGGAAGTATTAGTTTAGTATTTAAGGTGAAAAAAGGCGAAAATATCATTATAGAAAAAATGTCATTTGAGGGGATGACAGTATTTGAACCAGAAGATTTTAATGAGGTTATAGCCAATAAAGAACATCAATGGATGGGTTGGTTTTGGGGACGTAATGATGGAGAAATGAAGCTAACAGACCTTCAATATGATCCTCTACGTATGCGTGACTTATACATGCAACATGGTTATTTAGATTCTAAAATTGATGATCCTTTTGTTCGAGTGGACTTCTCTCAGTATGTTGCTAATATGGCGTATACAGTGCATGAGGGCGAAGAATATACGGTAAATGATATAGTTTTAGAGCAAGAAGTGAATGTTATTGAAAATGAAGTTATTCGTGAGGTGATTCAGCTTCAAGTTAATCAAGCTTTTAACATCAAGACCTTTAGAGAAGACTCCGATAGAGTTAAAACTATAATCGCTAATCTTGGTTATGCTTATGTTAAAGTCTCTCCAGACTTACGTAAGAACAAAGAAAACCATACGGTTGATGTTATTTACAAAATCCGTCCAGGTAAAAAAGTATTTATTAGAGATGTTCTTATTTCGGGAAATACACGTACCCTCGATAGAATTACGCGACGTGAAATTTATTTAGCCCCAGGAGATTTGTATTCATTAACAGATATTAGAGATTCAAGAAACTCTTTACAAAGAACGGGTTACTTTGAATCAACGACCATAGAAGAACAACGTATTGATGAAAACACTATGGATTTGATTGTTAAGGTAAAAGAAACACAAACTGGAAATATTCAACTTGGTGGGGGATATGGAAGTTTTGGTGGTATTTTATTATCTGCGTCTATTTCAGATAGAAATATATTTGGTTCGGGAATTAATATGGGTTTTTCAACTGAAACCTCAGAACGAACTAAAAGTTTTAGTATAAATGTAAGTAATCAACGTTTAAATGATAGTGATTTTTCAGGTTCTTCTTCTGTGTATATTAATGAAACAATTTTTACAGATTATACTATTGCAACGAAGGGAATTGGTCTTGGACTTGGACGAAGATTAACACGTTTTTTAAGTGGATCACTTAATTATACATACGCTGCATCAGCCTATAGCGACATTGCGTCAGATACAAACCTTACAAATGTAGATCAGATTTTATTTGAAGACTATGAAAAGTCAGCGGTAACTATTGGAGTAAGTTTTAACAATACAGATGATTTTTATGTACCTAGAAATGGTATCGTTGCAAGAGCAAGTTTAGAATACGCAGGACTTGGTGGAACATCAGAATTTATTAAAAGTAATAATACCTTTAAAATTTATAAGGGACTAGAAGAATATGTAGGTTTTGATCTTATTTTACGTTATAAGACACGTATCTCACATATATTTTATGATGATCAATCCAAAAATGCTAGAACCAATCTTCCAACTGCGGAACGTTTTTATATGGGAGGGGTTGGCTCGTTACGAGGTTATGAGTCGTATTCTTTATCTCCAAGAGATGGTTTAGGGCGAAGAATTGGTGGTAGAACGATGTTTACGAATGCCTTTGAACTGAACTTTCCACTTTTACCCTCAGCAAAACTTCGTTTGTCGGCCTTTTATGATTATGGTTGGTTAAGAGGATATGGTCAAAATCTTGGAGATGATCCTACAGTTGTTTCGAGTTATTTTGAAGATAAGATTGCTAGGTCATCATATGGTTTAGCGGTTGAATGGCACTCTCCTATGGGCCCAATACAATTGATATTCTCAGACCCTGTTGATGCACAACCAGGAGATAGAACGGCTTCTTTTGAATTTACTATTGGACAAAATTTCTAGACAATCTTTTTATTTTTAGAAAGTTTCTTGGTTTGGAATCTTTTGAGGGGTTTGTTTACGAAGAAATATCAATATTTAATAAGGCATTGTCTCTAAGGTCATTCAATCTTTCTTTCATTAGATAACTGTCTGTAGTCTTCACTAAGAGTGTTTTATCCTTTAATGTGAATTCTATCTCTTCTTTGGCTTCAAAGTTATTAAATAAATCGATACAAAGTCGCATTAAAAAGCTCAAGGCATGTAAGGTTTCAGTCTTTGGTAAATATGCTTTATATTTAAGTATATGTGACTCAGGTGCTTGTTTCTTTCTTTGATATCTTACTAGGCTCGAGATAAGTAAGGTCTGTTGATGCGAAAATCCATAATTAAGACCATTAAGCAGTATATAATACGCATGTCTGTGGGACTCATAAAAGTCAATTTCTTTTCCAACTTGAGAAAGTTTAATAGCTATTAAAAAAGAAGACTTATAGTTTTCATCTAGTTTTAACTCTTTAGATACAAGATCAAAGAGTTGGGATGAGCGTTTATAAAGATATGGCTTTTTTTCTACACTAAAGCGGTCTAAAATACTTTTCACACTAGGATTGTAGTTTTTAGGAAAGGCATTGTGTTGAGAACGTAACAAATCAGATAAAAAGAGACCTTCACGTATACCTGCACCAGAACTTATCAGTTTAACACTGTTAAAATGTTTGATAAGGCTTGTTAAAATAAGTAAACCTGTTTGAATCGTGTCTAATCGTTCTTCTTTCACTCCAAGTTCTATGAGCACTTGCTTATCTGCTTGTAATATTTGTTTAAAGTAAGATTTTTGATCCGCTGTTTGATAACAAAAACCATGTATCTTTTTAAAAGAGTTGTCTTTATTTTGCATAATCATATTTGAAATAGAACGAATAGTTCCACCAATACCTATAATCGTCTCATGCTTAAGGATAGAAGGAAGTTTCTTTAATTCTAAGTCAATATGAGCTTGAGCTCCTTTAAGGTCTTCATTGTCAAAGTACAGCTCTTTAAGACGTACTGTTCCTAGATTAAGAGAATAGGTTTGAGAAATTTGTCTGTTTTCATATAAACACAGATCTGTTGAACCTCCACCTATATCTACGCTTAGTGCTGAGTCTAAATATAAAAGGTTTGCAGCCGCAAGGCCACCTAAATAAGCTTCACGTTCGCCGTTAATTACTTTTATATGTATATTTAGGTCTTGTTTTACTTTTTTTATAAAGTCTTTTCTATTGGGAGCGTCTCTAAGAGCGGAGGTTGCTAGACATAAAGTTTTTGTAACCTTGTATTCTTTTATTATATAAGAAAATTCTTTGAGGGCTGAAAAGGCTCTTTCTTGAGGCACTTTTTGTAGGTGGGCATTGTTTTTATAGGCATTTTCACTTATACGCACACGCGATTTTGCTTCATGTAAAATATGAAAGGCAAATCGACTTGTTTTTTCAAAAATAACAAGGCGGACAGAGTTTGAACCAATGTCAATTACTGCTGTTCGTTTTGCCAAGGATTTAGCGCTCTTCTTTTTGTATTTGTGCGTATTTAAACTTTAATTCAGCGATTGTTTCAACATTATCTTTATCAAGAACAAAACAATCAACAGGACAAACAGCAATACACGCTGGTTCATCATAATCACCAACACATTCTGTACAACGATCGGGATCAATTACATATATTGGATCACCTTCTTCAATTGCCACAGTTGGGCACTCTTCTCTACACGCGTCACACGCTATACATTCGTCATTTATCAACAAAGACATTTATTACCTTATATTATACTAAATTGTTTATATCAGTATGGGGTCTTGTAACCCGAAAATTGGATAGAGATTTATAACAAAACAAAGCTTGAAGTTGTTTTAAATTTTGACTCTATTTCAAATTACTTAGCTGAAGGAAGGACACAAGACAAAGAAGAGCTTAATTCTAAGCTTGCAACGGTACCTTCTATTCCATCAACTCTGTTGGTTATACTAATCTTAGCATTAAGAGCGTCAGCAGCACTTTTTGATAAAAATAAACCTAAACCAACCCCACCTTTACTACCTGAACGCTTAAAGGGAGCAAAATGATCAAAGCTTTCATCTACGCCTAATCCTTCATCTATAACCTGAATACATAAACCATTTTCTGTTTGAAAACTTTTAAGTAAAACATTTTTTTCAGAAGGTGTGAATTTCAGAGCATTTTGTAGAAAATTCTGTACAATTTGATTTAAAAGGGTACTTTGTAAGGTAGCCATAAAAAGATCAGGCTGAAAATCCATTTCTAAAAGTTTACCTTCATTCTCAGCTAGAAGTTTAAAATCATTTCCCTTAGTGCGTAAATAAGCAATAACATCAACTTTTTGCGGGGCTTCAAGTTGAGCTCCTTCTTGGCGCCCAATTTTTAAGATATCTACAATAATTTTATTCATTTCATCAATAGTTTTGTTGTTTATTTTAATAGCGTTTATATATTCTTGAGCCTCACGCTTTTTTATTAGGATTACTTGGTTTTTTAACTTCATTACAGCGAGAGGGGTTTTGAGTTCATGTGCGGTTCCTATAAAAAGTTATTTTTGATATTTAACAAAGTTTTGTAATCGTGCAATAAGATGGTTTAAGGTCTCGCCCAAGGGTAAAAATTCAATTGGAAGTTGTTGCGTTTTTATAGGGCGAATGAGATGCTCATTCATATTTGAAAGTTTATGAGTTAACTCTTTGATAGGCTTTATAAGCATAGTAGAAAGAGTGACCGCGTAAATAATGATGATGATGAAACCTAATATATTTATAATGAAAATACTGTTTAAAATCTTTTCTAGAAGTCTTTTTGTATTAGTGATATCTTGTGTGACTTTGATATAGGAATGGTTTTTCATATCAAAGGGATAGATTAAACTTAAATAGGTTTTAGTTTTTTCATCACTTTCAAGAAGCTTAATTGAACCATCAAAACTTAGGTCTTCATACATTTCAATTTTTAAACCAGGAATTGAATCAGTCCCATCTAAAACGGACTGTATAGATTCATAAGAAACAACATGCTTAGCAACATACATAAGCTCTTGTTTCTTATCATCATAAATAGATTGTTGAATAAATAAATACAAGATAGAAGAGAAAATAAATATAAGAGCCGCCGAAGCAACCAGTAGTTGAATAAGAAATCTGGAACGTATACTTTTTTGAAAGGTAAGCATTATGAGTCTTTTTTAAAGGATTATACTGAAAATAGAGTTAAGAATGAAAGGGGAAAATATAAAGGGAACAATAAAGGAAGATTTCTTAGCCCAAAGGAGCTAAGAAAAGGGTTTAAACTTCTTTAGGGAAGCAAAAACGGTAACCACGACGACGAACTGTTTCGATAGTCGTGATATTTAATGGTTTATCCATTTTTTGTCTAATTTGATTGATAGCAACTTCAATTACATTTGGAGTTACTAATTCTGGCTCTTCCCAAATAGCGTCAAGAAGTTGTTCTTTAGATACAATCTGGTCTCTGTGACGAGCAAGGTGGGTTAATACTTCAAAAGGTTTACCCTTAAGTTCAATGTCTTTTTCTTTGTAAGTAATTTTTTCTTCTTCAGGATTGATAACTAGGTCTTCAATCTCGATGATATTAGAACCACCAAAACGTAAACGAGCAGCAAGACGCGCTACAAGTACATCAAAGTCAAAAGGCTTACGGATATAATCATCCGCACCAGCATTAAGTGCTTCAATTTCTGACTCATTATCATCTCTTGCAGAGATTACAACAACACAAGTTTTAGGAGTGTTTTGTTTAATATTACCAATAATATCGATACCATTTCCATCTGGAAGCATCCAATCCATTAGAACTAAATCGTAGTTACGAATATCAAGATAGTATTCACCATCTTTTACATTTTCAACAACATCGCTTTGATAACCGAACTCTTTAAGTCCCTCAGCTAGTGTCTTGTTTAGTGTTACTTCATCTTCTATAATAAGAATGCGCATTCAGCGTCCTCGTTAGTTAAATTTTGCGAAAGTATAACACAGTTTTAGAAAATTTTAAAGTTATTTTTAGGTAAATTTAAAAATTCTCTCAGTAAACTTTAATATTAGAGACGGAAACTCGGCAATTTGGTAGGATATTAGGTTTTGTGATTTTTATATGAAGTTTTTCTATAAGGGGAAATGCTTGTGAAATAATATTAAAAAGATTTTCTAAGGCATTTTCAAGTAATTCATATTTTTTTTCTAGTAGATGCTTTTTTATAAGTTGGGCAACCTGTGCATAATTAATAAATTCATTGATATAGTTATAATCAATACTTAAATTAACAATAACTTCTTGAGGGGTGATACGTTCAAAGTCTAAAAGACCAATAATACATTTAAATGTTAGGTCTTCTATCTCTATAGTCATTAAATGACTTTTTTCTCAGCGCCTTTAAAGAGACGAATGATATTTGGGATATGTTTGTACACAACAATAAAGCCAATAAGCAATAAAGGAGCGTGGAACATTTCAGGATGGAGAATAAAAGAAGCAAGGACTAAGGCAACAAGGGCAACTAAAGAAGATAGTGAAGAAATTTTAACTACCTTTGCCATAAATGCCCAGACTAAAAGTGCGATTGCTGTTTCTAAAGGGAGCATAAGGATAAGAACACCAAGGGCAGTAGCAACACCTTTTCCACCTTCAAACCATAAATAAAGACTAAAACAATGACCCACAACTGCCAATACAGCGATACCCCAAAGAGTAGATTCGGGCAATTGCATCAAAATGGCTAAGGTTAAAACAACCAGTCCTTTAAGTGCGTCAAGGATAAGCGTCATAGCCCCTAGCTTTTTAGCTAATTTAGGATCTTTTTCTTTTACAACACGTAAAACATTAGTAGCGCCTATACTTTGTGAGCCTTCCTTTTTGATGTCAACACCTGCAAAAAACTTGGCTAGAAGCAGTCCAAAAGGGATTGAACCAATCAAATAAGCTGCTAAATAAAACTGACCATTTATATTAAATAAAAATTCCATATTTTTCCTAGATTAAATAGATGGGAGAAGTGTAGTAGAAAATTTGTTATACTTGCATTAATTAATAGACTTTGTAATTAAAAAGGTCTAATTTAGAATTAGGAAGTATTTTGTCATTTACACAAGAAGAATATAAAGAAAAAATAATCGCTTTAAAACAAAAGCTTGATGTAACCATAGTTGCACATTTTTATCAAAGAGATGAAGTTTTTGAGATGGGCGATATAACAGGCGATAGTTTAGAACTTGCAAAAAGAACCATGGATGACGATGCCAAATTTGTTTTGTTTTGTGGAGTAGGGTTTATGGGTCAAAGTGTTAAGGTCTTAAGTCCACAGAAACGCGTAGTAATGCCAAAAATTGCTTGTTGCGCCATGGCTAGAATGATAGACTCATTATATTTTGATGACTCAGTTAAGGCTATGAATAATCAGGGCGTATTAACTGAAAACATCTTACCTATTACCTATATCAATTCTAATGCAGATGTTAAGGCTAAAGTAGGCCAAATGGGTGGTATGGTTTGTACCAGTTCAAATGCAAAAAAGATTATAACAAGCGCTATGAAAGAGGGAAAAAAGATTCTTTTTGTACCCGATCGTTGTTTAGGTCAAAACATTGCTATTGATATGGGCTTAAAGTCTGCGGTTATTGGTATTGATGAAGACCTGGCCTCTGCAGATATTATTTGTTATGATGGTTTTTGTTCGGTGCATCAACTTTTTACTCTTGATGATATAAAGTTTTATAGAAAAAAATATCCAGGTATTTTAATTGCGGTACATCCTGAATGTGATCCTTCAATTTGTGCAAAGGCTGACTTTGTTGGCTCAACCTCACAAATCATTAAATACATTGCAGACGCGGATCCTGAACAAAAGATTGCAGTTGGAACAGAATTTAATCTTGTAAATAGACTCCGTCCTAAAAACACATATGTGCTGTCTTCAACGAAACCGGAATGTCCAACTATGAATGAAACGACTCTTGAAGACGTGTATATTGCACTTAAGGCTATTGATGATGGCGAACCAATAAATGAAATAACAATAGAAGAAGAAACCGCAAAGTGGGCCAAAGTTGCACTTGATAGAATGATGGCCTTATGATACAAAGCTTTGTAAAAGAGGTCTTAGCTGAAGATGTAGGAAGAGGGGACTTATATGCACTAATTTCAAAGGCTATCCCTGCCTCCGCAAAAATTATTTCTAAGTCAGAAGGTATCTTTTCGGGTCAAGTTTATGCAGATGCCTTAGCTGAGATAGAAGGTTTTGAAATTTCTTGGCATATTAATGATGGTGAGTATTTTGAAGATGGAAAATTATTAGCTGAGATTAAAGGAACGTCCCATACTCTTTTGCGCATAGAACGTACCTTACTTAATATGCTTTTACATGCTAGTTCAATTTCAAGCTACACGCACTCCTTTGTTGAAATAATTGAGCCTTATGGAACAAAACTCTTAGACACAAGAAAAACACGTCCGAAACTTCGTATCTTTGAAAAATATGCAACGCGCTTAGGCGGAGCAGTGAATCATCGTCTAGGATTAGACGACTGTTTAATGTTAAAAGACACCCACTTAAAAACGATTAGTGATATTAATAGTTTTATGAAAGAAGCAAGAAAAAAAATTCCTTTTACTTCAAAAATTGAAATAGAAGCTGAAAGCTTCGAACAAGCTAAAACCTTTATGGCAGCGGGTGCTGACATAGTTATGTGTGACAACATGACACCAAAAGAATTAGAAGTTGTTGTTCAATATAAACAAAAAAACTTCCCTGATATCTTGCTTGAAGCTAGTGGAAATATTTCTTTAGAAACAATAGAGTCTTACGCAAAAACTGGAGTAGATGCCATTAGTTCAGGTGCTTTAATTCATCAGTCTAAATGGATTGATATGTCTATGAAAATGGATTGATTTTTTTGAGATTAATCCATTTTCAGCGGGAATCGGGAAAAGAAAATCGGGAAAAGGAAAGAACCTTTTTGTTCTTTCTTTTTTGCTCTTTTGCTCTTTACCTTTTTTCGAAGAAAAAACAAGCTCTTATTCTTCCCCCTAGTGCAGGGACCCCTTTGCCCTTTGCCGATTTTTTCCTAAAAGGAAAAAATATTGGCTGATGATCAGGAAAAAACAGAAGAACCTACACAAAAAAAGATTGATGATGCGAGGATGGAAGGAAATGTTCCTAAGTCTCAAGATATGTCGGGACTCTTTACTCTTTTTGTTGCCATCTTAGGTTTTTTACTTCTATTTGATTTTATTGTAGATCATTATTTTAATCTTTATCGTTATTATTTTTCTCTTTTTACACGAGAGTTTGATAGAGAATTGGTTTATGAAATTGGCATAATTTCTTTAAGAGAAATTTTGATAATGGTGCTACCTTTAGCCATTGTAGTTGCTATTGCTGGTGTAGGAGCGGGTTTGGCTCAGTTTGGATTTGTGTTTACAACAAAACCTTTAATGCCAGATTTTAAAAAGATTGACCCTATAAAAGGGATTAAAAACCTTGTTTCCATGAAGAAGGCTATAGAAGGAATAAAGATTACACTTAAAGCCTTTATTACCTTAGGTATTGGTTTTATCTTTTTCTTTTTCTTTATTGAAGAACTCCCTACTGTAACAGCCTTTCCCTTGCACGATCAATTAATATGGCTTAGAGATAAGGCTATCTTATTGGCCTTAGTAATGCTTTTAATTACCTTTGTCTTCGCCATGGCAGATATTATTATTGTAAGAAAACAATACTTTGATGGTCTAAAGATGAGTAAACAAGAGATTAAAGATGAGATGAAAAATATGGATGGAGACCCTCTCATAAAATCAAAAATACGTCAAAAACAGATGGAAATGTCAAGGAAAAGAATGATGGCAGAAGTTCCAAATGCTGATGTGGTTATTACAAATCCAACCCATTACGCGGTGGCTATTAGATACAAAGAAGGTGAATATAATGCCCCTATAGTTGTTGCAAAGGGTATCAATCAAGTAGCTCTTAGAATAAAAAAAATAGCCAGAGAAAATGAAGTACACATAGTACAAAATCCTCCATTAGCACGTTCTATATACGCAGAAGTTGACTTAGAAGCACCCATACCAGAAGCCCTTTTTCAAGCAGTTGCCGAGGTTTTGGCTTATGTGTACAAGATGGATAAGAAAAGATAGGGCGTCACTATCGAAACTATGTGATGTTTTTATTGTCTTGGAATAACACATAAATCGATATTAATATCCCATGTCCCATTAAAAAGATTAGAGTCGGTACCATCACCACTTTTTTTAGCTTGCGCACAAGCGAAAAATGCGTAGTCATCTGAATGAGAATATTCACCAACAAACACAATTTTTCCATCCGCTGTTCCTTGACTTAATTCTTCAATGGCAGGGCTGATAACGGTCTCATACTTACCAATGGGTGCATCATTAATCCACTTAACTCGGCGTATGCAAGCACATTGTGTATCTGAAGTCCAATAAAGATATTCATTGGCTTCATCCACCCAAGGTTGAGTGTTTTTCTCTCCCACATTGGGAACTCCTGGTATCAGAGTTGGAAGACTCCACCTCTCGCCAACTTTTTCACTAAACCATAACGATTTTTTTTCTGAATTCGCTTCACAAGAACTTCCTATGCCATCTAAACGAGTAGACTCAAAGATTATTTTTGTTCCATTGGCGTATACATTAGCATTGTCTTCTGGGCAAAAACTATTTCTTTCAAAAGAAATAGGATTATTCCAAATATTTTCGGACATTTTTTGTGTCATGTAAATGTCCCAATTTCCATTTGGATCGTAAAGGGTATAGGCCATAATAGAACCAGATACACTAACACCGGCTTCTGTGTTAATAGGGTCTATATTTTGATAGGTACTTTGCCATTGCCCATTAACTATTTTTGCCTTGTAAATATCAAAATAATCATTATTAACTTGGGCTCTAGGAAGTAAACAAGTTGGATCGTTTATGAGCCCTTGACCAGCAATAAGTTTAGTAAAACTGGCAGAACTTAAACCAAAATATAGATCTGACCCTGTCCAAATAACAGAATCGTTCCAGCAGTTAGGGAGATTAATACGCTTATCTAACTTATACGCTTTTTTTCCAGATAGAGGTCCTTCTAGCCTAAGACCTACCACCGCTTCACCTAAAGGTACAAGCATAACTTGATTACTAGGGGTACTAGATGAATCCGTTGAATTACATCCAATGTTTACTAATACTAGGCTAAAAAAAATCAATTTATATAAGATATTCATAATGCACCAATATATTTTATTATCTTGAACACTTTATACTACTAAAGCTTAAAGGTGCCCTTAAGTAGTTGTCTGATTTTATCAGCTTTTTCGAAATGGTCTAACTTATGGGTGAGTATCCACCACTGAGCTACTTCCATGAGGAGAGTTGGGTTGTCATTTTTATTTTTGAAAAATGCATAAAAAGATAAGCCTACATTTAAGCCTTTAGCCTCTATCTTTTGATTACAAACTTCAATCATTGCTGTTTTAAAGTTTTCCATCATAATTATTTTCTCTCAAGCTTCATTTTTAATTTGGACTTAATATCTGGCCATTCTTCTTTTATAATACTATGCACTACTGAATCGCGGACCCTACCGTCTTTCATTATCATATGTGAACGCAAAACTCCCTCTTCTTTAGCTCCTAGTCTAAGTATGGCTCGTCTTGAATTTTCATTCAGTACATCGGTGATTATGTCTACTCTATTGAGATTTAAAACTTCAAAGGCATGTGTTAACATAAGTAATTTCGCTTCTGTATTTACAGCTGTTCTTTGTGCGGATTTTGCTAAAAAAGTAAAACCTATTTCTGTACGTTTATGGGATAAACAGGTACGCATGAAACGGGTTGAACCTACTACTTTTCCTTCGTTTAATATTGCAAAACTTAATCCATCACCATTTTGGTGAGACGTTTGTGCAAAGCTAAAAAAATCATCAATCTCATCAGGATGAGGGACCAGTGTTACCCATAGCTTCCAGAGTTTCCCATCTTTGATTGCAGTACAGAGTTCTTCTTTATGCCTTATATTTAAAGGTTCTAAACAAACATGTTTTCCTTCTATAAGGACTTCATCTAATTGCATAAGTTTTTCTTCCAAAAGGTTTCGTTTATCAGTGTTCATTTTTTTTCATTTCAGGATTTTATTTTTTATAAGAGTGTAAGCATATCATGTATTTATTATAATTAAAGCTAAAAAATTCAGGGTGTAACAACAGCTAGAATTGATAATGCAAGGGAAGTTAAGGGGTGGGGATGAAAACTAGACTTCTTCCACTAAGCATTGTAAAGAAAAACCTTCTTTTTTGGCCAGTGCTTCGATGGTTTCGGCCTTGGACTCTGCTATTTCAAACATGTAGGCTCCACAAAGACCTTCTCCATCGGTGAGAATTTCATCTGTAATGGCTTCTGCTTGGTCTCGCTTCTTATGAAAAACATCCATAAGTACATTTATGCAAAATTCCCATGAAATGTATTTATCGTAAATTATATAAACAAGATACACTTTTGGCTTGTCTAATGAAGGAAAATAATTAGTTTTAATTGTAATCGCCATGTGTTTCCTATATAAAAGATAGTTCTTCGAATTATAATCAAAATAAGCTGTATACTACTTGATAGTAAATTTCTTCTTGAAAAGTTTGGATTTTTTTTAATGATTAATCCCTTTATTAACCATATATGAGTATACTTCCGCTAAAATTTAAGGGATATAAATGCATGCATTGCTTAAGGCCTTAGACGATGCTAAACATATCTTGATTATTGCACATTTAAATCCTGATGCTGACTCTATGGGTTCGGCTCTTGCCATGTATACCCATGTCTTACGTTTACATAAAAAAGTTTCCCTTTATTGTGTCACTGAAAATATGAATCCAGCACTTTCATTTCTACCATTTTTTTCTAAGGTTAAACATTATTTACCTAAAGATTATGATTTGGCCTTGAGTTTTGATTGTGGGGCCATGAAACGTTTAGGTGTAGAACTTGAATCTCAGTTAGTGAACATTGACCATCATGTGTCCAATGCAAATTATGGTGATATAAATCTTGTAGATACTTCTGCTATAAGTACAACACAAGTTTTATATGACTTTTTTAAAACAAATGAGATTAAACTTAATGCAAAGATGGCGACGTGTTTATATGCTGGCTTAGTAGATGACTCTCAAAACTTCTCAACAGAAAAAACAAAGGCGCGAACATTCTTGATGGCTGCGGACTTAGTTGAATGTGGAGCGGATAATGCTTTATGTACAAAAGAGCTTTTTAAAACACGTTCTTTAGCTTCTATTCGCATGAAGGCAAAAATATTGGCATCGGCTAAACTTCATTGCTCTGGTAAAGTAATTTCAAACTTAGTTCATCAAAGTTTTTTTGAAGAAACAGGTGCGTACGAGGTTGATTGTGAAGAAGCCCTTCATGAGACATTAGACCTTTGTACTGTCGAATTTGCCTTTATGTTACGCTTTACAAAAAATACTCGTATCAAAGGTTCTTTACGCAGCAAAAATGGTTTAGACATGAACAAGATGGCCTTAGTTTTTGGTGGTGGTGGACATGTTCATTCTGCTGGTTTTGTTTGTGATGCACAGTCCTTAGAAGAGATAGAAGAAAAGATTATTCAAGAGTATCTAAAAATTACGTAAACAATTAAAGGAACAATACACATTATGAGAAGAAAAAACAATTCGTCATCTATACTATTTTTAATTATTTTTGGAGGCATCATCGCGGGTGCTATATACTTATATAATTCTGTTATGTTTGAAAGAAATGCACCCGTTGTTACGATAACAAAAAACTTATATTGGAACTTAAAAGAAGCGATTGATATTACGATTGAAGATGATAGTGGTATTAAATGGTATGAAGTGAAAATGATTTCATCTGAGGGGGAAAAGATTTTAGCCCAAGAACCCCTTCTTGTAGCAAAAACTAAGCTAGAACTTAAAATAGAATATCCAAAAATGTCTTATGGAATTAAAGATAAAGAGGTAAAAATTGTTGTAAATGCAGTGGATGTATCCAAGTGGGATTTCTTTGCTGGAAATACTGTAAGTCTTGAAAAAAGTTTTATTATTGATAAAAAGAAGCCTTTAGTTTCTTTAATTAGTAATTCATACGGGATTTATAAGGGTGGAACGGCTCTTGTAATCTTTAAGGCCAAAGATGAAAATCTAGATGACTTGTATATAGAAGTAAACAAGAAACAAAGATTTAAGGTGCAACCTTTTTATAAAGAAGGATATTATGCTTCTTTAGTGGCTTGGCCTGTTAGGGATAAAAAGTTTGATGCACGTATTATTGTTAAAGATAAGGCTGGGAATACTATGCGTGTTCATATCCCGTATTATCATAAGGCAAAATCTTACAGAAAATCAAGAATTAACCTATCGAATCGTTTTTTAAAGGGTAAAATTGCTGAATTAGCCTATGACTATCCTGAAACACAGGGGATAGAGGATTCAATAGAACAGTTTAAAATTATAAATGAAGAGGTACGTGCAAGTAATGAAAAAGTGATTCATGAGATGACATCTAAGGTTTCAGATGAGATGATTTCAAATTTCTCTATCAAACCTTTTTATCCATTAAAAAATGCAGCGAAGGTAGCCAGTTTTGGAGATCACCGTTTGTATTATTATAAGAAGAAAAAAGTATCTGAGTCGTATCATTTAGGGCTTGACTTAGCCTCTGTTAAAATGGGTGCAATTAGAACACAAAATTATGGAATGACCGTATTTGCAGAAGAAAATGGAATTTATGGAAACTTGCCTATTATTCATCATGGGATGGGACTGTATACTATTTATGGACATTGTTCAAGTCTTAGAGTCAATACAGGAGAATCCGTAAAGCCTAACCAGCAAGTAGGGAATACGGGAAAAAGTGGCTATGCTATGGGAGATCATCTTCATTTTGGTGTACTGGTGCAAGGTATAGAAGTTCGTCCAGAAGAATGGATGGATAAGGACTGGATCCGTTTGAACATAACAGAGGTTATGAAAAATGCTAAAAAGCTTATTGGTAGGTCATGAAAGTTAAACAGCAAACCTTCAAAGGTTTTGAATGTGAGATTACTGATATTGAAGTCTTTAAGGCTTATTATTCAAAAAATGCCCCCCTTTTACAAGGACACTTGCTGATTCTAAAAGGCCTAGTTAATGAAGAAACAACAAGGTTTTTAGATGATAGAAATGCTGTTTATATTAATGCAAATGAAAAAAAACTTTCTACACGAAAAAAACGAAGCACGGCTGTCTTACAAACTACAGAACGTTCCCCTGCCGTCCTTGCAAAAGAGATGAAAGTATCTGTTCAGCCCCTTATATATACTAGGCCAATTCGTTCAGGTGAATCTATTGAAGCTTCTTCAAATCTTGTATTTACATCTAGGATTAATTCAGGCGCGGTTATTGAGTCAAATTTTAGTCTGCAAATTTTTGGTATAATTGACGGATTAATTAAATCAAATGGGGACTATCTTTTACTGAAACACATTGGTAAAGGTACCGTAATTTTTCACGAAGAAGAGTTAGATGCCTCACAATTTACAGGTTCTTTAAAGCTTGTTGAATATAAAGATAGTGGTATTGTGATAAAGGAAATTGGATGAAACAAACAACGATTGCAAAGCCTGTATCCTTAGTTGGTATAGGCTTACATAAAGGCGTTCCTGTACGTTTACGATTAGAACCTCTTGAAGCAGGAAGAGGCATAGAATTTTTTCGCTCTGATGTCAATGTGAGCATACCTTTAAAGCCAGAAAATGTTGTAGATACACAGATGGCAACGGTTATTGGGAAAAATGGATACTTTATTTCTACGATAGAGCACATGCTTTCAGCCGTATACGCCTATGGAATTGATAACTTAAAAGTAATAGTTGATGCAGATGAAATTCCTGTTATGGATGGTTCATCAGCTAGTTTTTGTATGCTTTTAGATGAAGCGGGTTTAATTGAACTAGATATGCCTAAAAAGATATTAAAAATTAAAAAAACAGTCACGGTAAAAGAGGGAAATAAATATGTTTCCCTTTCTCCCTCAGATGATTTAAAATACGATTTTACTATTAAGTTTTCTCACCCAGTTATTAATGAGCAAAGTTTTACGTTAAATTTTACTAAGGCAGAATACAAAGAAAAAATTTCTAAGGCACGAACCTTTGGCTTTTTACATGAGGTGCAATATCTTAGGTCTAAGGGATTAGCCTTGGGTGGAAGTTTAGAAAATGCGGTTGTTCTTGATGATAAAAAGGTACTTAATCCTGAAGGTTTACGTTTTCCTGATGAATTTGTACGTCACAAGCTTTTAGATGCTATTGGGGATATGTCTTTACTTGGATTAAACTTTATAGGAAACTACGAAGCCTTTGCGGGAAGCCATGACTTAAATCATAAGTTGACAATCGCCCTGTTAAAAGATCCTGCTAATTATGAGGTGATAGAACTTTCAGGTGCACAGGCGAAGGAACTAGCCCACGCTTATGCCTAAGGTTGATATTATAGTAATAGAGCTTGCTTCACCTATTCTTATTGGGGTTTATGAAGAAGGCTCTTTAATTCAGACACTTTCTTCAGATGAATACAGTTCAGAAGCCCTTCCTAAACTTTTTAGAGAAATTCTTCTAAAACATGAGGTTCAAAATATTGTTTATACAAGAGGACCTGGTTCTTTTATGGCTATAAAGGTGGCTTATATCTTTTTACAAAGCCTTTGTATAATTAATGATATTAAACTTTTTGCTACGAATGCGTTCACCTTTAATCAAAATCAACCAATTAAGGCCTTTGCTAAACTTTATTTTATGCATGATAATGGTATAATTACGACGAAAAAGTTTGAAGAGCCTATAAATGCTCCATTTGAACTTCCAAAAAATATTAAACTGAGCGATTATCAAGAAGAAACAACACCCTTATATGTACTACCTGCTGTGTAGACTTGTGTAATGTTTCTTAGGCTCACAAAGGATAAATATAATGATAATAAGCGTTCCTGCTACATCTGCAAATCTAGGTCCAGGATTTGATTCTTTAGGTTTAGCATTAGATTTAAGAAATACGGTAGATATACGACCATCTCGTTTTCATTCGGTTTCTGTACGAGGTGAGGGTGAAAACAATCCCAAGCTTAAAGGCAATAACCTTTTTGTTGGTATCTTTAATGACCACTATAATAAGTTGACACAAAAGCGTCAAAATTTTAAATTTACCTTTCATAACCAAGTTCCCTTATCCCGTGGATTAGGTTCTTCGTCTGCTGTTATTGTGTCTGCTATTTCATCCGCACATGAGGCTGCGGGTGTTCGCGTTAGTAGACGTCGCATCTTAAACCATGCCTTACAGTACGAGCCTCATCCCGATAATATAACTCCAGCAGTTATGGGTGGATTTAATACAGCCGTGGTTGAAAAAGGAAAAGTGTTTTCTGAAAAAAAACATATACCACCGTATTTAAAAGCAGTGGTGGTTATTCCTAATAAACCTATTTCAACGGCGCATTCACGCACCACACTTCCAAAGTCCTATAATAAAGAAAATGCAGTCTATAACCTGTCTCATTCTTCTTTGTTAGTGGCTGCTTTTTACAGTGAAAATTGGGAAATTCTTAGAATCGCTTCAAAGGATCGTTTCCATCAACGACAAAGAATGAAAATGTTACCTGATTTGTTTACTGTTCAAAAGCTTGCTTATGAAAATGGTGCCTTGATGAGTACTCTTTCAGGTTCAGGGTCTACATTTTTTACAATGTGTTATGACGAAGATGCAGAAAGAATACACACAAAAATGGAACAAAGATTCTCAGATTT